>CP154795.1:3680194-3986877 GCA_039565995.1 Propionibacteriaceae bacterium ZF39 | reverse complement strand
GGCGTCGTGAAGACTGCCTACGGATGCTGACGACTCATCGTGGCCAGACCCTTGACGAGCATCTGCCTGATGGAAATCATTCAACACGCACCCCGAAATGTCTGTCTGCGCCGTCGCAAGGAGTCTTGCGTCGGCAATTCCGACTTTCCCACAACTTTATCCACAGGCTGTGGGTACCCCGGAATTCAGGCAGCCCCCGAGACCGAAGAGTGGCTGCTCTTAGCAGGAGGCTCGCGGCCCATCGCCACTGAACGGGTCGGAGTCGCTCAGATTCGACGACGTTAGAACAGACCATTTCATGATCGCAACATAGCTGAGACGATCCATCGGCGTGTCGAGTGGACTCGTGAGACGGGGCCGCTCCGTTTGACGGAGGGCGCAGGCGCGCGTACCGTAATGAGGTCGCCGGTTCGCCCGGCCAATCTTTTGTGCGCCCCTCCGGCGCCGACACTGTCCGACGAATACGAATGAATAGGGTCCTCCTGTGAGCAAGCGCACTTTCCAGCCGAGCAACCGGCGCCGCAGCCGCACCCATGGTTTCCGCCTCCGCATGCGGACCCGTGCGGGCCGCGCCATCCTTGCCGCCCGTCGCCGCAAGGGCCGCGACAAGCTGGCTGGCTGACCCCGCCGGCACCCCGTGCTGCCTGGTGCGTTCCGGCTCAGATCTGCGCAGGAATTCCGGCGCACGATCCGGTCCGGCGTCCGCGCCGGCAGACCCACGCTCGTGGTGAGCATCCATCGACCCGACCCGACGTCCACAGGCGTTCGAGTCGGGTTTGTGGTGTCGAAGGCTGTCGGCAACGCGGTCATCCGCAACCGGGTCAAGCGCCGTCTGCGTCATCTGGCCCGTCCGCTTCTGGACGTGACGCCCGAGGGCGTACGCGTGGTCGTCCGGGCCCTGCCGGCCGCGGCCGCTCCCGATGCCGAGCTGGAACGCGATCTGGGTGGCGCCTGGAGTTCGTGTCTCGACAAGCTGGGACGGACGTCATGAAGTGGTTGCTGATCGGCTTCATCAAGCTGTGGCGCGCCGTGATCAGCCCGCTCTACGGCAACGTCTGCAAGTACTACCCGAGCTGTTCGGCGTACGGCTTGGAGGCCGTCCGGGTGCACGGCGCGCTGAAGGGATCGTGGTTGACCATCAGCCGGATCGCGCGCTGCAACCCGTGGTCGCACGGAGGCTATGACCCCGTCCCGGGGACCCCGGCAGCTGAAGAATGGGAGCGCGAGCAGAAGCTCGCCTCCGACACGCAACCCGGATCTCCCCCTGACTCGGCCCGGCCGGGCGACAGGGTTGGGGAGACTGGAAACACTGGTGTTGAACCAAGCACTGTTGAACCTGACCCGACGGAGCCCCGCTCCGTGGTGAATCACGACACCCGAGGTGTGAACTGATGGAGAATCTGGTCCTGCTTGCCCCCATGGCGGGGTTCTGGGACACGTTGATGGCCCCGCTCTATTGGGCGGTGTCCGGTCTGCTCGTGTTGGCGCACAACCTGTTCTCGCCGCTCTTCGGTGCAGACTCCGGCCTCACCTGGACGCTGTCGATCATCCTGCTGACCATCGTCATCCGGACGCTGCTCATCCCGCTGTTCGTCAAGCAGATCCGCTCGTCGCGCAACATGCAGCTCTTGCAGCCCAAGGTGCGTGAGCTCCAGAAGAAATATTCGCATGACCGGGAGAAGCTCGGTCAGGAGACGATGAAGCTCTACAAGGACGAGGGTGTGAACCCGATGGCGTCCTGCTTCCCGCTCCTGTTGCAGATGCCGATCTTCTTCGCCCTCTTCCAGGTGTTGAACTCGGCCGCCCGGGGTGTGCCGAAGGGCACGTTCATGACGCAGGAGCTCGCGGATTCGGTCGCCCAGGCGACCATCTTCGGGGCCCGGATCGCCGGCACCTTCCTGCCGCTCAACCAGTTCGGAGCCGAGCAGATCCTGGCGCTGATCCTGATTCTCGCCATGGTGGGTACGCAGTTCTATGTGCAGCTGCAGCTCATGGGCAAGAACATGCCCCCGGACGCGATGACCGGCCCCATGGCGCAGCAGCAGAAGATGATGCTCTATGTGTTGCCGATCGTCTTCGGTGTCGGCGGCGTCGCGTTCCCGATCGGCGTGCTGATCTATTGGACCGCCTCCAACCTGTGGTCGATGGGCCAGCAGTTCTATGTGATTCGACAGTCCCCCACTCCGGGTACGCCGGCGTACGCCGCCTGGGAAGCGCGCATGCGCATGAAGGGTCATGACCCGGCGACCCTGCGCCCGGGCGTCCGCCCGCCGAAGAAGGCCAAGGCCGCCGCTGTTGCGACCGAGACGCCCGTCGAGCCGACCAACGAGGAACTCGCGGCCGGGGATCCGAACACCCCGCGCGTACAGCGGCAGCAGCCGCGGCGCCAGACCCGGTCGAATCGCAAGCGATAACCCCTCAGTCCTTTCCCCGGCCGACCCAAGGCCACCCGCGCTGATGCTGCGGTTCCGAAGAAGGAGATATGCCCGTGCCCGATCTGACCAACGATGCCGACGTGCCTGAAGACCAGCAGGTCGATGAGACGACGGCTCCCGAAGCCGCTGCTGCGACCGATGATCTCGACGATGAGATCCGGGACTCCGATGAGTCCGAAGCTGACGTCGAGGACGACGAATCCGAAGACGATGAGTCCGACGATGAGGACGACTCGGAGGACGAGGATTCGGAGGGTGACGAAGGCTCTGGCGGCTCCGGCCGCAAGGGGCGTTCGGCGAAGCTGATCGCGCTCGACGAAGAGGGTGACATCGCGGCCGACTACCTCGAGGAGCTGCTCGACATCGCCGACCTCGACGGTGATATCGACACCTTCACCGAGGGGGGCCGGGCCCATATCTCGATCGTGACCGACGCCAACCTGCTGGTCGGCAAGGACGGCGAGGTCCTGGAAGCCCTGCAGGAACTGAGCCGGCTGGCGGTCATGACCGAGACCGGGAAGCGGTCCCGGTTGATGCTGGATATCGCCGGACATCGCGAGAAGCGCCGCGCGGAGCTGACCGACCTGGCCAGCGATGCGGTCGAGGAGGCGAAGGCCTCCGGCGAGGCGGTACGCCTGTCGCCGATGAATCCGTTCGAGCGCAAGATCGTCCACGATGTCGTGGCGGCTGCCGGGCTCAACAGTGAGTCGGACGGCGAGGAGCCGAACCGTCGCGTCGTGGTCATGCCGGCGTGAGCGAAGATCAGAACGACAACGTCGCGGGCGATTCGGAGAGGATCGCCCGCGAGGTGTTCGGTGCCCGGTTCGAGCTGGCCGAGGCCTATCACGATCTCCTGGCCGGTCAGGGCACCGAGTGGGGGTTGATCGGCCCTCGTGAGGTGCCCCGACTGTGGGAGCGTCACCTGCTCAACTCCGTGGCGTTCGCTGATCTGGTGCCGGAGGGTGCCGATGTGGTGGATGTGGGTTCGGGAGCTGGCCTACCGGGCGTACCCCTGGCGATTCAGCGTCCCGACCTGGGCGTCACGCTTCTGGAACCGTTGCTGCGGCGGTACAACTTCCTGACGCAGGCTGTGGACAACTTGGGGATAAGTGAGCGCGTGGCTGTGGAACGTGGCCGCGCCGAAGACTATGACGGCAAGTTCGACATCGTGACCTGTCGCGCTGTCGCCCCGTTGGAGAAGCTGTTGCCGTGGGTGCTGGGTCTGCTGGGGCGCCGCGGCGAAGTGCTCGCGTTGAAGGGTTCTTCCGCTGCCGACGAGGTGGCTGCCGTGCAGGGGTTCCTGAAGAAGAACAAGCTGGCCGCCGAGATCGTCGGCGTACGTGCTCATCCCGAGTCCGAGGTCACCTCCGTCGTTCGGGTCCGCCGCGCCTGATTCGATTCAGTTGACCGGATCGCTCCTAGGCTGGTCTTGTGACTGGGCGATGGATCTGGCGAATCGGGGTACTTCTTCTTCTTCTTCCCGTTCTCTCCGCCTGTGCCGTGATCAAGCCGATCGTCGTGGCGGGGCGTGGTGATCCCACTCCGACTGTGTCGAGTACGCCGGCGGCCACGCATAGCCCGACCGTGACGCGTACGCCAAGCGCTTCCCCCAAGCCCACCGCGACGCCGAAGCCGTCGTTCTCGCCGGTCCCCAACACCCGCACGGTTTCGGTGCCCGACATGGAATCCCGCACTGTGAAGGGTGAGGGCGATATGGATATTGCGTTCACGATCGATGGAGATTTTGCGATGGCTGCCGATCTGGACTGTCGCAAGTGTGAGGGCCAGGTCTTCCTCAACTCGGTGGTCGGAGAACGCAACAGCTCGTGGGCCAACGGACAGGCGCCGTTGGAGGGGTCCTATCTCCTGACCATCTCTCGATCGGATCGGTCAGGAGTGGCACAGATCCGAACGAAGGGATCGTGGGAGATCCGGTTCTACGACTGGGGCCTGGCGCGGCAGGTGACCGGGAAGCAGCAGGGCGACGGCTCGACCGTGTTCGCGATGATGGATGAGGGGACCAGGATTCGCTATCGATTCGAGCCCGCCTATCCGGGGGCGAGCATCAACATCCGGGCCGCCGCCTTTGCGCCCAAGACCGGGTTCAAGGTCTTCGGCACCGATGAGGCCGGCGAGGCTGTCGTTGATGTCGAGCTGCCTGCCGTCGTGGCTATCACCGCCAACGGGCGCTGGGAGCTGTCCGTCGAGTAGTGCTTCCGGTTCCGGAAGGATTCGTGCGGGTGAGCGAAAAGTGTCAGTGGGCCCGGGTTGACTTGGACCATGGAAAACACCAGTGCGGCGGGGCTGGGTGAGGCGATCGGTGTGATCACCGCGCTGGCTTTGGGCGCGCTTGCGGAGCCGGGGTTGGGGTTGTTGACCGATCGGGCGGTGCTGGATCTGGTGTCGGCGACGGACAAGGCGTTGGGGTTGGTGGAGGCCGCGCGGGCGGTCGCGATCCGGGCCATGGTGGAGCGCGAGGCTGCGGAGAATGAGGCGAAGGCGAACCCGGCCGAATATTTGCATCGGGGTCTGGGTTACACGTTGGCGAAGTGTCGGTTGATTGTGAAGGACGCGGTGCGCCGGGGTGGGTACGCCGAGTTGACGGCCGCCGAAGCCACCGGCGCAGTCTCGGGTGAGCAAGGGTCCGCGATCGCGTACGCGTTGAGCCAGCTTCCGGATGATCTCGGCACTGAAGTTCTCGAAAGGTGTGAAGCGTCGTTGGTGGAGCTGGCCGGGTCGCTGGATCCGGGTGAGCTGATGGTGGCGGGGTGGCGGGTCCTGGAGCATGAGGCGCCGGAGCGGGCGGAGGAGATCGAGGCCGACCGGTTGGCCCGGGAGGAGGAACGGGCCCGGAAGAACCGCGGCTTGTCCCTGGCGGACGACGGTCACGGCACGATGCATATCAAGGGCCAGCTCCCGACCAGTGATGGTGAAGAGCTGGCGGCGATCCTGAACGCGCATGCGGAGTCGGCGTGGAAACGCCAGGTCGATGACGAAGGGGTGGAGCAGGCCCCACGGAACAAGAAACTCCTGCTGGCGGATGCGTTGATGGAGCTGGTCCGCGCCCATCAGGTGCATCGTGATGCGCCGATGCATGGTGGGGACCGGCCGCGGGTGAATGTGCACCTGAAGCTGGAGGATCTGGTCGGCGGGCTCGGTCACATGGCGCTGAACTCCGGGCATCCGATCACCGCACTGGAGGCGCGGCGGTTGGCGTGTGACTGCGATGTGATCCCGATGGTGCTCAACTCGCTGGGGATTCCGCTGGATGTGGGGCGGGCCGAGCGGCTGGTGAACCCGCACCTGCGGGCGGCGTTGGTCGCCCGGGATGGTGGGTGTGTCTTTCCGGGTTGTGATCGGGGCCCGGCGGAGTGTGAAGCGCACCATATTCAGCCCGTGCGCCGTGAGGCGCTTGTTTACCGAACGGAGGTGAGAGACCTTCGTGGCCGTGCCGTCGCAGCGGCTCGGTGAAGCTGAGGGCAGTCTGACTCGAGAGGTGTCGGGTTGGGCGGGAAGCAGCCCTGACAAAGTCGGGACGGTCTGGAATCACCAGACAGGCCGGGTCCGGTGAGCAAGACGAGAAGGAGTACGCGAGGAACCAGTGTGTGAAGCCTCGGTAAGTGGAGCCGGCTCAAATCTGGTGGATAGGGGCCGGTGTGCGGTGCACGTCGCAAGGAGGCTGGGCGCGGCGTCCGGCCGGGTCGAAGCCATCGGCCCGGACTGCCCACGATGAAAGTCTGCGGCGTAGTTGTGGGGGCCGTCGGGGTAAAGCTGGGCTCCTCCCTCGTCGATCGGTAGCAAGTGAACACGGGAACCATCCCGGTGACGTTCCTGGTGTCTTGGCAGCCAGCCGGGGCATCGGGATAGGCACACCGTCGGCTGAAGTGCCGGGATGGGGCGGAGCCGCCGTAGTAGTCGGAGTCCGGGAAAGCCGGTCACAGGGCGAAGGGCGGCAGCGAGTTAGGAAGGAGGCACTGTCATGCCAGGAGATACGGCAATGAATATGGCCGTCGTGCTGGAAAGCCCGGTGAGGGCGGAACTGCGGGTACTGGGGATTCAGACCAAGTTCCACCGTTGGGCGGTGGCTGACTCAAGCCGCCGGTTCGATGATCTGTTCAACCTTGTGGCGGATCCGGCTTTCCTCGCTACGGCGTGGGAACGGGTCCGGGGTAACAAGGGTGCCCGCAGTGCTGGGATTGATGGCGCAACAGCTCGTGAAATTGAACGCTCCGTTCGCGGAGTGGACGGTTTCCTGGCCAATCTGCGCGACGATCTACGGAACCGCACGTTCGAACCGCTCCCGGTGCGGGAGCGGATGATTCCCAAGTCCGGAGGAAAGCTCCGCCGGTTGGGAATCCCGACCGTGCGGGACCGAGTGGTGCAGGCATCTTTGAAGCTGGTGTTGGAACCAATCTTGGAGGCCGACTTCCAGCCGTGCAGCTATGGGTTCCGTCCCAAACGCCGAGCCCAGGACGCGATCGAAGAGATCCGCCTGTTCGCCCGCACCGGCTATGAGTGGGTGTTCGAGGGCGACATTGCAGCTTGTTTCGACGAAATCGACCACCCGGCCCTGATGGACCGGCTGCGACGACGAATCGGGGACAAGCGTGTCCTGGCGCTGGTGAAGGCGTTCTTGAAGGCGGGCCTGCTGGACGAAAACGGGGTCAACCGAGAGACCCACACCGGCACCCCCCAGGGCGGCATTCTTTCGCCGCTGCTGGCCAATCTCGCCCTAGGAGTGCTGGATGAGCACTTCGCAACCAAGGCAGGACTGCTGCGCAATGCTACGGCCCGATATCGACATCGGCTTCGTGGAGGCGCGACCTACCGGCTGGTCCGGTATGCCGACGACTTCGTGGTGTTGGTCTTCGGTAACCAACAGCATGCGCATGCCTTGTGGGACGAGATCGCCGACGTCCTGGCCGAGGTCGGTCTCCGGCTCGCGCCGGAGAAGACCCAGGTCGTCCATATTGACGAGGGCTTCGACTTCTTGGGGTTCCGCATCCGGCGGCACTACCAGAGGGGAAGCAATAGGCGACACGTCTATACATATCCGTCGCAGAAGTCGATGGCTTCGATCAGACGGAAAGTCAACGCCGTCACCGACCAGATCACCAGTAGCACCGTGAGCGAGGTTTTCGGCCGCCTCAGCAGTATCACTCGCGGGTGGGCCCTCTACTTCCGGCATGGGGCGTCCAGCGCGGCCTACCACGATCTCCAACACCACCTGTGGTGGAGCATCTGGCGATGGCTACGCAAACGACACCCCCGTCGCTCTGCGAAGTGGCTCCGAAAGCGCTATTTCACCATCCATCGATGGTGGCCGAGCGCTGAGGACGGCGTGAGTCCATGGAAACCCACCACGATGACGATCATTCGTTATCGCTATCGGGGAACCGCGATACCCACGCCTTGGGCCCCATGCACGAACGCACACCCCACGCAACTCGTGGAGAGCCGGATGCGGTGAAAGCCGCACGTCCGGTTCGGGCAGGCGGTCGGGGGAAACGGATCCGGAGCAATCCGGAAACCGCGCCCCCGGCCGACCTCACTGGTGGGCCGGCGGCGTCACCAGCCTCGACAATCTCGTCCTGCTCTGTCCCCGGCATCACCGCAAGTGCGAACCCGGCCGCCACAACACCTGGGATGACGACGACCCGGACCGTTGGCATGTCCGCCTCGGCCCCGACCGGCTCCCGGTGATCACCCCACCCCGAGGCTGGGACCCCGACCGCAAACCCCTACGCCACACCCGATTCGGAATCCTCCGCAGATGAAGATGGTAGGGACGTTCGGGGTGGGAACTACATGTTTGTGTTTCACGTGAAACCATGGCCATGACCGGTGCAGGCAGTGAGGACGGTCAGGGTGCGCGACTCGGGTACGCTGACTCACCGCACAGCACGTCAAGAGGAAGGCTGTCATGACCGTCGCAGACCAGCGAGGACTCGGCTGGCCCCAGAACTTGGCGCCTGTCCCCCAGGGTTTGGGTTGGCCCACGGGCCCCGCCAGCGACGGCAGGAGCGACCAGGAAGACGAGCACCAGGCTCCCAGCGCGGCCGATCAGGGAGTTGCTCCCGCGTCGACTGCTACCGCCCTCGCCCCTCACTACTCAACCGGCGGACCGACGGAAGCCGCATCAGATGTGGTGGACGAGACCCCATTGTCGGATGACGCCGCCTCGGGTTCCGACGATGCGGGGAGTCATGGTGTCGTGTCCGGTGGAGTGGCGGCCTCGGTCTCGTCGGACGCGCTGACCTCGGCGGACGCGCTGACCTCGGCGGGCGCGGTGACCTCGGCGGACACGGTGACTGCGGCGGGCGCGCTGACCTCGGCGGGCACGGACACTCCGGCGGGCATGGAGACTCCCGCCGCGCCACGGATCATTCCCCCGGCCGGGCCCAAGCGAGCGCGTTTCGATGAGCCGGAGGAAGGCTCGGCGGCAACGATCTCTGGCGAAACCCCGGTTCCCGATGTCGCTGTTTCACGTGAAACACCGATGGCCGAGCCGCTGCCATCCCCCGCAGACACCCGCGTCATCGTGGTGGCCAACCAGAAGGGCGGTGTCGGAAAGACCACGACAGCCGTCAACCTGGCTGCGGCCCTCGCGCTGGGCGGTCTGAAGGTGCTTGTCGTAGATCTGGATCCTCAGGGCAACGCTTCCACCGCCCTGGGCATCGATCATGAGTCGGGTACGCCGGGAACGTACGAGGCTCTTCTTGATGGCGTGCCGATCGCGGATTTGGTGCAGGACTCCCCCGAAGCGCCGGGCCTGTCGGTCCTGCCGGCGACCATCGACCTGGCTGCAGCTGAGATCGAGTTGGTCTCAACTGTCGCGCGGGAGAGCCGGCTGACGAAGGCCCTGAGGGCGTACCTCCGCGAGAACGAGGCCGACTACATTTTCCTCGACTGCCCTCCCTCGCTGGGCCTGCTGACGCTCAATGCTCTCGTGGCGGCCAAGGAGATCCTGATCCCGATCCAGTGTGAGTACTACGCGCTCGAAGGCGTATCGCAGCTGGTCAACACCATCAATCTGGTCAAGGGCGAGCTCAACGACGAGCTGCAGTTGAGCACGGTGCTGCTGACGATGTTCGATGCCCGAACACGCCTCGCTGCCCAGGTGACCGACGAGGTGCGGGCCCACTTCGCCGCGCAGACCCTGCACACGGTGATCCCCCGTTCTGTTCGGATCTCGGAGGCCCCGAGCTACGGCCAGACCGTCATCACCTATCACCCTGAATCTGTTGGCGCTGTGTGCTATTTGCGTGCAGCAGAGGAGATCGCCCAGCGTGGCGCGAGCAAGGAGGAGTCCCGATGACGGTGCAGCGACGAGGTGGTCTCGGCCGCGGTCTGGGTCAGCTCATTCAGTCGACCGATCCCGGTGCGGTTCGTCATCGGCCGGTCGACGAGGTGATCGACTCCCAGAAGTCCTATCGCCGGGCACCGGAGGGGTCGTACTTCGCGGAGATTCCGGTCGATCACGTCGTGCCCAACCCGAAGCAGCCCCGCACCGAGTTTGACGAGGATGCCCTGGCCGAACTGGTCGAGTCGATCGAGGAGGTCGGGCTGCTCCAGCCGATCGTGGTCCGGCCGCTGGAGGACAACCAGTTCGAGCTGGTGATGGGTGAGCGCCGCTGGCGCGCGTCCCAGCAGGCCGGCAAGGCCACGATCCCTGCCATCGTGCGCAAGACGGAAGACCACGATCTGCTTCGCGACGCGCTGCTGGAGAACCTGCATCGAGCGCAGCTGAACCCCCTCGAAGAGGCCAACGCCTATCAGCAGCTGCTCGAGGATTTCGACTGCACCCATGAGGAGCTCTCCACCCGAATCAAGCGGTCCCGCCCCCAGATCTCGAACACGATTCGGCTGCTCAAACTCCCGGCCTCGGTTCAGCGGCGCGTGGCAGCGGGGGTTCTCAGCGCAGGCCATGCCCGGGCACTACTCCGGCTGGAGGATCAGCCTTCCCAGGAGCGGTTGGCCCAGCGGATCGTTGCCGAAGGTTTGTCAGTGCGGGCGACCGAGGAGATCGTCGCCGTCGGGGAAACCGGGGCTGAGCCGCGGGCGAGCCGAGGCCCCAAGGAGATCTCCCCCCGGGTCGCCGAGCTCACCGAGCGTCTGGTGGATCACTTCGACACCAGGGCACGCATCGATCAGGGTCGGGCCAAGGGCAAGATCGTCATCGAGTTCGCCTCGGACGAGGACCTCGATCGCATTCTCGGGCTGATGAACCTGACGTAAGTGTCAGGTTGAGGGCGTTGAACCGCTCGGGTCAGCCGGCGACGCCGAATCACTCGGGACCCGGGCCTGAGCAGCGGATGCCTCCGCCCGGGCCAGTTTGGCCTTGACGTCCTTGGTCGCGGACCGTTCCGCCACGAACGACAGGAACGGAACGGTCCCGGCCAGCGCGATCAGGAGCAGACGCTTCCAGGTCCAGCGCACCTTGAGGCCGAGATAGACCGCTGCGATCAGCAGCAGCATGTAGAGCCATCCGTGGGCGATGCCACACACCATGTTGATGATGCCGCCCACATGTTGCAGATCCTGTCGATCCGACAGGTACTTGAGGGGCATCCCGATGCACATGAGGACGATCAGCAGTACGCCAACGATGTAGGCCATGATCCGGTAGCGCGTCAGGGCGCCACGCACTGCACGAGTATCCACAGTCGAGTCCTGTTCTCAGTCAGTCCCGGCGGTTCTGGCCGGACCCTCCGCCGTCCCGGAGGACTTTTCCACAGTAGTCGCTGGCGTTACTGGCCAGTTCTCCGTCTCGGAGCCGTCGGCTGTGGACAACAGGCCCGACTTGTCCACAGTGTCCCCAGAATCATCCACAGAGGAGCGCATGAATCCCGTGCCCGTCGCGGCATCGCGGGACAGCTTCACAGTCGCCGCAACTGCCGCGAAGGCAAAGATCCACCATTGCAGGGCATACCCCTGATTGCGAGCATGACCCGCGTTGCTCGGCAGCTGCACATGAGCAGCCGGCATGTCCTGGGCCTGAGCTCCTGCCTCGTCCTGGACGATGAACCCCGGCACGAGAGCTTGATCCCACATCTGAGCGATCCGAGGCATTCGGATGGTCCCGAGCTGGCCCTCCGGAAGTTCACGCTCCGGCTCCCCCTCACTCGGCAGGAAAATGCCGGTCACCGTGACCTGGCCCGGGGGCGGCGGATTGGGCGTACCACTCGCAACACCCCGCACCACCGGGACGACTGAGCCGTCCGGGAGCTCCAACGCGGTCAGGACGCGGGCTCGTGATTCGTCGCCCGGCACCGGGATCAGGAGTTGTTGCTCGGCAAGATAGGTCCCCGTTGCCGTGACCGCACGCCCATACGAATCGCCCGGTTCCCGGCCGGCGGGGGCCACGTCGAGCAGATTGACCGGCGGCTCCTGC
This sequence comes from Propionibacteriaceae bacterium ZF39, assembly GCA_039565995.1. GTDB lineage: Bacteria > Actinomycetota > Actinomycetes > Propionibacteriales > Propionibacteriaceae > Enemella > Enemella fulvus. Next base: position 3,975,048 of record CP154795.1, on the reverse strand, counting down.
ATGCGGGCGACCAGGGCATCACGACCCGAGTTGCTGAACGCTTCGGCTTGCCAGATCCCCAACCCCAGCATCACGGCCGTGACGAACATGCCGATCGACCAGATGATGGCCTGCTGTTTGCGCTTGTTCATCGGCGCCACCGCGAATCAGGGCGAACGGAATGGGCACCGGAGGTCTCAGTCATGGTGCCCGCCATTCTACGATGGGCCTATGAAGAGCCAGCGTTATGAAGGTCCCTTCGTCACCATGATCGGTGAAGAAGATCTCCTGCAACCCACGCCGCGTCGAATCGGCTGGTTGCTGATGGGTCTGGTGCTGGCGCTGGTCTTCGGGTTTGCCGTGGGTCTCGCCTGGCCCCGAAAGCGGCGGTCCTCCTTGGCCCCGAGGCAGCGATGAGAGGGAGGGCAAGAATCCGGCGGATCGGCGTACAGGATCTGCACGCTCTCCCCACCACGTGTCCGACCTGCCCGTTGGGCGCTGCAAGATACGTCGGACTTGAAAGTGAGAATGGTGCCGCCACCTGGGCGCGGGCCGCGGAAAGCGACTGGGGCTTCTGCGGCATCGCAATGTTTCACGTGGAACACATCGTCGGCTACCTCCTCCTGACGTCACCGCTGCACGTCCCCAGGGCAGGCCCCCAGAGTGGTTATGGGCTCAACCCGGACGCTGCGGTGGTGATGTCACTCCGGGTCGTCCCGGAGTACGTCGGGCAAGGCGTTGGTCGCCAGCTCGTCCAGGCTGCCGCTGCGCGGATCGCGCGTACGCCGTTCCGCGCACTCGAAGTCCAGAGCACGCACACCCTGCCCAGCTGTGCGGTGCCGCCGGCAGGCTTTCTCGAAGCCACCGGGTTCCAACTGATCGACAGCAATCCTCTGCATCCGCGCTACCGCTTGGATCTCAGCCGCACCGTCACGTGGACACCGGTCATGATGCCGACGGTGCAGCAACTGCTCGGCCTCGTCCGCCCGCTTCGCCCTCTTCCGCCCGAACCGGCCGGACGTGCACATCGAGAACCACATCGGTCGCTAGGCTCACGGTCATGATCGAACCCAAGGGCACCGCAGACCTCGTCGATGAAATCGGCCCTGATGTCCGCAGTTGTGACACCCAGTTCCGCACGATGGGCGGTCGCGAGCAGTTCGCCGGCCGCATCGTGACCGTTCGTTGCCACCAGGACAACGCGCTTCTCAAGTCGATCCTGTCGGAGCCCGGCGAAGGCCGGGTGCTCGTGATCGACGGTGGCGGCAGTCTGCACACAGCGCTCGTGGGCGACGTGATCGCCGAGATCGGCCGTTCGAGCGGCTGGTCCGGCGTGGTCGTGAACGGGGCGATCCGTGATTCCGCGATCATCCGCGAGATGGAATTCGGTGTGAAGGCCTTGGGCACCAACCCGCGCAAGTCCACCAAGACCGGTGCCGGTGACCGTGATGTCGTCGTCTCCCTCGGTGGGGTGGATTTTGTCCCGGGTGACGTGCTGTACGCCGATGCCGACGGCATTGTCGTTCGCTCCGAGTAACCTCACCGGCGACCCCGCCAGTTGACCTGTGAGACGGGCGTCGCGAGCGGCGATGCCGAGATTTGACTCGGCTACAATGGATCATTCACCAAAAGACGCCTCTGTTGATAGGGAGGCGGGTCTACAATCGCCGCAGGGACGCGATGACCGCAAAGGAGCAGGTCAATGACTGTGAACCAACAGGCTTTCGTTCACCTTGTCAGAACGGCTCAGGGCCGCTATCTCGCCATGAACCGCAACGGCGTCGAGATCGAACTGGGCCACGGCCACGATTTGTTCTCTCCGGTGGAGTTGCTGCTGGCTGCGCTTGCGGGGTGTTCCGCAATCGATGTGGATTCCGCAACGACGCGCCACGCCGAGCCCGAGGTCTTCAAGGCCGGGGTGCAGGCAACCAAGTCGAGTGAGGGCGGCAATCATCTGGAGGACGTCCAGCTCACCTTCTCGATGCGCTTCCCCGACACCCAGGAAGGCGCGGAGGCCAAGTCGATGGTCGAACGCGTTCTTCAGCTGTCGCACGAGAAGCTCTGCACGGTGTCGCGCACGCTCGAATTGGAAACTCCGGTCGAGATGAACGTGAAGTTCTGTCAGTCGTTTCGGGAGACTATCCGCGAAGCATCGTGATCAATAGGATGCCGATATGGCGGAAGAGAATCCTGAAATCGGTCAGTCGATCGACGTCAACGGCATCACCACGAACTACCACCGGATGGGTTCCGGCGAGCCCGTGTTCCTGATCCACGGCTCCGGCCCCGGCGTGTCGGCTTGGGCCAACTGGCGTCTGATCCTGCCGTCGCTGGCTGAGCGCTACGACGTCATCGCGCCTGACATCGTCGGGTTCGGTTTCACGGATCGGCCAGACGGCTACGAATACAACATGGAGAACTGGCGCACCCACCTGCTCGGGTTCGCGGATGCGCTCGGCCTCGAGAAGTTCTCCCTTGTCGGGAACTCCTTCGGCGGTGGCCTCGCCATCTCGATGGCCGTCCATCAGCCCGAGCGCATCGACAAGCTGATCCTCATGGGCGCTGCCGGGATCTCGTTCCCGCTGACCGACGGCCTCGACGCGGTGTGGGGCTATGACCCGTCGCTGGAGAACATGCAGGAACTCATGAAGGTCTTCGCCTGGTCGGAGGAACTCGGCAACAACGCCGAGCTGGCCCGGATGAGATATGAGGCGTCCATCCGTCCCGGCTTCCACGAGTCCTTCTCACAGATGTTCCCCGCACCCCGCCAGAACGGCATCGAGGATCTGGCCACGCCCGAGGATCAGATCGCCGGCATCACCGCGCCCACCCTCATCGTGCACGGCCGCGACGACAAGGTGATTCCGCTCGACAACGCCTATCGCTTCCACCAGCTCATCGACAACTCCCAGCTCCATGTCTATGGTCAGTGTGGTCACTGGACGCAGATCGAGAAGGCCGGCGAGTTCTCCCAGTTGGTTGCCAACTTCCTCGCGGAGTGACGCACAACCCCGTCTGAGCAACGCGAAGGGCCCGGACCAACGTCTGGTCCGGGCCCTGCGGCGTACGCCGATGCAAACTCAGCGGGCGGTCATCCGAGCCACTACCCGCGTGTAGTCACCGCCGTCATTGAAGCTCGAAAGGCCGACGGACTGCAGCACCGCGAGGTCGGCGCGATCCTCGGGATCGGCCTCCGCGCTGAGGAGGTCCGCATAGGCGGTCATGTCCCAATAGGCAACCATCTGCGCCTTGCCCGGTTCCGCGACGGCGGCCTGGAAGCCGGGGCTGTCCTTCAGGCGCGAACCCGGATTCTGGAGCTTGGACGCATAGTCGGGGTTCATGGCCAGATAGCTGATGCCGTTGCTGTCCCGCTGGACGAGGGGCAGGCCCGAGTTGCCGAAGCGATCGACGAGCACCTTGAGCTTGCTGGCATCGGTCTTGATGCTCAGCCCGATCGGCGCGCGGCTCGGATCGCTCAGGGACTGTTCGTCGAGTCGGTCGGCCGAGAGGATGAAGTCGTCGCCCAGGAGGGTCTCGAGGTCACCGGGCAGCTGCAGGCCGGTGGAGGCGGCGAAGGTCTCGGGGTCCATGCCAGCGGCGTCGAGGTTGTCGACGATCGGGCCGACCATGCTCTTGCCGCCTCCGATGCCGATGGCGAGGCTGGTGTCGCCGGGCAGATCACCGACATTCGTGATCGCCGCCACGGGCAGCGGCTCCGTCGACTTGGTCACCACGACCGCTTCCGGGTTGCCCCCGCTGAAGCGGATCGTGCCCGCCAGGGAACGCAGCGTGTTGTTGCCGGTCGGGGTGCTGGGAGCAGCACCGGACTGAGCAATCAGGTCCTCGACCCCCTGCCCGGAGGACCACACGGAGGCCAGGCCCGTGGCGCCGAGCTTGGCGAAGTCTTCCTTGAACTCGGCCTTGTCGGCCAGGCTGGCGGTGAGGGCATCGCCCGAGGTGCGCTCGGCCCCGCCGGCCGCGGGCGACACGATGAGGTGCCCGTCGCGATAGGCCGTGGAGTTGGCGGTGACGGCGCCGCAGGCATTGAGCTTGCTCACCGCGGCTTCGGCTTCTTCCTTGTCCTTGGCGGACACGATCAGCGTGGGGTCGGTTTCCGCCGGGCGCCAGAAGGCAGCGAAGTTGTCACCCAGCCAGGGCTTGATATCGGCATCGAAGGTCACGTTGGAGCAGCCCGGGTGTTCGTCCATCCAGCTGTCGAAATAGGCCTCCCGCAGGTCGCCCCCCTCGCGTACCGACGGGTTCTCCCGGAAGCTCGGGAATTTCAGCGCGAACCGGATCAGCTCGGCCTGCTGCGCGGGGCTGGGTGCCATGTCGAGATGCACATACGCCGTGGCATCGTCGGGAACCATCTTGGCGACCGCCGTATCCGCCGAACGGAAACCGAGCGGGTCAGCCGCGATGAACGCACCGACACCGCCGCCCACCAGGACAACCGCCGCGGTGCCGATGATCAGGCCCTTCTTGAGCCCCGCCGACATCCCGGTCTTCGCCGTCGGACCCTGCGGAGCGGCACCCCCCGGACCGCCGAGGGGGCCCTGTCCGCCCTGAGAGGGATAACCCTGGCTGGGCTGCTGCTGAGTGGGGTACGCCTGCGTCCCGCCCGGGCCGGGTTGGGCTCCCTGGCTGCCATAGGGCGGCTGACCCTGGCCCTGGCCGTAGTTCGGCTGCTGCCCAGAGGGCTGGCCGCCCTGGCCCTGTCCGCCCTGCTGGGAGCCACCGGCGAATGGATTCTGGTCCCAGCCGTTCTGATTGCCCCAGCCGGATCCCTGTGGTGGTTGCGACATCTTTCCCCGTTCCTCGAATGGCGCTGACCAGCCTAGGTCGGGGGCGTACCACTTCCTGGCGTCCGACGATCACCGGACAGAAGGCGGATCAGGCGGTGCCGGCGAGGATGGCGATGTTGGCCGTCATGAGTTCGTCGATGGTCTGATCGCGCAGACCCATCACGAGCACGGCGGTGCGATTGCGCTTGAGGATGCAGACGTCGAGGCCGCTCGACGGTTCACGGCCACACCAGCCGTCCCCGACCTGCCGCTGGGCCAGCACGTTCATCTCGTCGAGTTGGGCCTTTTCGTCGGCGACCGGCCGGGCGCCGATGGCGATGAGGGCGTTCTCGCCGTTGATCATGTAGGTCGCGTAGGACGTGTTGATGTTCTGGTCGACACCGAACTCGGGCGGCGCGGAGGCGTTGCCGGGCTCCCGGGCGTACTGATTCGCCTGCAGCGGCAGGTCCGGTGGGCCGGTGGGGTCGGGTGGGGCTGCGGTCTCCGTCGGCGTGACGACATCGGCGGTCCGGGTGACGAGGAAGCCGACGAGACCGATCGTCACGACCAGCGCGACCAGCGCGACGAGCATGATCTTGATCGGGATGGTGCTGCGTTGGATCGGTGCGTTGACGAGCTCGGGTTCGTCGCGCTCCTCGGGGCGGAGCGTGCCGTCACCGCCGATCCAATCCCGCCCGCCCGTGGTGTCGTCGGGACCACCGGACGGTGACCACGGATTCGGGTCCTGGGGATTGCTCATGGCCCGCAGCCTAGTACGCCCATGATCAGCACCCAACGATCAGACATATTCCTCGATCGCGCGGGTCAGCATCGACTTGGTCTTGGACCCCTGGAAGGTCTTCACGAGCTCACCCGAAACGAAGATGTGAATGGTGGGCAGACCCTGCACGAAATAGGTGGCGGGGGTGACCTGGTTGCGGTTCGTGTCCATCTTCACGAACCGCATCCGATCCCCGTACGCCTCCGCGAGTTCGCCGACGATGGGTGCGAGCTGTCGACAGGGACCGCACCAGTCGGCCCAGTATTCGACCAGCACCGGATGCTCCGAACGCAGCACCCGTTCACCGAAATCGGCATCCGTCACGTCCGTGACTGACATGGTCACTCCCCTTTGAGCTCGCCCAGTGCCCAAATTGTGCCTCGGACGATCAAATCCCGACGCGGTCCTTGAGGTCGGCCAGATAGTGCTCGGCGTCCAGCGACGCCGCGCAGCCGGAGCCAGCGGCGGTGATGGCCTGGCGATAGGTGTGGTCGACGAGGTCGCCGCAGGCGAAGACGCCGGGCAGATTCGTCCGGGTGGACCGGCCCTCACAGACGACATAACCGTTCTCGTCGAGCTTGACCTGGCCCTTGACCAGCTCCGACCGCGGATCGTGGCCGATCGCGATGAACAGGCCGCCGACCTCGAGCTGCCGGGTTTCGCCGGTCACCGTGTCGGTGAGGGTGAGGCTCTCGACGGAGTTCTCGCCCTGGATGCCGGTGACCTCGGAGTTCCAGGCGAATCTGATCTTGGGGTCGTTCTCGGCGCGGCGGGCCATGATCTTGGACGCGCGCAGCTCGTCACGGCGGTGGATGATGGTCACCGACCTGCCGAAGCGGGTGAGGAAGGTCGCCTCCTCCACGGCCGAGTCGCCGCCGCCGACAACCGCGATGTCCTTGTCACGGAAGAAGAAACCGTCACAGGTCGCACACCACGAGACACCGCGGCCTGACAGCCGGTCCTCATCGGGCAGACCCAGTCGGCGATAGCCGGAACCGGTGGCCAGGATCACTGCGTGGGCGCGATATTCGTGGCCCTCGCTGGTCTTCACGACCTTGATCGGATCGGTGAGCTGGAGCTCGACGGCGTCATCGGTGATGATCTCGGCACCGAACCGCTCCGCCTGGGCCCGCATGTTGGCCATCAGGTCGGGGCCCATGATCCCCTCGGGGAAACCGGGATAGTTCTCGACATCGGTCGTGTTCATCAGCGCGCCGCCGCCTTCGAGCGCACCCTCGATGACGACCGGCTTGAGTTCGGCACGGGCGGCATAGACAGCCGCGGTCCAACCGGCCGGCCCGCTGCCGACGATGATGATGTCGCGCACCTCGGGGGTGCCCTGCTCTGCCTGCTCGCTCATGTTTCCCTCTGCGCTGTGCCGTCATATTGATGTTCATCGATCCCGAACGCCGACGGACGTCATCGTATTCCCCGCGAAGGTTACAGTCATGTCCATGTCGCGAACGGGTACGCCCGGCCCGGGGCGATCGCGCTCCTCATGACGTGGTTCCTGTTGCTCGCGACGGTGGTGACGGCCCCCTCCACTCCCCGATTCACCGGGGCCGGAGCCCGTTTCGTGCCCACGTCCGGCCAGGCCGCGAGATGGGTCGTCGGGGCCGATCCCGGAGTGGCCACGTCCGTCGAGAACGCCCTGTTCCGCGGGTTCGGCATCGCCGGTGAGCTGCCCAGCCCGGTCGTGAACGCGATCCGTCCCCCGGCCGAGGTGCCCGACTCCGAAGTGCAGTGGTGGCGCGAGACCGCCAGCCCCAACACCCCCGAACTCGCTCCCATGATGACCCTGCGCTCGGTCACTCCGGCGGGCGTACGCCTGCACGCCCGGACCGGCGCGAACGGCCTCGTTTTCCGCCCGGGCCTCCTCGAACTCCCCGCCGACGTCACGCCCGGCTCGAGCTGGGAGGGCGCCGGGGTGGCGTACGACGGGATCACCGAAACCGACTATCGCAACACCGGCACGGCCGCCCTGCCCGCCGATGCCGACCACCGCGACCGCGGCTGCCTCACCGTCACCTCGGTCACCGAGCGGCGCGGCATGAGCCGCACCGACGAGGCGACGTGGTGTCCGGAGGCGGGCATCGTGACGGGTACGCCGACGCTGGCCGACCCTGTCGTCGAAGCCGATGCCGACCGCTGGCCCTGGGCCGCCCGGGTCGAGCCCCCCGAGCAGTGGCCGGTCCTGGGCCACGTGGCGACCGCGCGACTCGTCGAGGGCGACCCGGCGTTCGGCCTCGTCGCAACCGCGGCTTCGTTTCACGTGCAACATCCACCGGTCGTCACCTCCGGCGGGACGCTCGTGAGCATCGACGCGACCGGCACGCTGAAGGCATGGCTCCGGCGCGACGGGGACCTCGCCGCGGTCTGGTGGGGCCATCCGGGCGGGACGGTCCTGAGCCTCACCGCGCTCGACAACATCGTCATCGCCACGACGAGCGACAAACGACTCGTCGCCTATGACCAGAACGGCCGCCGGCTCTGGTCGCGGCAGACACCCGACCTCGTGCTCGCCCCTGCGGTGGGAGTCGGCCGCGACCGCGTCGTCGTGGGTACGCTCACCGGCGCGGTGGTCGCGTTCGACCTCGAGTCCGGTCGCCGGCTGTGGTCGGCCGAGGCACCCGGGGGCACGGCCGACTCCCCGACAGTGCTGGGTGACCTCGTGGTCATCCGCACCAAGGACCGGGCGCTCGTCGGGATCGCGCCGGACGGCACCGTGCGCTGGACCTCCGACCAGCTCGACACCGGCGTCGCGGGTCTCGCGCGGGCCGGCGATTCGATCCTGGCGGTGTCCCCGGAGGGGGCGACCTATTTCCTGGACGCCGAGACCGGACAGCTGCCGCGTACCGGCGTGACGGGGTTTGGCAAATCCCACACCGCGCTGCTCGCCGGACCGGCCGGGACTGCTGCGCTGACGAGCGCCGACGGCGTCCGGATCCTCGAGATCGCCACCGCCCGCGAGCGCCGCTTCGTGCCGGGGGCAACGGTCGCGTACGCCACCGAGACCGACTGGCGCGTCCTCACACCGAGCGCCCTGCTGACGGTCGACCCCAGCGGACGGGATGTGGCGCAGCTGCCCCTCGACCCCGGAGTCGCCGGCGCCCGCTCGCTCACTCCCGCGGCCGGCCGACTCTGGATCGTGACCAACGAGGGGGTGGCATGGATCAATTGAGCGAACACCCCCGACTGGCGCGCGGCCGGTCCATCCTCGCCGTCGGTCGTTTCGTGTTCGATCGGGCCTTCGCCGACCCGGTCCGCGAGGGGCGGTTGAAGGAGACCGCGGAGCATCCCTGGCCACGCGGCGTACGCGCCATCGTCATCGCCGCCTATGGGCTCTTCGTGGTTCTGGCCCTCGCGGTCGCCGGGTCGACCGGCCTGCGGTTGCTCCCCCTGCTCGCCGACGGCGATGTGTCGCTGCCCTGGGTGGCGGTGCCGGTGCTGTTGATCGCCGTGGTCGTGGCCCTGTCGTTGCTCTACGTGGCGGCGCTCCACATCTGGTGGCCGCTGCGCCTCGCGATTCTCGGGGTGCTGACCCTGGCCCTGGTGAGCCTCCCCGCGGTCGGTCCGGCAGGCACCTGGGTCAACGTCGCCGGGGCCGCGCTGCTGATCCTGTTCGCCGTGCTGCGCGCCCGGCGTGCTTTCTCGGTCTGGGAATTCGTCTTCGCGCTGTTCGTCTTCGGTCACCTGCTCGTGCTGCGGCTCGCGGGGCCACTGGTCATCGGCGTCGAACACGGCGGCATGCAGGTCTCGGTGATCGCCTATTGGGGGACGCTGCTCACGGTCTTCGCGACGCCCGCCGTGATCATGGCCGGCGCTGCGATGACCGAGCTGGTGGTGCGCGCCGGGTCGTGGACGGCGCGCGGCATCGGGGAGTCGGTGCTCGGGCGGCCCCGGCCGCGTCTGCTCGGCGGGCTCCTCCTCGGCGTACTCATCGCCTGGTCCCTCGCCCAGGAAACCTGGGGTCTCGTGACCGACCCGCGCCGGGACCTGTCGGCGATGCCCATCGCGGCGCTCGTGCTCGGGGTCGTCGCGGTGGTGGCGCTGGGCGTACTCCGCCTCGCCCCGCACGGCGACCACCCCGGCGTGCCGGTCGACCCCGACGACGTCGCCGACGCCTACGGGCCCATCTCGTGGCCGCTCGCGTTCCTGCTGGCCGGATGGGTGTTCATCGGCGTGCTGACCACGCTCATCGACTCGATCCTGGGCACCGATCTGGAGCTGGGGCGCTGGGTCACCTGGACGCTGTTCGTGGCGGGTGGGCTGGCGGTGGGGATCCGGGAGGTACGCCGCAGCCGCCCGGCCGCGGCCCTCATCGCGGTGGTGCTCGCGGTCAGCTCGCCGTTCGCACAGGTGCTGCTGATGTTCGGTTGGGGTACGCCGATCAGCATGCTCATCACCGTCGAGGTCATCGCGGCTGTGCTGTTGTTGGGGTGGCTGCTCGTGACCCGCACGCTGACGGCCGACCGGGCCATCGCCCTCGCCGGCGTACTCCTCCTTTCCCGCCTCCACCAGTTCCGCGAGCTGCTGGCCGAACCGCTGGTCGCGGTCTTCGCGCTCTCCGGGACGTCGGCCGCGCTGTTGGTGGGCCTGGTGTGGCGGCAGCTGACGGAGTACGCCGGCGCGCGCGGCGACTCCGCCCGCTTCCCCAATCCGAGTCGTCTGCTGCTGTCCCTCGCCAACGTCACGATGATCTCCCTGGCCATCGCGCTGTTCGCGCTCGCCGGTGAGGCCGGGGTGACCGATCTCGCGCTGATCGAGGGGATCGGTGACGGCGAGCTCGGCGGAGCCCTGCTGCATGCGGCGATGCTCGCCGGCCTGTTGCTGGCCCTGCGGGGTCGCGAACGGGTACGCCCGGCCCGGGGCTACGCTGGCTGAAGCCCGCGGCAATGACGCCCGGGTGACCTGCGAGGACGCCCTGAGGCGTGGGAGGTGGCGCGTGACCGGCGTACCCGTGCAGTCCCACCGGCAGGCCCACGAGAGCCTGCTCGCCGACCTGCGTACGCGGCTCGAACGCGCCGCCCTGGGTGGTGGTGAATCGGCCCGGGCCCGACACCTGGAACGCGGCAAGCTCCTCCCGCGGCAGCGCATCGATGTGCTGCTCGATCCGGGGAGCCCGTTCCTGGAGATCGCGCCTTTGGCTGCCGAGGATCTCTATGAGGGCAAGGCCCCCGCGGCTGGGGTGATCGCCGGCATCGGACGCGTATCCGGGCGGCTGTGCCTGGTCATCGCGAACGACGCCACGGTGTCGGGCGGGACCTACTATCCGATCACGGTCAAGAAGCACCTCCGCGCCCAGGAGATCGCGCTGGCCAACCGCCTGCCGTGCGTCTATCTCGTCGACTCCGGTGGCGCGATGCTGCTGCAGCAGGATGAGGTGTTCCCCGACCGGGATCACTTCGGGCGCATCTTCTTCAACCAGGCGCGGATGAGCAGTCTCGGGATTCCGCAGATCGCGGCGGTGCTCGGGTCGTGCACGGCGGGTGGTGCCTATGTGCCGGCGATGTCGGACGAGGCCGTGATCGTGCGCAATCAGGGGACGATCTTCCTGGCGGGGCCGCCGCTGGTGAAGGCCGCGACGGGCGAGGACGTGACGGCCGAGGAACTGGGCGGGGGCGATCTGCACGCCCGGCGCTCCGGGGTCGTCGATCATCTTGCCGACGATGACTATGACGCGCTGATGCGCGTACGCCGGATCGTCGCGACCACACCGCCGACGCCTGATCCGCCGTGGGAGATGCTGCCGGTCGTCGACGCACCCCGGCCGCAGACCGACCTCTATGACCTGGTGCCGACCGATGCACGGTCGCCCTATGACGTACGCGAGGTGATCCGGACCCTCGTCGACGGGGGCGAGTTCACGGAGTTCAAGGAGCACTACGGCACGACGCTCGTGACGGGCTTCGCCCGGCTGCACGGACATCCCGTCGGAATCATCGCCAAGAACGGCGTGCTGTTCTCGGAGTCGGCGGTGAAGGGCGCGCACTTCATCGAGCTGTGTGATCGCCGGATGATCCCGCTCGTCTTCCTGCAGAACATCACGGGCTTCATGGTGGGTCGGGATTATGAGGCCGGTGGCATTGCGAAACACGGCGCCAAGATGGTGACCGCGGTGGCCTGCGCGCGGGTCCCGAAGTTCACGGTCGTCATCGGTGGCAGCTTCGGGGCGGGCAACTATTCGATGTGCGGACGGGCCTACGACCCGAGGTTCCTCTGGATGTGGCCCAACGCCCGGATCGCGGTGATGGGCGGCGCGCAGGCCGCGGACACGTTGGCGACCGTCCGGGAGAACCAGGTGCGTCGGCGCGGGGGGGAATGGAGTGCCGAGGACCAGGAGCAGTTCACCGCTCCGATCCGCGAGCAGTTCGAGCGGCAGTCGACGCCCTACTACTCCACCGCCCGACTCTGGGACGACGGCATCATCGATCCGGCCGACACGCGCACGGTGCTGGGGCTCGCGCTGTCCGTCGCCGGGGCCGCCCCGCTGGAGCCCGTCAACTACGGCGTCTTCCGGATGTGATGGAGATGGCGACTTTCAACACGGTCCTCGTGGCCAATCGCGGCGAGATCGCGGTGCGGATCATGCGGACACTGCGGGCCATGGGTGTCCGGTCGGTGGCTGTGTATTCGGACGCCGATGTCGATGCGCGGCATGTGCGCGAGGCGGATGTCGCGGTGAGGCTGGGCCCGGCGCGGGCGGCCGATTCCTATCTCAACGTTGAGCGGATCATCGAGGCCTGCCGCGAGACCGGGGCCGAGGCCGTGCACCCCGGCTATGGATTCCTGTCCGAGAACGCCGGGTTTGCGCGGGCGCTGGAGGACGCGGGCATCGTCTTCATCGGCCCGCCCGCGTCGGCGATCGAGACCATGGGCGACAAGATCGCGGCGAAGGCGGCGGTGTCGGCCCGCGGGGTGCCCATCGTGCCCGGCCTGTCCCGACCCGGCCTCACCGACGCGGACCTGATCGCGGGGGCTGAAGAGGTCGGCTTCCCCGTTCTGGTGAAACCGTCCGCGGGCGGTGGCGGCAAGGGCATGCGCCGGGTCGAGCGGGCCGAGGACCTGCCGGAAGCCTTGGCCTCCGCGCGACGGGAGTCCCGGGCCGCGTTCGGGGACGACACCCTCCTGCTCGAGCGGTTCGTCACCAACCCGCGCCACATCGAAGTGCAGGTCATGGCCGACCGGCATGGCTCGGTGATCCACCTCGGAGAGCGGGAGTGTTCGCTTCAGCGACGGCACCAGAAGGTCATCGAGGAGGCCCCGTCGCCCTTGCTCGACGAAGCGACGCGGGCACGGATCGGCGAAGCCGCCTGTGACGCGGCCCGCTCGGTCGGCTATGTCGGCGCGGGCACCGTCGAGTTCATCGTGTCCGCGGATCAGCCTGACGAGTTCTTCTTCATGGAGATGAACACGCGCCTGCAGGTCGAGCACCCCGTGACCGAGCTCGTCACGGGACTCGATCTCGTGGAGCTCCAACTGCGGATCGCAGCCGGCGCTCCCCTGCCCCTCGACCAGACCGACGTCACGCTGACCGGACATGCCATCGAGGCCCGCGTCTATGCCGAGGACCCCGGCCGCGGATTCCTGCCCACCGGCGGGACTGTGCTGGCGTTGCGCGAGCCGACGGGTGCGGGCGTACGCATCGACTCCGGCCTCCGTGCCGGCACCCACATCGGCAGCGACTATGACCCCATGCTCTCCAAGATCATCGCGCACGGCGCCGATCGTGCCGAGGCCCTCGCCCGACTCGATGCGGCGCTGGCGGCGACCCAGGTGTTGGGCGTACGCACCAATATCGAGTTCTGCCGCTTCCTGCTCGCGGCCGATGAGGTGCGGGCCGGGGAGCTCGACACTGGGCTGCTGGATCGGTTGGCCGAGGGATTCGAGCCGGCTCCTCCCCCACCCGGCGCGCTCGTCGCCGCGGCGATGCACCGCACGGAGGAGCGCTGGAACCGCGTACCCCGCGAGCGCCGCACGCTCTGGGACATCCCCAACGGCTGGCGGCTCGGCCCGGGCGATGCGCCCGGTCTGGGTGGGCGTGCGGAGGTGTGGACCCGCCTCGACCACGGCCCGGGTACGCCGGCGGTGACCGTCGGCCTGCGCGGGGTGCCCTGGGACGCCGAGATCACCCTGACCGACGCCACGATCGGTGCCGATCACCCGACGGTGACCTCGGCTCGTTATCGGGCTCGGGTCGTGCATGAGGGCAGCGCCCTTCGGCTCACCCTGGACGGGCAGCAGCAGCGCTGGCTGGTGGTGCGCGACGAGGACACGTTCTGGGTCGCCGGCGCGGGCGGGACGTGGGACCTGCGCCTGCGGCCGCTCATCGATCCGCGCATCCATGACGAGGGCACCAGCGACGGCGAGATCCGCAGTCCCATGCCGGGCGCCGTGATCGCCACGTTCCTCGAGGACGGCACCGAGGTCGAAGCCGGCGTACGCCTCCTCGCCGTCGAGGCCATGAAGATGGAGCACGCCCTCACCGCGCCCGTGGCCGGCACCGTTCGGATTCACGTGAAACAGGGCGACCAGGTCGCGGAGGATCAGCTGCTGGCGGTGGTTTCGACAGGCTCGACCGAGAAGGAGGAGTGAGATGGAACTGGAGGAGCATTACGCAGACCTGAAGGCGACGGTCGCGGACTTTGCCGACGAGGTGGTCGCGCCCGTGGTGGCGGAGCTGGACCGGACGCACTCGTTCCCCTACGACATCGTCGAGCGCATGGGCCGGATGGGGCTGTTCGGGCTGCCGTTCCCGGAGGAGTACGGCGGTCAGGGCGCTGACTATTTCGCCCTGTCGCTGGCCCTCGAGGAACTCGGCCGGATCGATCAATCGGTGGCGATCACGCTCGAGGCCGGCGTCTCCCTGGGCGCCATGCCGATCTTCCGCTTCGGCACCGAGGAGCAGAAGCAGGAATGGCTCCCCGATCTCATCGCCGGCCGCCGGATCGCCGGCTTTGGCCTGACCGAACCCGAGGCCGGTTCGCACGCCGGCGAGACCCGCACGACCGCCCGGCTCGAGAACGACGAATGGGTCATCAACGGCGCCAAGCAGTTCATCACCAACTCCGGCACCGACATCACGAGCCTGGTCATCGTGACGGCCGTGACCGGGCAGCGCCCCAACGGCTCCAAGGAGATCTCCGCGATCATCGTGCCGAGCGGGACGCCGGGATTCACGGTCGAGCCGGCGTACGACAAGGTCGGCTGGCGCGCCTCCGACACCCATCCGCTCACGTTCGTCGACTGCCGCGTACCCGAAGCCAACCTCCTCGGCGAGCGCGGCCGCGGTTACGCCAACTTCCTGTCGATCCTCGACGAGGGCCGCATCGCGATCTCGGCGCTGGCGACCGGGGCCGCGCAGGGGTGCGTGGACGAATCGGTGCGGTACGCCAGGGAGCGCCGCACCTTCGGCCGCCCCATCGGTGCGCATCAGGCGGTCGGGTTCCGGATCGCGCGGATGGAGGCACGGGCGTACGCGTCCCGCTCGCTCTACTACTCCGTCGCCCGCCTCATGCTCGCCGGCAAGCCGTTCAAGAAGGACGCCGCGATCGCGAAGCTGCTCAGCTCGGAGGCGGCCATGGACAACGCGCGCGATGCGACGCAGGTGCACGGGGGCTATGGATTCATGAATGAGTACGCCGTCGCGCGGCACTATCGCGATTCGAAGGTGCTGGAGATCGGGGAGGGAACGAGTGAGGTGCAGCTCATGCTGATCGCCCGCGAGCTGGGGCTCAACGATGAGTGACCGCCGGGAGGTCGTGCAGCGTGGGCTGTGGTTCGAGGAATACGAGGTGGGGACGGCGTACCTTCATCGCCCCGGCCGCACCATGACCGAGGCCGACAACGTGCTGTTCACGACGCTGACGATGAACACGCAGTCGCTGCATCTCGATGCGGCGTGGGCGGCGGAGCAGCCGGAGTTCGGCGGCGAACGGCTGATGAACTCGATGCACACGCTGTCGACGCTGGTCGGGCTGTCGGTCGCGCAGCTCACGCAGGGCACGATCGTGGCGAATCTTGGGTTCAGCGAGGTGACGTTTCCCGCGCCGGTTTTCCACGGCGACACGCTCTATGCCGAGACGGTCTGTCTGGCCAAACGGGCCTCGAACTCGCGACCGGGCACCGGGATCGTCACCCTCGAACACCTCGGCCACAATCAACATGGAAAGCTGGTGGCCCGGGCGGTGCGGACGACGTTGGTGCGTATGCGACCGGAGCCGCCGAGCGATTCGACCAAGGAGTGATCGTGAGCAAGTGGATGCCCCCGGGGCCGGCGCTGCTGTTCTGTCCGGGCAATCGCCCGGACCGATTCGAGAAGGCGGCCGAGCGCTCCGATGCCGTGATCCTCGACCTCGAGGACGCCGTCCCCGCTCGGGATCGCGACGCAGCCCGGGCCGCCATCGCCGCCAGCCGCCTCGACCCGGAGCGCACGATCGTGCGGGTCAATCCGGTCGGGAGCCCGGACCACGAGGCCGACCTGGCGTGTGTGCGGGAGACGGACTACACCTGCGTCATGCTCGCCAAGACCGAATCGGCCGAGCACGTCACCAGCGTCGCGGCCTGGACCGAGGCCTGCGTACTCGCGTTGGTCGAAACACCGCTGGGTGTGGTCCGCGCCGAGGAGATCGCGTCGGCGCTCGGATGCGGCGGCATGATGTGGGGCGCCGAGGATCTGGTGGCAGCCATGGGCGGGCGCTCGAGTCGCTTCGCGCTGCCGCACACCGTGCCGGACGCGTCACGGGAGCCGGAGACGTTGCATGCTGCGGTGGGTACGCGGGCCGGCGCCTATCGGGATGTCCCGCGCTATGCGAGGGCTCGGGTCGCGATGGCCGCGGCCGCGTTCGGGCGCTGGGCCGTTGATGGGGTGCACATGGACTTCTCCGACACCGAGGGTCAGCGGATCGAGGCGCTGGACGGGTTTGCTCTGGGGTTCGCGGCGACCGCGTGCATCCACCCGGATCAGGTGCCGATCGTGCGGGAGGCCTACACCCCCAACCAGGCCGATATCGACTGGGCCCAGCGCGTGCTCGCCGCCGAGGAGATGGGTGGCGCGGTCGAGGTCGACGGACGCATGGTCGATGGTCCGATGTATCGCCAGGCGGAGGCCATCATCCGCCGTCTGCCCAACGTGGACTGATCAGCAGCGGCAGTTCGATGGCCAAGCGCGGAGCTGCGCGAGGACGTCGGTGTCGACGGCATAGTCGGCCCAGCGGCCGCGTTGCGTACGCGTGAGAATGCCCGCGTCGACGAGCTTCTTCATGTGGTGCGACAGGGTCGGCTGCGAGATGCCGAGCGCCTCGGGCAGGTGGCAGGCGCAGACCTGCGCGCAGTCGTCGCTCGCGATGTACTCCACGATCCGCACCCGCGTCGGGTCACTCAACGCCTTGAACAGCTTGGCCCAGCGCGCAGCATCATCGGCGCTCAGCAGGGCCTGGGCGGTGGTCTCGGCGCAGTGGGCTTCGGCGGTCATGGCGTCCAGCGTACGTCACATTGACTAACGTCAATAGATGGCGTTGACTGATCTATAGACAGTCATCAATGTGAAGGGTCTGCCCGGATGAGCACGATCACCCAGCCCGATCAGCACGAATCGGTCATCTCCAGGATGTCGGTTCTCGACCGCTTCCTCGCAGTGTGGATCCTGGCGGCGATGGCCCTGGGGCTCCTGCTGGGGCGTACGTTCCCCGGCCTCAACGCCGCGCTCGACTCCATCAAGATCGCCAACATCTCGGTCCCGATCGCCATCGGCCTGCTCGTGATGATGTATCCGGTGCTGGCCAAGGTCCGCTACACCGAGATCAACCGGGTCACCGGCGACCGCAAGCTGATGGTGCTGTCGCTCGTGCTCAACTGGCTCGTCGGCCCGGCGCTGATGTTCTCCCTGGCCTGGCTGCTGTTGCCCGATCTGCCCGAATATCGCACCGGCCTGATCATCGTCGGTCTTGCCCGCTGCATCGCGATGGTGTTCATCTGGAACGACCTCGCCTGCGGTGACCGGGAGGCCGCGGCGGTCCTGGTCGCGATCAACTCGGTCTTCCAGGTGCTGATGTTCGGCGTGCTCGGTTGGTTCTATCTGCAGATCCTGCCGGGTTGGCTCGGCCTGTCGACGACGTCGGCGGAGTTCTCGTTCTGGGCGATCGTGCTGAGCGTTGTGGTGTTCCTCGGCATCCCTCTGGTGGCCGGATATCTGACGCGTACGCTCGGCGAGCGGGCGAAGGGCCGGGAGTGGTACGAGGAGAAGTTCCTCCCGAAGATCGGCCCCTGGGCGCTGATCGGCCTGCTCTTCACGATCGTCCTGCTGTTCGCGCTGCAGGGTGAGGCGATCACGTCGCAACCGCTCGCCGTGGCCCGGATCGCGCTGCCGCTGCTGGCGTACTTCGTCGTGATGTTCGGCGGGGCCATGGTCCTGTCCAAGCTCTCCGGCCTCAACTACGCGAAGTCGACGTCCGTGTCCATGACCGCCGCCGGCAACAACTTCGAGCTCGCCATCGCCGTCGCCATCGGCACATTCGGCATCACATCCGGCCAGGCCCTCGCAGGTGTCGTCGGACCGCTGATCGAGGTGCCCGTCCTCGTTGCCCTCGTTTATGTCGCCAAGTGGGCCGGCCGGAAGTTCTGGGCCGGCGATCCGACCGTTCCCGTCGACTGATCACAAGAAGGAACACCATGTCCAAGCCCAGCGTGCTCTATGTCTGCATCCACAACGCCGGTCGCTCCCAGATGGCTGCGGCGTACACCCTCGCCCTCTCCGGCGGTCGGGTCGAGGTCCGCTCGGCCGGCTCCGCGCCGGGCGACCAGGTGAACCCCGCTGCGGTCGAGGCGATGCTCGAGGAAGGCATCGATATGTCGGCCGAGCAGCCCAAGATCCTGACCAACGAGGCCGTCGAGGCGTCCGATGTCGTGATCACCATGGGCTGTGGCGACACCTGTCCATACTATCCGGGCAAGCGCTACGAGGACTGGGTCCTGGAGGATCCGGCCGGCAAGGGCGTCGATTCCGTGCGCCCCATCCGCGACGACATCAAGCAGCGAGTCCTGGCTCTGCTCGCGTCGCTGGACGTGGAGCCCATCGCTCGCTGATCGAATATCGGCGACTCTACGGAAGCAGCCAGAATCCCCAATAGTTCGTCAGTCGAGTGGCACGAGCCCGGTCCGGTACGCCAGGACGGCGACCTGGACGCGATCGCGCAGGTGCAGCTTGGCAAGCAGGCGCGAGACATAGGTCTTGACCGTCGCCTCGCTCAGAAAGAGCCGTGCGCCGATCTCGGCGTTGGACAAGCCACGGGCGACGAGCCGGGCGATCTCGAGTTCGCGATCGGTCAACTCGGCCAGTTCCGCGGGTCGTTCCGCCACGGGCGGCCGCGCGGTGAACCGGTCGAGCAGCCGGGCGATCAACGTCGGCGCGAGCATGGATTCACCCCTCGCGACGACCCGCACCGCATGCACCAGGTCATCGGGCGGCACATCCTTCAACAGGAACCCGGAGGCTCCGGCCCGTACTGCGTTGTATACATATTCATCCAGATCGAACGTCGTCAGCACCAGGACCCGCGGCCGCGGACCGACGAGCTCGCCGATCCGCCGGGTCGCCTCGACACCGTCCAGTCGGGCCATCCGGATGTCCATCAGCACCACATCGGGCCGATGCTCCCGGACCAGTTCCACGGCCTCGAGCCCGTCCCCGGCCTCACCGACTACCTCAAGCCCCGCCCGTTCGAGGATCAACCGGAAGCCGAGGCGGACGAGTTCCTGGTCGTCGACGACGAGTACGCGGAGCGGGTCGGCGTTCATCCCACACGCTCCAGGGGCAACACCGCGCGTACCTCGAATCCGTCCCCGGTCGCTTCCGCCGAGACCCGTCCGCCGAACAAGGCGACGCGTTCACGCATGCCTACCAGCCCATGCCCGGACCCACCGTGGGCCGAACCTCGAGCAGGTCCCGGATCCGTCACGACGATCTCCAGGGCCTCGGATCCGAAGTCGAGCTCCACCTGGGCCTGCCGGGCGAGCGAGTGCCGGCGTACGTTCGTCAACGCCTCCTGCACGATCCGATACACGGTCAGGTCAAGCCCGGCGGGTAGGTCCGGTCGCTCACCGGTCACCTTCAGTTCCACGTGAAACCCTGCTCCCTCGGCCGCCCTGATGAGGTCGGTCAAGGAATCGACTCCGGGTTGCGGTGCCAGGTCCGCGTCCGACTCGGGATCGCGCAGCATCGTCACGAGCCGCCGCATCTCGGCCAGAGCCCCCGACCCGGTCGTTCTGATCGTCCCCAGCGCGCGCCGGGCGTACGCCGGATCGTCGGCAACCATCTGTTCGGCGGCACCGGCCTGCACGACCATGACGCTGACCGAATGGGCGACGATGTCATGCAGTTCCCGGGCGATGCGCGCCCGCTCCTCGCTCACCGCCACCAGGGCCTGCTCGCGCGCGGTCGATTCGGCCAGAGTCGCGCGGACGGCCTCGGCCGCGGCCCGCTCGGCCGAGATCCGCAGCGCCAGCCCGAGCAGGAACGCGAGGACGATGTTGCCCCAGTGGAAGATCAGCTCGTTGGGAGACCTCAGCAGCGGCATGAACAGGTCGGCGACCGCGACGAAGACGATCCCGCACAACGGGCCGATCCACCGCAGCGGGCCCTGCGCGAACCGTGCGACTGAGAACACCAGCACCATCAGCGGCACGAGCTGGCCGAAGAACATCACCTGCAGATTCCCGCCCTGGCTTAGCCCCAGCACCGGCCAGACCAGCAGAGAGGACAGGGCGATCCACGGCCGGGCTCGACGCTGGCTGAGCAGTACGTTGAAGACCACGATGCCGAGCGTGCTGATCACCGCCGACCCATCGCCATAGACCGACTCCATCGGCAGCCACACTTCGACGAGCCCCACGACGATGAGCAGCAGTGCGATGCCGAGGTCGACTGCCCAATTGCCCCTGGTCATGCGCGCGGCACGCGCCGGCGTCCTGATGGTCACACGATCAATGTAGGTCGGGACCTGCCGGGTGTCGTCATCCGAAAGTTGATCGCTGTGACGACCCACAGGCGTACCCGATCAACCCGTGGCAACCGCACTCTCGAATCAGCGCCGATCCGGCGCGACCACGAGAGGAATGATCATGAAACAGGCACATTTCACCCGCGCGCTCGTCGCCACCTCGCTGGGGGTCGGCACCGTTCTCACCGCCGGCAGCATGGCCCTGATGCCCGACTTCTCCGGCTCGACCCAGGAGTGGCTGGCCGCTATCGCCGCCTCCGGAACCGCCACCGTCTCCACGGTGGGATTCGTGCTTGCCCAGGTGTTCTTGGCTGTCGGGTACGCCGGCCTGGCCCACCTCCTGCGCTCGAGTACGCCGATCCTCGCGCCCTTGGCCGGGGCGCTGCTGGTGCTGAGTTGCTTCGGCCACGCGGTGTGGGGCGGGGTCAATCTGTTGATGCTGCCGATGGCGGCCGACCCGGCCAACCACGCCGCGTACGCCCAACTCCTCGACCGCGCCCAGTCGTCCGGTGCGGTGTTCCCGTTCATGGCTCTCGGGACGCTGGCGATGGTGATCGGCTATGTCCTGCTCGGCGTGGCGCTCATCCGCTCGAAGCTCGGGCCGCTCTGGCTCGGCATCGCCCTCATCGTCTGGGTCCCGCTCGAATTCGCGGGGTCGGCGCTGGGGCCCTGGATGGCGTACGCCTCGGGCCTGGTCTTCGTGGGCGTCTTCGGCGTGCCCTCCGTTCTGGTGCTGCGCTCGTCCCTGGGGCATTGGCAGACGGCGATCGAGGCGGAGCCGGCCTCTGAGCTACCTCAGAGGCAGCTCGTGGGCCAGGGATAGGGAAATAATCCGATGCGCCGCCCTGCGTCTTAGGGGCACCGTGGAGATATGAACAACGAATATCTGCATCTGCAACTCCACAACCACCAGATCCACGAGGCGTACGCCAGGGCAGACGAAGCCCGCCACGCCGCCGAACTCCCGAAGCCCGAGCGGGCCCGGCGACTGCCGGGACTGATCCTCGACTTCTTCTCGCCTCGGCGTCCGAAACTGTCGGTCCGTCGTGCCACGATGACGGCATGACCCATGGAGACCGATCGTTCGTCGGGCGGGGTGCCGAACTCGAGGCGCTGCGGCAGGCCTGGTCGACGGCTGTCCAACAGCGACCAGGGCTGGTCCTGGTGTCCGGCGAGGCCGGCATCGGGAAGTCCAGCCTCGTCGGCCAACTTGTCGACGGTCTCGGCACCGAAGCCGGCGTACTGCTCGGGCAGTGCCTCGCCTTCGGTGCCGAGGCCGTGCCCTATGCGGCGATCAGCCAGATCCTGAAGTCGTTGGTCGCGCGGCACGGCGCGGATCGCGTACGGGAGTGGGCGGGTGCTGGTCATGCCGCACTCGGCTCCCTGGTTCCGGCGCTCGGCGGCGATGGGCGGGTGGCCGAATCCCAACGCGCGCAGGTGTTCGAGGCGGTCGGGACGTCCTGCTCGGGGCCGCGCGAGAGCAGCCGCTCGCTGTCATCGTCGAAGATCTTCATTGGGCCGATGTCTCGACGGGCCACCTGTTGCGCTTTCTCGATGCCGCGTTGCAGTACGCCCCTTTGGGCCCGGAGCAATCCGGTGTCCTGGTGCTCGTGACCTACCGGGCCGACGAGATCACCGGGCGGCATCCGCTCCGACCGATCATTGCGGAGCTGCATCGGCGCGCGCTCGCCCACCTCGCGCTCGACCCGCTCTCCGACGACCATGTGGCCGAGCTGATCCGGCCCCTGCTCATCGACCCGAGTGCGGCGAGCATCACGCGGATCGTCGAGCGGAGTGAGGGCATTCCCTACTTCGCGGAGGAGTTGGCCCGGAGCACCGGCGGGCGCGGCGTACTTCCCACCACCCTCCGCGAGGCCCTCCTCGTGCGATTCCACTCGCTCGACGAAACCACCCAGATGCTGCTGCAGATCGCTGCGGTGGCGGGGGTGGAGTTCGATCAGGACCTGCTGGCGGCCGTGGCCGAACGGTCAGAGGCCGACGTCGAGCGCAGTCTGCGGGAGGCCGTCGAGGCGGGATTGGTG
This sequence comes from Propionibacteriaceae bacterium ZF39, assembly GCA_039565995.1. Taxonomy (GTDB): domain Bacteria; phylum Actinomycetota; class Actinomycetes; order Propionibacteriales; family Propionibacteriaceae; genus Enemella; species Enemella fulvus. Next base: position 3,952,466 of record CP154795.1, on the reverse strand, counting down.
GTCGTGCGTGAAGAGGACTATGCGTTCCGGCACGCCATCCTGCGCGAGGTCATTCACGATGAGCTGTTGCCCGGCGAGCACCGGCGACTGCATGGGCGGTATGCGGACCTCGTGCGTGCGGCCGAACCCGAGATCAGCCTGAAGCTGGTGCACCACCTCCGCGCCGCCGGGCGGGTCGACGAGGCGTTCACCGCCGCGCTCACCAGGGCCGAAGAGTTGTCCAATGCCCATCCCGACTGCGTCGAGCACTATGACGTTGCGCTCGAACTCTGGGAGTCGGTCGGACCCGAGCTGCGCGGAAACCTTGGTCGCCATGACGAACTCCTCGCTCGCGTGGCCCGCGCCAAGAGCTGGCTGGGTGACTATGCGGATTCGATGCGGCTCATCGATCAGAGCCTGGCGACCATGCCCGAGGACGCCCCTGCCTCTGAGCGCGCTGAGCGACTCGTGCAGCGGGCGCGCGGCTTCAAGTTCGCCGGGCTGTCGGGGGCGGAACAGGTGGTCGGGGAGGCGTACGCGCTCATCCGCGACGACCCCATCAGCCCGGTGCTCGTGAGCGTCCTTGATCTGAAGGCCAACATTGCGATGCTCAACGGCAGTTTCGCCGAATCGGCTGCGATCTGTGAGCGGGCGCTGGCGTTGTGCGAGGAGCTGGGCTCCGAGGCGGCGGGCACGGTCAAGCGGTTGCGCAACACCCTGGCCTGTTGCCGTTGCGCGCTCGGTGACGAAGCGCGCGGGCTGGAAGAGCTGGCGCGCCTGCGCGATGGGCGTACGCGCCGCGGCCAACTCCGTCACCACATCAACCTCGCGCACTACCTGAATCTGGCTGGCCAATATCGCAGCGCCGCAGATGTGGCCCTGGCTGGGATCGACGATGCGCGGGCGATGGGTCTGGAGCGGTATGCAGGGTCGATGCTCGCCGGCAATGCGGCCGAACCGCTGATCCACCTGGGGGAGTGCGCCGAGGCCGAGCGGCTGATCGAGCGGGCGCTGCGGCTCGCGCCACAGGACTCGTTCCAGCAGCAGCTCCTGAGTGCCGCCGCTGACATTGCCCTGCTCCGCGGTGATCTTGATCGGGCCGAGGCGTTGCTCGATCAAGCCGCGGTCATCCTTGAGTCCACCGAGCCCCCAGGCCGATGTGATCACCACCTGGCATTTGGGGCGCTTGCGTCTCCTGCAGGACCGGCCGGAGGAAGCCTGGGCGATCATCGAACGATTCCTGATGACGACTCCGGTCAGCCACCCTTCATCCGGCTGGCAGCTGCTGGCGCTGGGCCGGGCGATTGTCGCTGAGTTGGGTACGCCCGATCCCGCGCGTCTGGAGTTGCTCGAGCGGGTCGCCACAGGCTTGCCGGAAACGGCGATGGTGCCCATGCTCCGCAGCTGGTACGCCGCAGAGGCCTCGGGAGCGGTCTCCGATTGGCTGGCGATGCAGGAGGTGGACCCAGAACTGAGATCGGCGTGGGTCACACTCTGGGCCCGTCTGCGTTGTGCCGAGGCCGCCGTTCGGGAGGACAACTCGGAGATCGCGCGGGCTCAACTGGATGTCGGTCTCGACTTGGCGAACCGGCTCGGGGCCGCCTGGTTCGTCGAGCGGTATCGGGCTCTCGGTGTGAAGGCGCCCACGCCCGAGGCAACTCAGAGATCAGGCCGCCCCGGCGGCCTGACCAACCGGGAGCAGGAAGTCCTGGCCCTCGTCGCCGAGGGCCGCAGCAACGGTGAGATCGCGAAGACGCTCGTCGTGTCGACCAAGACCGTCAGCGTCCACGTGAGCAATATCCTCGCCAAACTCGGCGTCGGCTCGCGCACCGAGGCAGCGGCGTGGGCCTATGCAGAAAGAACAACGGGGGAGGCGCGTCGTGACATTTGATCAGCAAGCAGCCGAACGGTTTCTATCCGAACCTCATGTAGGTGTATTCGCCGTCGAGGCACCCAAGGGGCCACCCGCGGCAGTGCCGTTGTGGTATTCGTTTGCACCCGGCGAAGATCTTTGGATCCTGACGCCCCCGGAGAGTCGCAAGGCTCGCCTCATTGATCGGGTGAGGCAGGCGACCCTGGTGGTTCAGACCGTGCAGCCACGAACTCGGTTTGTGTCGGTCGACCTACGACTCACTGATTCCTTGCCAGCGACCGACCAGGAAGTGAAGAGCATGGCCTCGCGTTACCTTGCGGGACCCGCGCTGGAGGCGTACCTGCAGTTCGCATCAACCACTCTCAGCGAACACTGCTATCGCTTCACTCCGACCAAGTGGCGGTTCGCTGACCTGACGATGTAGCAGTTGCCGTGGTTTTCTGGGCAGCTGGCCCACGACCGAGTCAGATGTCGGCCGGACAATGACCGCCGCCACCTGATCCACCGCATTTACACCACTACGAAGGATTCTCTTGTGTTGGCGATCGAGGGCCCTTATGGACCACTGCCCACGTTGGAGATTCCCATCGATCTCTCTCAAGTCCGTGAATCCCGATTCCGACTAGACCCCAGCGATCCGGTCCTGGGTTCCCACAGGTCTTACTGTTCAACAGACACAGATCTGCGGCCCAGCAACAACCGAATGACGTAGGCGTATGCCACGCGAGCAACGATTCCGACGACAGGATCAGCGACTGCGCTGACACCCCACACGCGGATCAGCTGCCGCCAGCGCACGGAACACGCGGAGTCCCCGCGCGGTGTTACCACCAGTTCGATTTCGCCACGGATCCACGTCCCGGTCTTCCGGATACGACACCGCCCGGGCTCACCATTGCCCGGCTCCGCGTACCCCTCGATCACCATCGCATCGTCGAACCCCACCGGTCCGAGTCCGGTCCTGGCCACGATCCTTCGGCCGGGCGCCACCCCCTGATGCCGAACGACGGTGAAGGGGATGAGCTCGGTGTGGGCATCGAGATCCAGGATCCGACGGAAGGCCTCGGCTGCGGACAGGTCGGGCTCGAGGCGGATCTCGAAGCCGGCCATCAGCGCAGTTTCTTCTCCAGGCGCTTGCGCTCGAACCAGTTGGGGTGGCGGATGGTCAGCGACCCGGCGCCCATGGATCCGTTGGCGACGATGATCGGGCGGCCCATGGTCGGCTCGCCCGGCACTTTCACATAGATCGAGCCCCACGACTTCTTTACGCCGTTCGCATCGGCGGCCCAGCCCTCCGGCACGACGATGGTGATTGATCCCAGATCACCCTCCACCCAGAGGTGAATGACCTGATGAGGGGTGAAGGCTTCCGTGCAGTCCAGCTTGACCGACCCCACGCCACCGCGAAGCCGCAGGAACTGCGGAATCTCCCACGCACCCTCCCGCTTCTCCGACGACCAGCCGGCATCGAGGACCATTGGATTGTCGGGTGAGGATCCGACCGGACCGTGTTGCTGACTCAGGGCAGCGGCCCACTCATTCTGAGGTGCTGGCGCACCCACCGGTTCGCGCTGCGCGAGCCCATCGCCGGGGCCGCCCATGACAGCGGCGTACTCCACCGACGGTCGCGTGATCGGCAGGTCCTCGACCACGTCGTCGAGATCACCGAAGGTGCGCGCCGAGTGGACGGTCTCGATGCGAGCCGCCAACTCGTCGTCGCTCAGGCGACCGTCGGCGTACGCCTGTTGCAGGGCGCCGATCACCCGGTCGCGATCCACGTTCCCGGCGCGCATCTGTGTGGGATCTGTCATGGCAGCCACCTTATGAGTCCGGGGGCTATCGAGCGGACTGCTTGTCGCGCTTGAACCCCGACAGCAGCATCGTGACCACGCTGATGACGATCGACCCGAAAAGCGCCGACCAGAACCCGTCGACGTGGAAGCCCAGCGAGACCTGTCCGGCGATCCAGGAGGCCGCCAGCAGCATCCACGCGTTCACGACCCAGATGAACAGGCCCAACGTCAGCACGATCAGGCACCCCGTGAGCGTGGCCACGATCGGCTTCACGATGGAGTTCACGACCCCGATAATCGCCGCCACGATGAGAAGAGTGAGCGCCTGGCGGCCGAATCCCGCGCCCGTGACCGTGATTCCCGGGACCATGCGTATGAGGGTCTGCATGCCCCCAGCCTCCCCTGCGACGGGCGCGAACCCCATCGGGCACACCCCCGGATTGCCCCCGATTCAGGACTATTGCACTATCTACGCCAGGAGCAAGAAAACCATAGATAGAGCTATCCCCGCCAGGCCTACTTCGAGAGGGCGAGTAAAAGCGTCCGCCAGCGGCATTCTGCCCCCCACCCCAAACCCCTCTGGTGGACGCATTTACCCGGGGTGCCGGAGTATCCCCGTCATCTCTCCGACACATCCTGGCCCTAGGGTCGACCCCATGCCCTTGAATGACGTGGAGAACAACGCCGACGACCCGATCAGCGGCGAGCTGCGCTCGGATGTCCGCCGCGTGTCGACGATGCTCGGCCAGTCGCTCGTGCGCCACCACGGCCAGGAACTCCTCGACCTCGTCGAACAGGTCCGACTCACCACCAAGGACAGCAAGAGCGGTGACGCCGCGGCCGCTGATCGGGTCCGTGAGCTGCTCGCCGACCTGCCCCTGCCGCAGGCCACCGACCTGGTTCGCGCGTTCACGACCTACTTCCACCTCGCCAACGCCGCCGAGCAGGTCCACCGCGTACGCTCCCTTGCCACCCGCTCCGACGACACCGACTGGCTGCCTGCCGCGATCACCGACATCGTCGAGAAGGGCGGACCGGAGCTGCTGGCCGAGGGCGTGGCGAGCCTCGACGTCCGTCCCGTGTTCACCGCCCACCCGACCGAGGCGTCCCGCCGGAGCATCCTCACCAAGCTGCGCGACCTTTCCGACGAGCTCGCCGAACCGAGCGAGCCCGACACGCTCACCCGCCGCCGCCAGGACCGTCGGCTGGCCGAGCTGATCGACCTGATCTGGCAGACCGACGAACTCCGCCTCACCCAGCCGACGCCGCTCGACGAGGCCCGGAATGCGCTTTACTACCTCGCCGAGGTCTTCACCGAAACCCTCCCGGGCCTGCTCGCCGACTTCGCCGATCTGCTCTCCGACCACGGCGTACGCCTCGACCCCGCCAGGCCCAGCCTCCGCTTCGGCTCATGGATCGGCGGCGACCGTGACGGCAACCCCAACGTCACCCCGGAGGTCACCGAGGAGATCCTGCGCCTGCAGTTCGAGCGGGCGCTCGAGCTTGCCCTGCAGATCATCGACGCGCTCATCCTGGAGCTCTCGGCGTCCACGGCCGTCGTGCCCGTGTCGACCGAGCTCAAGGAGTCCCTGGCGGCCGACCTCGCAGTGCTCGACCTCGCCCCTCGCCTTCTCGCCTTCTATGAGCCCGAGCCCTATCGCTTGAAGCTCAGCTGCATGCGGGTCAAGCTCCTCAACACCCGGACACGGGTCGAGACCGGCGCGCCGCACGAGCCCGGCAAGGACTACGCCGGCATCGACGGCCTCCTCACCGAGTTCGGCCTGATCGCCGACTCGCTGCGTACCCACGGCGACTCCCTCACCGCCGACGGCCGCGTCGCGATCGCCGCCCAGACCCTTGCGGTCAGCGGTCTGCACCTCGCCACGCTCGACGTGCGCGAACATGCCGAGAAGCATCACGATGCGCTCGGACCGCTGCTGGATGCGGTTGGCGGATTGCCGCGGGAGTACGCCGAGTTGTCCCGCGGCGGGCGTCTGCGCGCGCTGGCCGCTGAGCTCGAATCACGTCGGCCGCTGCTGACCTGGCAGGCCCCGCGGGGGCGCGTGCTGCAGGTGTTCGACGAGATCCGCCGGGCGCAGCGGTCCTATGGCAAGTCCGTCGTGGAGACCTACATCATCTCGATGACCCAGGGCGCGGACGACGTGCTGGCCGCCGCCGTCCTGGCCCGCGAGGCCGGACTCCTCGACCTCAACCCCGGCGCCGAGCCCTTCGCCGACATCGGATTCGCACCCCTGCTGGAGACGATCGAGGAACTCCGCGGGGCCGAGGACCTGCTCGATGAGCTGCTGTCGACTCCGGCCTATCGCGACCTGGTACGCCTCCGCGGTGACGTCCAGGAGGTCATGCTCGGCTACTCCGATTCCAACAAGCAGGCCGGCGTGCTCACCAGCCAGTGGGCGATCCACCGGGCGCAGCGGGCGCTGCGGGACGTGGCGGCCAAGCACGGCGTACGTCTCCGGTTGTTCCACGGCCGCGGCGGCTCGGTCGGCCGTGGTGGTGGCCCGACCTACGACGCGATCATGGCGCAGCCGTTCGGCGTACTCGCCGGTGAAATCAAGTTCACCGAGCAGGGTGAGGTCATCTCCGACAAGTATTCGCTCCCGGCGCTCGCCAAGGAGAACCTGGCGCTGTCGCTGGCGGCGGTGTTGCGGGCGAGTACGCTGCACCGCGACCAGGTGGTCCCGCCCGCCGACCTGACGCGCTGGGGCGAGGTGCTCGATGTCGCGAGCGATGCGGCGTTCAATCGCTATCGGGCGCTGGTGTCGGACCCGGACCTGCCGGCGTACTTCGTCGCCGCGACCCCCGTTGATCAGCTCGGCGCGCTCAACATCGGCTCGCGCCCGTCGAAGCGACCCGACAGCGACGCCGGCCTTGAGGGTCTGCGCGCGATTCCGTGGGTGTTCGGCTGGACGCAGACGCGGCAGATCGTCCCGGGTTGGTATGGCGTCGGGTCCGGCCTGAAGGCTGCCCGCGAGGCCGGTCACGAGGACGACCTGAAGGCGATGCTGGCCGGCTGGGGAATGTTCGCGTCCGTGATCTCCAACGTCGAGATGACCGTCGCCAAGACCGACCTCGCGATCGCGTCACACTATGTGAACTCCCTCGTGCCCGAGGAACTCCGCCACCTCTTCGACGACATCAAGGCGGAGTTCGCGTTGACCGTCGAGGAGCTCAAGCGCCTCACGGGCGAGGACCATCTCCTCGATGACCAACCGGCGCTGAAGCGGACGTTCGCGGTGCGGGATCAATACCTCGACCCGATCTCCTACCTCCAGGTCGAGCTGCTCCGGCGCCTCCGTGCGGGGGAAGTCTCCGATGACGACAGGGCCGCCTTCCAGCGCGCGTTGCTCATCACCGTCAACGGTGTCGCTGCGGGTCTGCGCAACACGGGATAGGAATCACACGCGTGTGATTCTCCACAGGCTGTGGATAAACCTGGGGATCAATCGACTCGAAGACGCTCGGTGAGTTCACGCACGGTCCGCTCGCGGGCGAGGTCGCGGTCGGCGGGCTCACTCGCGTACGCCCCGGCCACGGGCTGGATCATGACCTCGTCCACGTCGTGCTCCCGGGCCAACGACCGAATGCCCTCGGCGACCCGATCGGGCGTACCCACGAACCAGGACGCCGTCAGCTGCGCCAGCCCGGTGTCCGACAGCGGCCACTCGGTGACGCGCGCCTCTTCGACGGTGAGCATGGACACGAGCGGCTTGCCGGTGCGCAGGCAGGCCATCTGATACTGGAACGGCAGCGACAGTTCGCGCGCCTCCTCCTCGGTGTCCGCCACGATGGCATTCACAGTGAGGAAGGTCCTCGGCTTGCCCTCGCCGGCGTACCCCTCCCGATAGAGCCGCAGCGCCTCTTCCGTGCCGTGGCCGGAGAAGTGATGCGCGAAGACATAGGGGAGCCCGAGCTGGGCGGCCAACCGCGCGGAATAGTCCGACGAGCCCAGCAGCCAGACCGGCGGGGCCTCGGCGGCGCGGGGGGTGGCGCGGATGTCGAAGGTACGCCCGGCGACCTGCACCCGCGCGCCCTCCGGGGACATGTAGGCCATCACCTGCTGCACATAGTGCGGGAAGTTCCGCACGATCTCCTCGTCGCCGGCACCGTTGCGCAGGGCCCATGTGGTGACCGGGTCGGTGCCCGGGGCGCGGCCGATGCCGAGGTCGATGCGATCGGGGTACGCCGCCTGGAGCGCCGCGAACTGTTCGGCAACCACCAGGGGAGCGTGGTTCGGGAGCATCACGCCACCCGAGCCGACGCGGATCCGCTCGGTCACGCCCGCGAGCATCGCGATCAACACGGGCGGATTGGTCGACGCGACCGACTCGGTGTTGTGGTGCTCGGCGACCCAATACCGCGTACAGCCCGCGTCCTCCGCCACCCGCGCCAGCGACCTGGCTGCGGCGAACGCATCTGCGCTGGACTGGTTGGTGCGAACAGGCAGGAGATCGAGCACGGACACGGCGAGAGGGGTCGTCATAACAGCCCCAACCAGCCCCGTGTCGCTGGTATTCCCTGTGATGACGAACTATTCGATATTCTAGGAATAAGTCTAGAGAATCGAATAGAACTTCATCGCTCCGGCAACGGCGGCAGCGTCTCTCCCCAGGTGACTTCGCCATAGTGCGTGCCGAAAGCCCCGGCGCGATGATCAACCACGAAGTGCCAGAGGGTCCGGGCGACCGTCCGGAACGACAGGTCATCCCAGGGGATGTCGTCGAGCGCGAACATCCGGCATTCGATCGTCTCCGGACCCGGGTCGAAGTCAGTGTCGAGGAGGGTGGCCAACCAATACATATGGACCTGCTGGGCGTGGGGCACATCGAAGACGGAATAGAGCTGACCGAGCTCGATCCGAGCCCCGGCCTCCTCGCAGGTCTCGCGCCGGGCCCCCTCGGCGCTGCCCTCGCCGGCCTCGAGGAAGCCGGCGGGCAGGGTCCAGAAGTTCTTGCGGGGCTCGATATTGCGCAGGCACAGCAGGACCTGATCGCCCTGCCATATCGGCACCGTGCCGACAACATTGATCGGATTCACATAGTCGATGAACCCACAGGCCGGGCAGACCGCGCGTTCGCGATCCTCCATCGGCGGAATGCGTCGCTCCATGGCGGTCCCGCAATCCCGGCAGAACTTCGCCTCTGGTCTCGACATGCTCGCAGTCTAGAGTCCGCCGCCCCTCTCACCACCAGCGAGGCACAATCCAGGTGTGACCAACGAACAGCGACCCAGCCGCCAACTCGAAATCGCGGGCATCGTCTGCGTGGTGCTCGGCATCCTCGTCGTGATCTTCGACGGCGGCGCGGTTCTCCGCGTCCTCGGCGGAATCCTCATCGCGATCGGTGCCGGTGCGCTGGTCCTGAAGGCTCGCGAGATCCGCGCGCGGCAGCAGGCCGAGGGCATGGCGGAGTTGCGCGCGGAGCTGGAGGGGTTCTCCGGCGTACGCGCGGAACGCACCGATGACGAGCCCACCGCGGTTCCGACGACGACCGGGGTCGGCCATCACACCCCCGAACCCGGCCCCGTCGATCGGGACCTGGCCGCGGCGGCCGGGCGTACGCTCGCGACGCTGACGGCTCACCGGGCCCTCCGCGAACTCAGCGACAGCGAGACCGCGATGGTCGCGGCGGCCGTGTCGGATGCCGGGGTAGCCGACATCCCGACCGTCCTGGCCGCCATCGAGCAGACGGCAGGCCTCGCGGCGGGTGATCCGGTCCGCTACCCGGGCGCGAACGCGCAGTTCGGCTCGCGCCGGGCAGCGGCGTACGCCGACAGCTGGGTCGTCGGGATCACCGACGACGACGCCGAACTGGCCCGGCTCAACGATGAGCTCGGCTTGCCGGACCGGTTCGGGGCGTCGTTCGTCTGGCGGTGATCAGCGACGGCCGTGGTACGGCCGCAGGGCGTCGGCCGGAATCTGGCCGAAGCTGCCGGACTGATAGTCCTCGATCGCCTTGATGACCTCGTCGCGGGTGTTCATGACGAACGGGCCGTAGTGGAAGACCGGCTCGCCGATCGGCTGGCCGCCGAGCAGGAGCAGTTCGAGCGCGGGGGACTTAGAATCCTGCTGCTCCGACGCGGTGAACGTGATGCGGTCACCGTCGGCCAGCACGGCGAGGTTGCCCTCGCTGATCGGCCGCTGCTGGACACCGACGGTGCCCTTGCCGGACAACACATAAGCCAAAGCGTTGAAGTCCTTGCGCCACGGCAGCGACAGCTGCGCGCCCGGCTGGACGGTCGTATGCGCCATCACGATCGGCGTATGCGTCGAGCCCGGCCCCTGATGCCCCTCGATCTCACCGGCGATGATCCGGACCAGCGCACCGGCATCGGGCGTGGTCACCAGGCCGACACGGTCGCCGGTCAGGTTCTGATAGCGCGGGGCGATGAACTTGTCCTTGCTCGGCAGGTTTACCCAGAGCTGGATGCCATGGAACATGCCGCCGGAGTCGACGAGTTCCTTGGGCGGGGTTTCGATGTGGAGTACGCCGGAGCCGGCGGTCATCCACTGCGTCGCGCCGTTCTCGATCATGCCGCCGCCGCCGTGGGAATCCTGGTGCTGGAAGCGGCCGTCGATGATGTAGGTCACGGTCTCGAACCCACGGTGCGGGTGCCAGTCGGTGCCGCGGGGCTCGCCGGGGGCGTACTCCACCTCACCCATCTGGTCCATGTGGATGAACGGGTCGAGCAGCTCGGTCCGCGTCCCGGCGAACGCGCGGCGCACGGGGAAGCCCTCACCCTCGAGCCCCTGCGGGCCCTTGCCGATGGTGATGACCCGGCGTTCGGTCGCGTCGGGAGCAGCGGGGGACAAGCGGGGCAGTGTCAGGGTGTCGGCGGTCACGGCAGGCATGGCGTGTCCTTTCGGGCGGTCGGTTGGATCGGGTACGCCAGGTGTAACAGTTGATGCGTCAACTATATTCCACGGTCGCTTATTTTCCGTCCGGGTCGTCCCGTTGGGACAGGAACTCCTCCCAGCGCTCCTCCCAATAGGTGTCCACGCCTGCGTCCTGGGTGGCCACGCGCTCGGGCGGGCGCTCGTGCGCGGCATCCTCGTGCAGGCCCTCCCGCAGATCACGCACCAGGCGGGCCCCTTCGCGCCAGGACAACCCGTAGCGCCGCAACATCAGCCAGTGGGGCAGGAATGCGGACGCGAAGAACAGCAGTCCGAGCACGATGCCGGGGGTCGAAAAGTTGCCGTGGGGATCGAAGAACTCTACGCCCGGCATGTCCGCGCCCGTCAGGGTCAGCAGGATCTGCGCGAGCGTCCAGACGCTCACATAGACCGCGAGGCTGGCGAAGGCATTCACCTGGCTGTCGCGCAGGAGCAGGACCTCGTCGCGAGAGAACTTCCGCATGGCCTGCCTCCCAAATCTGTGGGTGGGATTACAAGCCTAGGCGGCGATGCCTACCCCCGGAGACGCAACCGTGCGTTCGGCATGGGCGGCGCGGGGATCGGGGTCGGCGTGCCCACCGGGAACGGCCCGAAATCGCCCACCTCGCCGGTGGTGATCTCGTGCTGGTACGCCTCCCGGAACGCCACGATCTCGTCGTGGGACCGGCCGATGAAGTTCCACCACATCACGATCTGTTCGCCGAACGGCTCCCCGCCGATGAGCACGGCCCGCAGGTCTTCGGCGCCTGCAACGATCTCGAGCGACTCGGCCCCGGCCTCGACGAACCCGAGGTCGCCGCGGTTGAGGTCCTGGCCGTCGAGTGCGGCCGCACCGGTGTCGACGAGCAGCGCGTGCTCGTGGGCCGGGTTCACCGGGAGAGTCAGCTTCGTCCCGGCCGGCATGCGGATCTCGGCACCGATGAGCTCGGTCGGGGTCTCGACCGGAGAGGTTGAACCGAGCAGCGAGCCCAGGAACACGAGGATCTCGCCGCCGTCGGGCAGCGCGACCGGCTCCGGGCGATAGTGATCGAACCGGTTGTCACCCAGGCGGGCGTGGTCGGGGAGAGCGAACCAGAGCTGTACGCCGTGCAGCACATCGGTCTCGGGGGTGGAAAACTCCGAGTGGGTGATGCCGCGGCCCGCGGACATGAGGTTGAGCTCGCCGGGGCGGACGCGGGCGGAGTTCCCACCCGAATCCAGATGGTCGATCTCACCGGTGAACAGCCAACTCACAGTGGCCAGGCAGGTGTGTGGATGCCGGGCGACCTCCATCCCGCCGGTTTCGGCCACGTGGTCGGGCCCATAGTGGTCGAGGAAACACCACGCGCCGACGAGGGAGCGGGTGCGGGTGGGAAGAGTCCGCCGGACGGTCATCGCACGCAGCCCACCCAGGGGCACCTCGCGCGGAGTAATCAGTTCAGTCACGGGGCAAGTATGCGCCCGACCCCCGGAGCCGGCGCGATGGCCCCTCCCATTTGTCACTGCAGATCAAGATCATCTGAATAGTTCCGATGATCTTGGTTGGTTGGGACAATTGGGGAGCCCCTGGGCATCCCATCGGTTAGGAGTCTCTATGAAGCGAAACGAGTGGCCAGAGCGCAGGTTCCAAATGTGGTTCTACACTGTGTCGCACTCCAGCTTGCTGTTGAGGAGTGTGTAATCGAGGGGAAATACCAAGGATGAAGGAGTTGGATCAGGCAATTCACGACCGATGGATTCAGCGGGTTAATCGCTCCACGGCTGCTGATGACTACATCGACTCGTGGTACTGGGAGCAATGCGGGGGGTGTCGGCATTAGTTGCCGCTGGCAGGGTTGCCCGGAGAGGATTGGGGGGTGTGTTCGAACGGCGCGTCCTTCTTTGACGGAAGAGTTAGGTTCGAGCACGACGGCTGCGACCGCTTCGAGGCCTTGCCCGAGGGCGAGGAATAGGGGATTGATCGCGCGTAACGCTCTTGCTGGATCGGCACCGAGCCCACACGCGGTAGCATCATTCTCATCCCGACAACAGGTGCACGGGGCGCCCGAGGCGCAAGCTGAACCGATGCGAGTAAAGGATGGTAGGCGGGAGGGCCATACGCGTGTCTCGCGATCGGAGACCCAAGTAGCCCGCATCGGACCCGCTTCCGCCAAGCGTGCCGCATTAGGGGCGTGCCCAGTCGCTCTTTCCGGAACAGCGGGGTTGGCATCGGGTGATCCTTTCAATGTCAGGATTGGCCCGTGATGACTGATCTGTCAGAGGGGTTGTGCCGGATCAAGGTTGGTTTTGGAAAACCTTCATCGCGGCACCTTGCTGCAGGCGCTCAAGCCTGGGCGGACGCCTCAAGAGGTTGTCGGCAGATTATGGCTGCCGGATTGCCCCACAATATGGAAGTCGAGACCCTGTATGTGTGGCGTGACGGCACACAGACGGCAGGCGCGACGCTGGATGATCTCCACCTATTTCCAGGCTTCTATCTGCTCTCGCTGGAGGATGTGCTCGCCAACTATCGCTCCTTTGTGACCGATCCTCGCTGGAATCATGGATGGCTGCCATTGTTCACCGATGGCGCTGGTGATTTCTATCTGGTCGAGCTAGGGGGGCGGTCATCAGGTTGGGTTCGTCGCTTTCGGATCGACGAGGCGGAGCATCCGGTCGAGTTCCGCTCACTAACGGACATGGTGGTGACGTTGGCTGCTGCGTTCGATCGTGGAGTGTTCTTCATCGACTCCGACGGGTATCTCGAGATGAATGACCTGCGCTTCGGAAAGCTTGCGGCAGAGTTGAACCCCGCTGTGCACTGGTGGACTGACCAGACAAGATGAATCGCCCCAGGGCCAGTGGAGGGCCCAATTACTTCTATCATCCTAAGGGTGAATGGAAGGCAGCACTGGTTCTAGGTCATCATTGACCACGGGACACGGCTCGGGAACCAAGACTAGGAAGAGGTGGGGTTCGTGATCGAAAGGATGCATCTCCAGTTTCATGCAGGACGAGAAGAGTTACTCACCATTCTGCTTCCTAAGTGGTTGAACGGCATCGATTTCTACACTGAGGCCAGCGATTATGAGCGAATTCTTCCATTGGACTGGGCTCGCTTAGGGAGTCTCGAAGGTCTTCTTGAAATCTGGATCTCACTTGGTCCTATTAGTCTCGTGACACGGGAGGGCCATGCCTGCAAACCCGACGAGGAACGAAGGTAATTATGCGAGACAATGGTTCTTTCATGTACGTGCAGCCAGGATATGTGTCGGCGACAGGACTGCGTGAGTCGATCATTGGAGCGGTGTCCTCAGATCCTGCACACACGAAAATCTGGAAGAGGGTGGTCCAGCGGGCCCGGCGCAGTCTGATGGCAGGCGCGATCGTTCGGCGTCCTGTTACGAATGCCTCAGCTGTCTATCCCTCACACCGCTTTTCTGCTGGCGCGCTAAGACTGCAAAAGTCAGGCATACAAATGGTTGGTGCGATGAACGCACCCTTGTTTGAGCTGTTAGAGCCATCAGCAGGAAATGCAACAGTCTAACGCGGTGAAGCCGAGAGGCTATACGCCGCATCGCGGCCCACCCGGAGGTGAACCGCGATGCGAGCGGGGCTGATGCTTCTGGTTTGAGAGCCAATGGCTCTCGGATCACATGCGCTCGAAGATGACGGCGATACCCTGACCGCCGCCGACGCACATGGTGACGAGGGCATACTTGCCCTCGACGCGCTTGAGCTCATAGAGCGCCTTGGTGGCGATGATCGCGCCGGAGGCACCGATCGGGTGACCCAGGGCGATGGCGCCGCCGTTGACGTTGGTCTTCTCGGGATCGAGGCCGAGCTCCTTGGCCACGGTGCAGGCCTGGGCCGCGAAGGCCTCGTTCGACTCGATGACGTCGATCTGCTCCAGCGTCAGGCCGGTCTTGTCGAGGACCTTCTTGACGGCCGGGACCGGGCCATAACCCATGATGGCGTGGTCGACGCCGGCGACGGCGTACCCGACGATCTTGGCGATCGGGGTCTGGCCGTTCTTGGCGGCCACCTCGGCGTCGGCGAGCACGAAGAACGACGCGCCGTCGTTGATGCCGGAGGCGTTGCCGGCGGTGACGGAGCCGTCCTTCTTGAAGGCCGGGCGCATCTTGGCCAGCGCCTCGATGGTGACGCCCTGACGCGGGTGCTCATCGGTGTCGAAGACCGTCTCGCCCTTGCGGGACTTCAGGGTGATCGGAACGATCTGTTCCTTGAAGCGGCCCTCGGCGATGGCGTTGAGCGCACGCTCCTGGCTCTGCAGCGCGAGCTGGTCCTGCTCCTCGCGGGAGATGGAGTACTGATCAGCGAGATTCTCGGCGGTCACGCCCATGTGGCCGACACCGAAGGGGTCGGTCAGCGCGTTCACCATCGAGTCGTTGAGCTGGGCGTCGCCCATGCGGGCACCCGAGCGCATGGCCGGGGCCATATAGGTGCCACGGCTCATGACCTCGACACCGCCACCGACGGCGTAGTCGTAGTCACCGAGCTCGATCTGCTGGGCGGAGGTGACGATGGCCTGGAGGCCGGAGGCGCACAGGCGGTTGACCTGCATGGCGACGGAGGTCTCGGGCAGGCCGGCCTGGACGGAGGCGACCCGGGAGACGTAGGCGTAGCGGGGCTCAGTGGGGATGATGTTGCCGACGGTGGCGTACCCGATCTGGTTGGGATCGACGCCAGAGCGCTCGATGGTTGCCTTCATGACCTCGGCAGCCAGGTCGATGGGCTCCATGCCGGACAGGGAGCCACCGAAGGTGCCAACGGCGGACCGAGCGGCGGCAAGGACGACGACCTCACGCTTTTCCATGATTGTTGCCTCCCAAAGGCGTTGCGTTGCTGACGGAAAAGATCTTGTCGCAAACGAAGCTAACACCCGCACCCGTCCCACAACCGGTGATTGAGGAACCTGATCGGCCCACGTGTGCCCTCCGTCTTGCGGGAGATGGAAAGATGGGCGTGTACGCCCGAATCGAGGAGGAACGATGGCCGAATTCGCCTACGAGGATCTCTTGCCCATCGGCGAGGATCATACGCCGTGGCGCAAGCTCACCGACGAAGGCGTACGCCAGGTCGAGGGCCCGGGTGGGCGTACCTTCCTCGAAGTCGAGCCGGAGGCCCTCCGCCTGCTGACCGAGACGGCCATGCACGACATCGCCCACTATCTGCGCCCGGCCCATCTCGCCCAGCTGCAGAAGATCATGGACGACCCCGAGGCCTCCAACAACGACAAGTTCGTGGCGCTCGACCTGCTCAAGAACGCCAATATCGCCGCGGGCGGCGTCCTCCCCATGTGCCAGGACACCGGCACCGCCATCGTCATGGGCAAGCGCGGCCAGCATGTCCTGACCCCCGGCGTCGACGAGGAGCCGATCTCGCGGGGTGTCTATGACGCCTACACCAAGCTCAATCTCCGCTATTCGCAGAACGCGCCGGTCACGTTCTTCGAGGAGAAGAACACGGGCTCCAACCTGCCGGCCCAGATCGAGTTGTACGCCGACACCATCAAGGGCCACGAGAACACCTACAAGTTCCTGTTCATGGCGAAGGGCGGCGGCTCGGCCAACAAGTCCTACCTGTATCAGGAGACCAAGGCGATCCTGAACCCCGACAAGATCCTCCCGTTCCTTGAGGAGAAGATCCGTTCGCTCGGCACCGCGGCCTGCCCGCCCTACCACCTCGCGATCGTCGTCGGCGGCACGTCGGCGGAGTTCGCGCTGAAGACGGCGAAGTACGCCTCCGCCAAATATCTCGACAATCTCCCCACCACGGGCAATGCCGCCACCGGCCGCGGTTTCCGCGACCACGACATGGAGGAGAAGGTCCTCGAGCTCACGCGCACGCTGGGCATCGGCGCCCAGTTCGGCGGCAAATACTTCTGCCATGACGTACGCGTGATCCGCCTCCCGCGCCACGGTGCCTCGCTGCCCGTCGCGATCGCGGTGAGCTGCTCCGCCGACCGTCAGTGCCTGGGCAAGATCACGCCCGAGGGCGTGTTCATCGAGCAGCTGGAGTTCGAGCCCGCGCACTATCTGCCCGAGACCGTCTCCGATGATCTCGGTGGCGACGTCGTCGACATCGACCTCAACCGCCCGATGGCCGACATCCTCGCCGAGCTCGCCAAGCACCCCGTCAAGACGCGCCTCTCCCTGACCGGCCCGCTGATCGTCGCCCGCGACATCGCGCACGCCAAGATCAAGGAGCGGCTCGACGCGGGCGAGGAGATGCCGGCGTACCTCAAGGACCATCCCGTCTATTACGCCGGCCCTGCGAAGACGCCCGAGGGCATGGCGTCCGGCTCGTTCGGCCCGACGACCGCTGGTCGCATGGACTCCTATGTCGATCAGTTCCAAGCAGCCGGCGGCTCGATGGTGATGCTGGCCAAGGGCAACCGCTCGCAGCAGGTCACGGATGCCTGCAACGCCCACGGCGGCTTCTATCTGGGCTCGATCGGTGGCCCGGCCGCGCGCCTGGCGCAGGACTGCATCAAGAAGGTCGAGGTCGTCGAATATGAAGAGCTCGGCATGGAGGCCGTCTGGAAGATCGAGGTCGAGAACTTCCCGGCCTTCATCGTGGTCGACGACAAGGGCGACGACTTCTTCGCCGCCGTCTCCAAGCCGGTGGCCATGACGATTCCGGTTCGCGAGGGGATCGCGCCGAAGCAGAAGGCCTGAAAAAGTGAGGCCCCGGCCGGAGCCGGGGCCTCATGAAGTTGATGACTCATCCCCCAATGCAGCCATCCATGAGTCATCCTAGAAAGGGACCTCCGAGGAGACCAGTCCTCAATTCTGAGGGCATGAGAGACAGGAAGAGAACACGTGGAGCAGCACGCGATCGGCCTGGTGGATGACCACTTCGCCGTTTCACTCGGGATCACGGCCCTTCTGGAAGAAACCGACGACCTCCGGCTCGTGGCGACAGGCCGCAATGTCCCCGAGCTGCTGGAGCAGAATCAACGCCTCGATCTCGTCCTGCTCGACCTGAGCCTGGCCGATCGGTCGATGCCCGAGGACAACGCCAAGGCCTTGGCCGAAGTGGGCATTCCGTCGCTCGCCTTCACCTCCGGTGAGAACGCCTATCTCATCCGTTCGGCCGCGAAGGGCGGCGTACGCGGGATCGCGCGCAAATCCCACACCCCCGAAGAACTCATTGCCCGCATCCGCAGCTGCCTGCGCGACGATGCCGACGCCCTCAGCAACGAGTGGGCCGCCGCGGTCGACTCCGACCCGGGCCTCGATGCCGTCGGCCTGTCGGAGCGCCAGCGGGAAGTGCTCGAACTCTTCGCCTGCGGTGAGTCCGCCAAGCGGGTCGCCACCCAGACGGGCCTCTCGATCACCACCGTCAACGACTATCTGCTGCGCATCCGCGCCAAGTACGCCCAACAGGGTCGGGCCGCCCACACCAAGGTCGACCTCTACAAGAGGGCTGTGGAGGACGGCGTACTGCCGCCGCCGGCGCGGGAGTGAACGCCGACGGGCTCGCGCCCAGCCAACACCGGGCTATCGGGCTGACCCTCGGAGCGCTCTATGGGTTTCATGCGCTCCGCGGTCTGCTGACCCATGGAGGGACCGATGACACCTTCGAGTGGGCGATGCAGGCGTTGTCGTCACTTGCGTGGGTGCCGGGCGTACTCGCCCTGATCGCCTTCATCGCCCATCGCATCGACATGGGGCGGATCCTGCTGGCCATCGGTGCCTGCACCTATCCGATCGCCGTCGCGTTCTGGCCGCTGGTCGCGAACGCGGGCAGCGCCGATGCGCGACTCGATTTCTGGATCCATCAGATTCCCGGACTGGCGGCGGTGGCGGCGATCTTCACCCTGCCGCTCTGGACCGCCATCGTCAGCCTCTTTCTCAACTGCCTGCTGGTCGAGATCGTGATGTGGCGGATCCTGGTCGTGACCACGTGGGATGTCTCGATCGTTCGGTTCGTCTTCTCGATCGCCTATTCGGGCTTCTTCTTCGTGCTCATGCTCTTCCTGATCGCCAAGATCAACTCGACGAATCGCGTCCTGGCCCGCACTGCGCGGGAGCAGGCCGAAGCCGGAATGCTCGAGTCCCGCGACGCGGAGATCGACAGGCTCGACCGGCTCACCCACGACTTCGTGCTGTCTCTGTTGTCCTCGGCTGCCGAGGGAGTGCCGACCGACAAGCTCCGGGTCCAGGCCGAGGCCGCTCGTCGGCAGCTGACGCCGGTGCAGACCGAAGTCGAGAACTCCTCGCTGTTCCTCGAGGTCATCGATCGGATCACCCGGCGATGCGGCCGCGAGGGGGTGCCGGTGACCCTCTCCCAGCGTGGTATCCCCGAGGACAGCGTCATGCCGAGGCTCACCGCGATCGAGTTGGAGGCCGCCGTCGCCGAGGCCGTGCGCAACACCGTGCGGCACGCCACCGAGCCCGGCCGGGTCGAGATCGTCCTCGATGGGCCTCGTCTGAAGGTCGTGATCAGTGATGACGGACCCGGCTTCGATCCGACCCGCATCCGGACCCGCCTGGGCGTGACGCAGAGCATCCTGCACCGGATGAACTCGCTCGAGGGTGGCAGCGCGACCGTGGATTCCGCCCCCGGACGGGGGACCGTCGTGACGATTGCCTGGGAGCCGACGTGACGACGAGTACGCCCGGGACTGCGCCTGTTCGTTGGGCTCGCTGGCGCGCGTTCATGCACCGCGTCGCCCCGCCCGACCGGGAGCCCCCGCTCGCACCGTTCCCGGGGTGGGGCTGGTTCCTGGCCCAGTTCGGGTTCGCGCTCGCGCTCACGCTGGGGAACTGGAACAACTACTTCAACCCCTGGCTCGTGTTGTTGGTCGCGGTGCCGCTGTCGGCGTTCGTGGCGGCCGCGCCGCTGTCGACGCGACTGGGCCGGACCCGCATGGCCCGCGTGATCAGTCTCGGCTGGTTCCCGGTCCTGGCCCTGGTGGGCAGCCAGGTGAAGACACCCGTGGGGGAGTTGTCGGTGCTGTGGCCGGCCACCTCCGCCACTCTCGCGTTGGCCCTGTTGACGATGATCGGCTGGGTCAGGTGGGCCTGGCTGATGACGCTGGCGGTGATCGTGGCGGGGGTCCTGTGGGGCCTGATCAAGGACGTCCCGTTGTCGGACGGGCTCGAACAATTGGCCATCCTCACCGCCATGGTGGCCGGCTCGGTCTATCGACTCGTGATGCGCCGGTCGCGGGCGCGTGAGGTCATGGCTCTCCACGAGGAGGGCATCGCCCTCGAACAACTGGTCACGCTCGCCTCCCGCGCCGAGGCCCGTCGCGACTATCGCACCCGGTTGCTCGCCCAGATCGGTGGGCTGCTCGACCGGATCGAGAGCGGTCAGGAGCTGACGCCGGACGAACGCCGCGAGTGCCGGCTGGTGGAGGCGTCGCTGCGGGATGCGATCCGGGGCCGGGGGTTCTCCACCCGAGAGGTCACCCAGGCTGCCCGCTCGGCCCGCGAGCGCGGGGCGACCGTGACCCTGATCGACGATCGTCGCACCGACTGCGCCGACGAAGTCTGCCGCAATGTCCTCGGGGCCACCGTCGACACCCTCGGCGATGCCGAGCGCGGCGACACCTTCGTCGCCCGGCTGCTGCCCGTCGGGCGGCGCAATGTGGCGACCGTCCTGCTGGTCAACGAAGAAGGCGAGGGCGTACGCCGCGAATTCACCATGCCCCCGTCCGGCAATCCGGCCGACGGGGCCTTCGAACGGCCGCCGGTGACGCTTGCCCCTGACTGAGCTCGACGACGTCGTCGGCCCAGGCGTCCAGCAGTTCGCGATCGTGGCTGATCGCGAGTACGCCGAGCCCGGCGTCCGCCCGGCGGCGCAGGACGGCCACGATCGAGGCGGTGGTGATGGCGTCCAGCATGGCGGTGGCCTCATCGCAGATGAGGTGGCACGGATCCGCGACCAGGGCGCGGGCCAGTGCAGCGCGCTGGAGCTGGCCATCGCTGACCTCGGCGGGCAGGCGTCCGAGAAGGTCGGCGGTCAGGCCCACCTCGGTGGCGACCTCGGCCACGCGTGCGGCGTGGGCCGACCGCGGCGCCCGACGCTTCCGGTAGCGCAGCGGCTCGGCGATCAGGTCGCCCAATCGTTGTTGGGGGTTGCAGGAGCGGCGCGGCGACTGGAACAGCATGCCCACCCGGTCGCCCATGCGCCCCCGCCGGGTCACCACGGGTTCGCCGTCGTGGGTGACCGTGCCTGCCTCGGGCACCAGCAGCCCCGCCAGGACCCGCGCCAGCGTCGACTTGCCGACCCCCGACGGCCCGACCAGACCGATGGTGCGCCCGCGGGGCAGGCTCAGCGACACCCCGTCGAGCACGATGCGCCCGTCGTAGGACACCCGCACGCCCTGCGCCACCAGCCCGCCCTGCGCCTCCAGTCCGCCCGGCGCGATCGCCACACGCGCGAGGCTCGCCCCGCTCACAACGCACCCCCCACTCGGTCCTCGAACCGGACGCCCTCGGCCAGGTCGGTGAGCGCCGGCGGGTCGCCGGGGACGACGTGCAGGCCGTTGCGGGGCAGCGCCGCCAGCAGGGCCCTGGTGTAGGCCGCCCGGGGGTCGTCCCACACCTGCGCGGCCCCACCCCGTTCGACGATGCGCCCGGCGTACATCACCGACACGTCGTCTGCCACCGCACGGTCGAGCAGACCGGCCACGTCGTGGGTGATCAGCAGCACGGACGCCCCGGCGTCGGCCTGGTCGCGCAGCAGGTCGAGCACCTGTCCGGCCAGGTCACGATCCAGGGACGCCGTGGGCTCGTCGGCCACGATGATCGACGGTTGCCCGGCCAGGGCTGCGGCCACCGCCGCTCGCCCCACCAGCCCGCCCGACAGTTCGTGGGGGTACGCGGCGAGCGCCCAGGCCGGCAGGCGCGCGATGTCGGCAAGTTCGTCGACCGACCGGGTGCCCCCCAGAGCCTCGATCGCCTCGAGCAGCTGGCTGCCGATGGTGCGGGTCGGCGTGAAGGACGTGGCCGCCGATTGGGCCACGCTCCCGACGACGCGGCCGCGCAGAAGGCCCCAGATGCGATGCCGCGGCGTACCCAGGGCGGGCGTCACGTCGATCCCGTCGACGACTACGCGGCCGCTCACGCGGGTCCCCGGGGGCAGCAGACCGGTCAAGGTCGAGGCGAGCACCGACTTGCCGCTGCCGGACTCGCCGACCAGGGCGTGCACGCGTCCGGCCGCCAGGGTGATCGAGACGTCGGTGGCCGCGTGGACGAACGTGGGGCGCCCGGCCACCCGGGTCGGGATGCGGAGGGTCAAGCCGGTGACCTCGGCGCGGGTTGCCATCACGCGACCCGCGCTTCCGCGACGGGCGCGAACCTGCGCTGCAGCCGGTGCGCGATGCCGGACGCCGCGAGCGTGGTCCCCACGAGCACGAGAGCGGGGAAGGCGAGCGCCCACCAGGCGCCGATGAGCATCTCGCCGCGCGCGATCGCCAGCAGCGTGCCGAGGGAGGCAGCGTCGGGAGCCAGCCCCAACCCGAGGAACGACAGCGTGGACTCGTGCCAGATCGCGTGCGGCAGCAGCAGCACGATCGCCACCGCGGCCTGCCCCGAGACCGCCGGGAGGATGTGCCGCACGGTCACGTCGCGCCGGCGGGCGCCGGCGAGGTAAGCGGCGTCGACGAACTCCATGCGCCGGGTGGTCACGGCCACCGAGCGCACGATGCGGGCTACCTGGGGCCAGTGGGTCAGCGCGATCGAGGCGATGATCGCGACCAGGGACCCCGGGAAGAAGGCCACGATCGTGATGCCCAGCAGCAGGTGCGGCAGCGCGTTGGTCGCGTCGGTGAACCGCATGAGGACGCCGTCGATCACCCCGCCGGCCACCGCGGCGAAGGTGCCCACGGCTACCCCGATCAGCGTGGAGGTGACCGAGCAGATGACCGCGATCACGAGGCTGACCCGCAGCCCTTCGGCCACCCGCACGAACAGGTCACGGCCGGTGCTGTCGGTGCCGAACCAGTGCGCCTGCGACGGCGCCTGGCGGGCCGCGGCCAGGTCGACCTCGTGCCAGGCGGCCGGCGCCAGCAGGGGGACCACTACCGCGTACAGCACGATCGCGGCCAGCCCGAGCCAGGCCCAGGGCAGCCATCGAAACCGCACCGACGGGGTCGCCCCCGTGACCACCGCGTCAGTCATCGGCACGCACCCTGGGGTCGAGACGCAGGTACGCGACGTCGGCCAGCAGCGATCCCAGCAGCACCAGCGCCGTGCTCGCCAGGGTCAGGAACGCCAACAGGGGCAGGTCGAGCACACGGGCCGACGTAACCAGCGCTGCGGCGAGGCCCGGCCAGGCGAACACCTCCTCGACCAACACGGCGCCCACGATCAACTCCGGCAACCGAACGCCCGCCAGCGTCGCCAGCGGTGCCCACGCCTGCGGCAGCACGTGTCCGGTCACGACCCGCGGCCACCCGATGCCCCGGGAGACGGCGGCACGAACGGGGTCGGACGACAGCCCCGCGGTGACCTCGGCGCGCACGGCGAGCAACAGCCACGGCGTCTGCGACAGGCCCAGCACGAGGGCGGGCAATGCCAGGTGGTGTGCGACGGCACCGATGGTGCGGGGCCCGGAGATGGGGGACGCCCCGCCCGCCGGGAACCAGCCCAGCGCCAAGGCCCCCACCAGGATGGCCAGCATGGCCACCACGAAGGGGGGCACGGCCTGCACGACCATCGATACACCGTGGACCAGCCGATCGATCACCGACCCCGGCCGCAGCGCGGCCATGGCCCCACCGGCAACACCCAGGACCACGGCGATCACGAGCCCGGCCGTCGACAGCAGCAGGGTCCAGGGGAGGCGCTGCGCGATGAGGTCGGCCACCGGCATCGCGTACGCGCGGGAGTGCCCCAGATCGCCCTGCACGAGCCCGCCCAGCCACGTCGTCCAGGCGACCCACCAGCTCTGGTCGAGCTGCAGCGTCTGGGTGAGCGTGTCGCGCTGGGCGTCGCTGGTGAACTGGTAACGGTCGCCCAGATAGCCGACGAGGGGGTCGAAGGGCGACGCGTCCGCCAGGAGGAACACACCCATCGAGATCACGGCCAGCAGGGGGACCAGCACCGCCAGCCGCCGCCACACCAGCCCCCGCACCTCACGTCGGCGACGTGCGGTGCGGGCGGCGGTGAAGCTGGCGGCGGTCGTGGTCATGTCGGGTCAGCGCGTCCACGTGGCGAGGTTCCACCACGGGCCCCAGTTGACGCCGTGGGCGTGCGGCTCCACCGTCACGGGTGCCCGCTTCCAGTCGCTGTCGCGCACCACATAGGTGTGCTCGAGGAACGCCAGGAACACGTACGACGGGTCCGTCAGGTATTCGGACTGCACCTCGCGATACAGGGTCGTGCGGCGGGACTCGTCGGCGGTGCGGCGGGCCTCATCG
The DNA here is from genome assembly GCA_039565995.1 of Propionibacteriaceae bacterium ZF39. Taxonomy (GTDB): domain Bacteria; phylum Actinomycetota; class Actinomycetes; order Propionibacteriales; family Propionibacteriaceae; genus Enemella; species Enemella fulvus. Next base: position 3,928,551 of record CP154795.1, on the reverse strand, counting down.
AGCGCGGCGTCCAGGGCGGGGGTGCCGAAGCGGCCGGGGTTGTCCCAGACTGCCGTGCCGTCGATCGGGGTGTGCAGCGCCGCGAACACCTGGGTGTCGAGGGAGTACGGCTTGTCGCCCCCACCGAGCAGGATGCCCAGATCGCCGATGCGGGGCTCGATCTTGTCCCAGCCGAGGGCCTCCAGCTTCACTTCGACGCCGATCTTCTTCATGTCGGCCGCGAAGGCGGTCGCCAGATCGCGGCGCAGCGAGTCGGTGGGGCTGACCGCGACCGTGAAGGTCGCCCGGTCGTCGCCCTTGACGAGTACGCCGTCCGGCCCCGGCGTCCAGCCGGCGGCGGCGAGCATCGCTCGGGCCCGGTCCGGATCGAAGGGGAAGGCGGCCTCCGGGTCGAACGCGTCGCCGTACATCGGGGACACGGGGGTGTGCGCGGCCGTGCCGTAGCCGGCCAGCACCTTCGAGACGATCGCCTCGCGGTCGACCGCCAGGTTGAGCGCGATGCGCACCTGGGGGTCAGCGGTGAACGCGACGTCAGCGGGGAGTGACACGCCCCGCCAGTCGGCGGAGCGTGCGGGCTCGACCGAGAAGCCGTTGCGGGCCTCGAACGTCTTGGCGAGGGCCGGTGGCAGCACCGTGCCGTCGAACTCTCCCGCCGCCACACGCATCGCGCGCGCGCCGTCGTCAGGCAGATGGACCGTCGTCAGCTCCCGGACCTGCGGGACCGACCCCCAGTACGACTCATTGACGACGAACACCGCCCTGTCGGTGCTGAGCTCGGCCAGCCGGTAAGGCCCGGTGCCGACCGGCTCGCGGTTGAGACTCGATTCGGACGCCAGCCCGCCGGTCAGCTTCTCGGAGGGGGCGATGACGAGCAGCAGACGCGCGGGGAAGTCGGCGTACGGATATTTGAGGGTGAACGTGACCGACTCCCCGGCATCGGTGGCCTGGCCGGTGACCGCGTCGATCATCTCGAACGCCGACGCGATCTCGGACGCGCTCGCCGGGTCGAGGACGGCCTCGTAGGTGGCCACCACGTCGGCGGCATCGAACGAGGTGCCGTCGTGGAAGGTGACCCCGCTGCGCAGCGGAACGGTCCACTCGGTGAAGTCGGCGTTGCTCGTGGGCGGCGCCGTGGCGAGGGCGGGCGCGAAGGCGGGCAGCCTGTCATCGCCAGAGCTGTCGAGCCGCATCAAACCGTCGTACAACGGCGAGACGCCGAGTTCGCCGTAGCCGCTGATGGGGTTGAACCCGCCGAGGTCGTAGGCATCGGCCAGGACGATCCTCGTGGCCCGGTCCCCGCTCTGGTCGGAGGTGCGGGTTGCACTCTGGGGTGCAGAACACGCCGTGAGCGCGAGGGTGCCGGCGATCAGGGCAACCCCTGCGCGCGACATGAGGCGAGTTAGCATGGGTGGGTCCTTCCCAATATGTGTCTGGCTGGACACATATTGGAGCGTAGCAAGGTGCTGAGGCCGAGGGGGTGGGAATGTCCAAGATCGACGATCCCGACCTGCCCGGCCCCTCATCCGACGCCTGGGCCCGGCACTTCGAGCTTCTGGCCGACCCGACGCGCCTGAAGCTGCTCTCGCACATCCACCTGCACCCGGACTCGCCCGTGGTCGACCTGGCTGCTGCGGCGGGGATCTCCCAGACGGCCGCATCCCAGGCCCTGCGGGTGCTGCGGGAGCAGGGTTGGGTGCAGGCCCGCCGCGAAGGGCGGCTGGTGCGCTACCGCCTCATCGATGAGGTCGCCCACCACGTCCTGCACTTCATGGGGCACCGGCACGACGGCTGACGTGGTCAGTAGCGCCGCAGGTGGAGGCGTCCCTGGCCGGTGGTCACCGCCCGGTCGTGCTCGTTGATCGCCAGGACCATCGCGCTCAGCGTGTCGGTCGAGGACGCCAACGCGCGCACCATGACCCAGGGGATCCCGTGGCGCGAGCCGGACGTCACGCCCGCCGTCGTCAGGCCCGAGGTGTCCACCACCTCGCGCACGGCCTCGACGTACGCGTCGCCGACGTGCTGGCCCAGGATGAGCACGTTGCCCATGTGCGAGGCGCCCTCCATGTATCCGATGCCGTCGATGGCCGCGCCGATGTCGCCCGGCACGATCCGCACGTTGTCGGCACACACCAGGCCGCCGTCGACGTGATGGACTTCCATGCGCAGCAGCATCCCCGCATAGGTGAAGGGGGTGCCGTCGGGGTCCCAGCCGGGCGTGACGATCTCCTCGACGAATACCTGTGCGTCGGGGGCCATGGTGATCGTGGTCACCTGTCGGTAGTCGGCGTCCCGGTAGGCGATCAGCTGGTCGGGAACGTATTCCAGGCGTCCGCCGGACCGCACCGTGAAGTGGGCCTCCTGCACGGCCGGGCCGCGGGGCGTCCGGTAGATGCGGGTGGCACCCTGCGAGGACAGCAGCAGGTTGGCGTCCGCCAGCACCTCCACGTCCATGCGGCAGGCCTCGCTGAAGTAGGCGCCCCCCGGGTTGACCACGAAGTACGCGACCTGGCCCGAGTCGTCCAGGTGCAACGGCTTCATCAACCGCAGGACACCGGAGCTCTCGGTCCGCACGGGCCGGGATCGGCCCCCGGCCCGCCCCACGGACAGGTTCATCGTCCCCGCGTACGCATCCGGCCCGGACGCGACCGCGCGGAACCCCAACGCCGAACTCATGCCAGGTCGTTCATCAGCACCGCGTGGTTGAGCCAGGCCTCGACCTCGTCGAGCCCCTCGTCAGTCTTCAGGTTCGTGAAGACGAACGGGTTCTTCCCGCGCACTCTGAGCGTGTCGGCGCGCATGATGTCGAGGTTCGCCCCGACGTGCGGGGCGAGGTCGGTCTTGTTGATCACCAGCAGGTCGGACTTGATCATGCCGTGCCCGGCCTTGCGCGGGATCTTCTCCCCCTGCGCCACGTCGATGACATAGATGGCGAAGTCCACCAGCTCGGGACTGAACGTGGCCGACAGGTTATCGCCGCCGGATTCGATGAACAGCATCTCGACGTCGGGGTGGCGACGGATCATCTCCTCGACCGCCGCGTCGTTCATCGACGTGTCCTCGCGGACGGCCGTGTGCGGGCAGCCGCCGGTCTCGACGCCGATGATGCGGTCCTCGGGCAGCACACTGGTGGCGGCGAGGATCTTTGCGTCCTCGATCGTGTAGATGTCGTTTGTGATCGCGGCCATCGACACCGTGTCGGCCATGCGCCGGGTAATGCGCTCGATCAACTGGGTCTTGCCGGCGCCGACGGGGCCGCCGATGCCGATGCGGATGGGTCCGTCCTGGGTCACGCTTTTCTCCTCACTCATCGACTAACTCATGAACATGCGCGCCCGCAGGCGCTCGTGCTGCATCTGGGCCACTTCCAGCCCGGGGGCGACCATGCCGAGGTCGCCCTCCTCCAGTGTCCACACTCGCCGGCATGCGTCCTCGATCCAGGCGTGGGCGGTCGTGACGACCCTCTGCCCGTCGGACTGCCCGATCGGGATCCCCCGCACCGCGTTCTGCGTCAGGGTGTTCACCGTGGCACTCAGGTGCCCGACGATCGCGTCGGCACAGGGCACGTCGAAGTGCCGGGCGACGCGAGCGAATTCGATCGCCGGGTGCGCCAGCTCGACGTCGGTGCGAGGGACGCCCAGGGCGTCGACCCCGATCGTTCGCAGCCGCTTGGCCATGGCCACGTCGGCGGCCCGCAATTGGGCGGGCAGGGTGCTGGCCACCACCCGGTCGGCCAGATCGGCCTCGGGGAGGCCCTCATAGAACAGGCGCATGGCGAGGGCATCGGTGTGAGTCAGCTGGTTGGCGGTGTAGACGCGCAACCACGCCGAGAAGGTGGCAGCGTCGTGGATCTCACCGCGGGAGATGTACTGCTCGAACCCGAAGGAATGGCTGAACCCGCCCGTGGGCAGGGCGGAGTCGCTCAGTTGGAGCAGCAGCGACAAGGGCCTCAATGCGTGTGCTCGCTGTGTCGGAACGGAACGGGCATGACCCGCTCCTGCCGCTCGTACGGCACCCGCACCGAGTCGAGGTAGGCCTGAACGGTGTGGTCGTACTGGACGACCATGACCTCGGCCCCGTACTCGGAGTCGGCACCGAAGAACTGCGCCTGCAGGTGGCGGTTGCCCAGCGTGTGGGCCACGGTCGCCATCTCCAGGATCGAGCGGGCCGCGATGACCAGCACGTCGGACGCCTCGACGCGCACCACGATCGCGTTCTCGCCCTCCAACGACAGGATGTCGCCGTCGCGGAGGTCGGGCGCACCGGTCGGCAACCGCAGGCCCACCTCGGTGTCGTGGTCGGTGCGCAACCTCTGGATGCGCTTGACCAGCTGCGCGCTGGGCACCGTGATGGTCTCGACGTGGGTGCCCGCAGGCAGCGCCTGCTCGTGCACATTGCCCGCGATGCGGGTGATCAGCATGCCGCTCCTTGTTGTGTCGGTGTTGGGACGACGGGCGAGCCGCGCCCCCTGGTGGGGGCGCGGCCCTGCGGCGTCCAGTCGGTGCTCAGAAGAGGAAGTAGCGCTGCGCCAGGGCCACCTTTTCGGCGGGCTCGGACGTCAGCACCTCCCCATCGATCGAAACCTCGTAGGTCTGCGCGTCGACCTTGATGTCGGGCGTCGCGTTGTTGAGCTTGAGGTCCGCCTTCGTGAGGTTGCGGATCCCGTGGACGGCATAGGCCTGCTTGGTCAGGCCCAGCTCCTCGGGTACGCCGGCCTCCAGCGACGCCTGCGACACGAACACGAGGCTGCTCTCGCCGCGCGCCAGGCCGTATGCCCCCCACTGGTTGCGCATCGTCCGCGGCTGCGGGGTCGGGATGGACGCGTTGGCATCGCCCATGACCGCGTTCGCGATGATGCCGCCCTTGATGACCAGATCGGGCTTGGCGCCGAAGAACTTCGGGTCCCACAGCACCAGGTCGGCGAACTTGCCGACCTCGACCGAACCGACCTCGTCGCCGATGCCGTGCGCGATCGCGGGGTTGATCGTGTATTTGGCGATGTAGCGCTTGATGCGGTTGTTGTCGTCGTGCTCGGAGTCACCCTCGAGCGGGCCCCGCTGTGCCTTCATCGAGTCGGCCACCTGCCAGGTGCGGGTGATGACTTCGCCGATCCGGCCCATGGCCTGGGAGTCCGACGAGGTGATCGCGAAGACGCCCAGGTCGTGCAGGACGTCCTCGGCCGCGATGGTCTCCTTGCGGATGCGTGAGTCGGCGAATGCGACGTCCTCGGGGATGGACGGCTTGAGGTGGTGGCACACCATCAGCATGTCCATGTGCTCCTCGGCGGTGTTGACCGTGTAGGGCAGGGTCGGGTTCGTCGAGGCTGGCAGGACGTTGGGCAGGCCCGCGATCTTGATGATGTCGGGCGCGTGACCGCCGCCGGCTCCCTCGGTGTGGAACGTGTGGATCACACGTCCACCGATCGAGGCGATCGTGTCGTCGATGAAGCCACCCTCGTTCAGGGTGTCGGTGTGGATGGCCACCTGCACGTCATACTCATCGGCGATCGTCAGCGAGGTGTCGATCGACGAATGGGTCGAGCCCCAGTCCTCGTGCACCTTCAGGCCGCAGGCACCGGCGGTGATCTGCTCGGCCAAGGCCTCCGGGGCGGAGGCGTGGCCCTTGCCGAGGATCCCGATATTCATCGGGAAGTCGTCTGTGGCCTGGAGCATGCGCTGGATCCACCAGGGGCCGGGCGTGATCGTGGTGGCCTTGGTCCCCTCGGCCGGGCCCGTCCCGCCGCCGATCATCGTGGTCAGGCCGGACGCCAGCGCCACGCCGATCTGGTCGACGGAGATGTAGTGGATGTGGGTGTCGATGCCGCCCGCGGTGAGGATCTTGCCCTCACCGGCGATGATCTCGGTCGCGACGCCGATCGTGATGTCGACGCCGTCCTGGACATCCGGGTTGCCGGACTTTCCGATCGCCTGGATCCGGCCGTCCCGCAGGGCCACGTCGGCCTTGTAGATGCCGGAGTGGTCGACGATCAGCGCGTTGGTGATGACGGTGTCGGGGATCCCCTCCGAGCGCGTGACGCGGGAGTTCTGCCCCATGCCGTCGCGGATCACCTTGCCGCCGCCGAACACGGACTCGTCACCATAGACGGCCAGGTCGCGTTCGACCTTCGCGAACAGGTCGGTGTCGCCGAGGCGCACCGCGTCGCCCGTGGTGGGGCCGTACAGCTCGACGTATTGGCGGCGCTCGATCTTCTGGCTCATGATGCGTTCTCCTTCTCGGCGTCGAGTGGGCCGTCGTGGCGGTTGTTGAACCCGTGGACGGCGCGGTTGCCCGCGAAGGCCACGAGGTTGACCGTCCTGGCGTCACCCGGCTCGAACCGCGCGGCGGTGCCGGCGGGGATGTCGAGACGGAAGCCGACCGTGGCGTCCCGGTCGAACTCCAGCGCCGAGTTGACCTCGGCGAAGTGGAAGTGCGAGCCGACCTGCACCGGGCGGTCACCGGTGTTTTTGACCTCGACCGAGACGGCGTTCCGACCCTCGTTGATGGTGATGGGCTCGTCATTGAGGATGACCTCGCCCGGGCGTGCACCGGACGCCGCGGTGTCACCCCCTACGCCCGCCCGGATGGGGTCGTGCACGGAGACGAGCTTGGTGCCGTCGGGAAAGGTGACCTCGACCTGGATGACGTCGATCAGGTCGGCGACGCCGTCCATGACGTCGGCGGTGGTCAGGATGGTGGTGCCGAAGCTCATCAGGTCGGCCACGGTGCGCCCGTCGCGGGCACCTTCCATGATCTCGGACGTGAGCAGAGCCACGGCCTCGGGGTGGTTGAGCTTGACGCCGCGCTCGCGTCGGCGACGCGCGACGTCAGCTGCCACCACGATCAGCAGCTTCTCTTGTTCTCGCGGTGTGATCCGCACGATTCCTCCTGGACGGTGATGGGGATCTGGACGTGATGGGACTGGGAACGATTGGGCCTACTCGACGACCCTCGTCTCGGTCTCGGTCTCGCTCTCGCTCTCCCTGCGCTGGGCGACTTCCCCGCCGTCGCGGACGCGAGCGTCCTGCGCCTGCCCATCCTGCGTGACGATGACGGTCAGGGCCGCGACGGCGATGGTCTGGGCGATGGTGAACACCGTGTTCCAACCGATCTGGCCGGAGACGAAGTTGTCCGCAGCAGCAGCGATGCCGAGCAGGATGCCAATGGTGCCGAGGAGGATGAACACCCCTCGGTTCATCGGCCTGCCCTTGCGCTCGGCACTGGCACCCGGTGGCGCGAGGGCCCTGTCCGGCTCGGCGGCACGATCGACACGTTTCTTGCCGGTCAGCGGTCTGACCGCGGCTTGGATCAACCCGTTCTGCCAACCGACACAGCCGAGAATCAGGGCGACTCCGAGCCACTGCAGGGCGGACGGCCATTCGGCGAACAGCGGGCCGGCCACGATGACCGAGGTGACCGGGGAGAGGAGCAGGATGCCTGCAGAGAGGGTCGGGTCCAGCCAGACCGACCCGTACTGAACCAGGGTCCACGCAGCGGCCTGCCCGAGGACGATCAGCATGATGAGCGAAATCCAGTTGCCCATGTTGATGGGATCGCCGGCCGTGGTCGCTGCCTGCAGGGTCGGGTTGGCACCCAGGCTCGCCGGGAGGACCATCTCGCCCGTGGTCGGATCCTTGGTGAGGACACCCGTGGTGACGTTGAAGCCGTTGCCGCCGGTGAACATCCAAAGAACCGGGGCGACGCACTGCGCGAGCATCGTGTACATCATCGGCTGGATGTAGAGGTCCTTGCGGGGAGCACTCGTCGATGCCTTGCGCGACAAATACAGATAGAAGGAGTAACAAATACCTGACGTCAGGCCGAAGGCCGTACCGATCACCGAGGTCTTGATGCCCGAGATCGTCTCGGGGCCGACGGCGGCATCGGCCGGCTCGAAGACACCACCCGTGAAGAGGACGCCGACGATCATGATCGGCAGGATGATGGCGAAGGATTTCGGCAGCTTGAACTTGTCGATCACCGCCGTGAGCATGGGCACGATCACGACCTGGAGGTTCAGCAGGATCGCTGCAACGCCGGATCCGATCAGGAAGATCGAGTAGTTCCAGGCAACGAAGTCCACACCCAGGAACAAGCCGGACGCCGCGGCGAGCATGATGCCCTTGCGCGGGAGCCCCTGCTTGGTGCGAATCTCATGCAGGCCAAGGGGAAGCAGGATCAGGAAGCCCACGAAGACGCGCAGGAAGGCCTGCGTCGCCGGATCCATGTTGGAGGCCTTCACCCACAGGGGGGTGCCGGAGAGAAAAAGGGTGCCGAGCAGGAGAACCAGGACGGCCTTGCCGTGGCTCACATGTTTCACTGGCACCGGGGTACGCGAGCGCGTCTCAGTCATCATTGAGACCTCCTGGGCACTTGAGGGTGGTTGAACCCGGGGGAATCCCCGAACACGAACTCACCCTAGCCAAGGCCAATTCGGGGCGAGTAGGAACGTAGAAAATCGTGGAAAAGTCGTAGATGAAAGCTGCCCGAGCACGACGAAGGCCCCGGCGTCCGAGGACATCCGGGGCCTGCGTACTCCTGAAACGAATCAGGCGATGCCGAGCAACTTCGCGGCGGTCGCACCGAGGATGGCTTCCCGGGCGCCGTCACCGAGATGCACTTCACCGACGCTCGCGACGGGATCCGGATCGGCGAGATCGAACGGATAGTCGGTCCCGACCAGCACGTGATCGGCGCCGACATCCTCGATCAGCCGCTGCAGCGTCGTGGGATCGAAGACCGCGGTGTCGTAGTAGAACTCGTGGAACAGATCCCTCGGCTTGGCCTTGGTGGTCTTGGCGACCGGCTTGCGCTCCCAACCCATCTGCAGGCGCGGCTTGACGGACTGCACGCAGCCGCCGCCGTGTGCCAGGCAGAGAGGAAAGGGGTACGCCTCCCGGCGCCCGCTGAACACCAGGCGAGCCGCGGCGATGGCCGTCTCCATGGGATAGCCGAGCAGCTGCGGGAACCAGTAGTCCTTCATCCGAGGCGGCGCCGGCACGGCCGACGGGTGGAGGAACGTGAACACCGACCGCTCGTGCAGCAGGGACCAGATCGGCGTGTTGTCGTCGTGGTCCAGGTCCTTGCCGCCGCCCTGCGAACCGATGGCTGCACCGGGCATGCCGAGCACATCGAGACCCCGGCGTACTTCCTCGGTCGCGACCGAGAATCCGAGCGGAACGCCGACGAGACCAAGCAAACGCTCTTCTCCCGCGAGCTGTTCGGCGAGCGCATCGTTGCCGCGGCGGACAAGCTCGACGACCAGATCCTCGTCTTCACAGGTGGAACCCATGAGGAACGGCGGCAGGGAAATCGCCTGGTGGGTCACTCCCTGCTTGTCCATCTCCTCAAGACGGATGGAATTGTCATACATGGATTTGGCGATGGGCAGGGGAGCGCCCTTCCCGACGCCGCTGACCCTCGGGTCGAGGACGACGATGTTGTCGTCCGCGACCCGCGAGAGGTCAGCCAGGCCCTCGGATTCGAGCCACTGGAGCAGCGGCATCGGCATCGCGTGGGCATGGACATCCACCACAGGCTGGGTCATCACGCCACCGGTTCGTGGAGCACGACACCCATGCCGTTGATCCACTCATAGATGGGCTCATAGGACAGGGCCGTGGTCTTGGCACCCTTCATCGCACCGGCGACGGCCACCCAGGCGCGGACCTCGCCGGTGCCGTTGCCGCCCTTCATCAGCTCGTCGTTGCCGATGCTGAGCAGCTCGTCGGGGCTGTCCTTCTCGAGCATGTCGAGGAACCAACGGTCGAAGTCCTGGTCGATGTCGCCGACGCGGGGCTCACCCACGAAGTGGGACAGCGCACCCGCGCCACAGATGGCGACCTTGTCGAGGCCGTCATAGGCGCGGATCGCCTCGCCGAGCGAGACGCCGAAGTCATAGCACTGCTGCAGCGTCATCAGAGGCGGCGTGGTGCAGTTCATGATGATCGGGACCAGCGGCAGGTCCTTGTCGGGCGAGATCAGGTGATAGACCGTCATGAAGCCGTGGTCGACCACGAGGCGGTGCGACAGCGACGGCTGGTGGCCCCGCTCGATCGTGCCGGCCAGGATCGCGTCGGCGAGCCCGGGCGAACCCGGAACCTCTACACGGTCGATGCCGAGCCACTTCTCCACGGGGCCGAGGTGGGACTCACCGAGGCCGACCGAGATCTGCGGGAGGTTGTCGAGGAAGAAGTTGGTGAAGTGCTCACCGGACACCATGACCAGCGCCTGGGCACCGGTGGACTGGATCTTCTCCTTGACCTGGTCGAGCGCACCGAAGAAGCGCTCAGCCATGTCCTGGGGCGCCGACGACGGGTCGGCGGTCATCATCGGGGCATGCGACGCACTGAACCCCATCACGATTTCTGCCATCGGACCCCCTCGGTCGCTTCTGCGGCGGCAATCTGTTCCGCGGTGAACAACTGCTTGTAATCGGCGCGCTTCCAGCCATTGGCACGGCAGAAGCCATTGATGAGCACCGGATGAACGCCCAGATCATGGAACGCGGCGACATCGCACTTCTGGGCCGCGGCCAATTCGGTCTCGTCCAGGGCATAACCGTCCGTCACCAGATCATTCGCGGCGCGGGTGTTGTTGGGATCTTCCATCCGACGAAGATGGTCGAAGATGCACTTGTTCAGTGCGTACTGGGTCATCGTTGCCCCCTTTCGGTTGGAAACCTACCCGGGCCCAACGACACAAACCAGACCGGCAAGGTTCCATGGCCGAAAGGTGGACCAGTGCCTGGCCTCCTGCGCAGCCCACTGATCCCAGTGGGGTTCGAAGGCTCCACCATCGCGAGCGAGGGCCGCATCACGGCGCTCGTCGGGGTCGCGATGCACCCAGACACACAGGTCGGCGTACGCCGCGCTGAGCGGGGTGAGCGCACCGCAACCCTCGATGATGAGAGGCCGATCCGGGTCGAGATCGACCCAGCCTCCGGGGCGTTCGTTGGCCCAGTCCCAGCGCTGATATCCCGGAACGGCGGGGTCCAGCATGTCATCGACGACGATGGCGGAAGCCTCGGCCAGGCCTCCCCAACCCGGATAGCAGTCGTCGAGCGAAACCAGTTGGGCGGGCTGCCCGAGAATGACCAGGGAGGTCTGCAGCGACACCGCGAGGGTCGTCTTGCCCGACCCCGATCCGCCGTCGATGAGGATCACGAACCGGTCGGCAGCATTGCGCAGGGAGGGCAGGAGAAGGTCGAGAACCACGCCGAAGTCGGCTTCGTGCTCCGGCGCAAGTCTGTCCCAGTTCACTCTGGCCGACCCCGTCCTTTGGTGCGATTCACAAGCATTTTCGCGTACGCGCGGGCGACCCGAAGGCCCCTTTGCCCGCGGTCATCGCCCTATGGACGCATTGTTCACGAACCTACCCAGTGAAAGGTGCCGAATCGCAGGGAAAAGCCGACGGCAATGGCGACGAGGACTGTTGCGGCGAGTACGCCCAACAGGTCGACCGGACGGAGCCGGGACGGCCGGGCCCACGTCCGGACAGGAGCCTCGGGGTCGGTGCTGCCGAATCCCTTGGCCTCCATGGCCGTAGCCAGGCGGCTGCCGCGTCGGATGGCCAGAACGAGCAGGGCGAAGGCCATCGACAGCCAGCGGCGGACCCGTCCGGTATCGCCCAGACCCCGGGCGCGGCGTGCCAGACCGAGTGAGCGCCAGTCGTCGGTGAAGAGGCCCAGCATGCGAATGCCGGCCAGGGCGCCGAGGACGAAACGCGCAGGCAACCGAACCACCTGGGCCAGTCCGTCAGCGAGATCGGTCGGGTCGACATCGCCGAACAGCAACATGGCCGACAGGCCCAGCGCCAGGATCCGCAGGACCACCGCGAGGGCGAGCCAGAGCGAGTTCTCGGTGACCTTGATCAACAGCCACTCGAACCAGACCTGCCCGCCCGGTTGGCCATAGAGCGCCATCGAGATGCCGGCGATGAGCGCGATGAGGAACAGGATGGCCAGGCGCTTCGCGAGATACGCCGGCCGGAACCCACAGATCAGGGCCGCCACGATCACGAGCACCAGTGCGACCCCGGCGCTCAGCCAGTCGAGCGTGATGATTAGCGGTGTCGACAGGATGATCGCGATCGCGATGCGGGTGACCGGGTTGAGGCGGTCGAGCAGCGTCGAGCGGGTCATGCCGGGACCTCCTCGGCGAGGTGAATGCGTTGCTGACCGAGCGCATCGAGATAGGCCGCATCGTGGGTCACCGAGACCACCGCCCGCCCCTCGCGGAGGATCTCACCGATCAGACGGACCAGGTCGATCCAGGTCCGCCGGTCCTGCCCGAAGGTCGGTTCGTCGAGGAAGATGAGCTGCGGGCTGGTCGCGAGGACAGTACCGACCGAGAGCCGGCGCTTCTCCCCTCCGGACAGGCTGAACGGGTTTGCGGCGGCGAGACGGGTGAGGTGGAGCAGTTCCAACAGCTCGTCGACCCGGGCGGTGACACTGGGCTGATCCCAGTCGAGGGCCCGCAGGCCGACCGCGAGTTCGTCCCGCACCGTCGGCGCCACGAACTGGTGCTCCGGATGCTGGAACACCGTGCCGATGCGCGTGATCAGATCGGTCGAGCGCCAGGTGGCGGGATTGTGAGGCTGGGGCGTACGCCCGAAGCGGCGGCGTCGCGGTGGTGGCTGCAGGGACTCGGCGACGCGGATCGTGCCGTCGAGCCGGGGCATGAGACCCGCCAGGGTCAGCGCGAGCGTGCTCTTGCCCGCGCCGTTGTGGCCGGTGATCACCGTGGAGACGGCGGCGGGCAGGGACAGGTCGATATTGCTGCGGACCGGCTTGCCGGGGGCGTACCCGATCACCAGATCGTCCGCGACGAGCAGGGCTTCGCGATTGTTGGGCGGTGCCGGAATCCCCAGGTCGGGCAGATCCGCACCGGGCACCCAGACGCCGGCGTCGAGCAGGGTGTCCCGGTGTTCGGCGAAGACGCGCGCGGGCGGCCCGTCAGCGAGGAGCCCGCCGCCGCGGCCGAGGACGATGACGCGGTCGACGACGTCGGCCCAGGTGTCGACCCGGTGTTCGACGACGATCAGGGTGGTGTCGTGCCCGATGGCGGCCACGGCGTCGCGCACCTCGGTGATCCCGTCGGGGTCGAGATTCGCGGTGGGCTCGTCGAGCAGGAGGACCGGCGTACGCATCGCCAACGCCCCGGCGATCGCGAGCCGCTGTTGCTGGCCACCCGACAGGGCTGAGGTCGAGTGATCCAGGGGAAGATCGAGGCCCACGGTGTCGAGGGCCTCGCGGACGCGGGGCCAGATCTCGTCGCGGGGTACGCCCCGGTTCTCGAGCCCGAACGCCACATCGTCCCCGACGCGGGCGAGCACGACCGAGGCCTGCGGATCCTGCAGCACCAGGCCGATCTGACCGCGCAACCGTGTCGGGTGCCGGCCGTCGATGAGCAGCGAACCGGCTTCGTCGCCCTCGTCGGACCCGCCGAGTACGCCGGCCAGGGCGTGCAGCAGCGTGCTCTTGCCGGAGCCAGAAGCCCCCAGCAGGAGCACGCGCTCGCCGGGCTCGACGGTCAGCGAAACATCCCGGACCGCCCAGTCGCGGCGAGCCGCGTGCCGCCAGCCCCAGCCGTTGAGGCTGATTCTCAAGTCAGGCCCGCCTCAGGCCTTCGGGCGCGCTTCTCGGCCTGCGGCGAACCGGTCGAGTGCCCCCGCTGCTGCGAGCGCACGCATCAGCACCCAGGCGAGGATGCCCGCCAGGATCAGGCCGGAGATCATGGTCGCGCCGGCATAGATCACGTTGAAGCCGACCGACTTCGCCCAGTTGCCGAGGATGAACTCGTTGATCACTGCGCCGAGCCCGGCTCCGATGCCGGCGAGGGCAGCGACGAGCAGGGTGAATTTGCGGTAGGCGAAGATCAGGAAGACCAGTTCGGCGCCGAGGCCCTGGGCGAACGCGGAATACATCGTCGTCCAGCCCCACTGGTTGCCGACGCCCATCGAGACGAATCCGGCGAGGAGTTCGACCATCAGGGCAGCGCCGGGCTTGCGAATGATCAGCGCGCCGAGCGGACCGGCCAGGAACCAGACCCCGGCGAACAGGCCGCCGAGGCCGGGGGTGAGGGCGTCCATCGCGGTGAACCCGGCGTACCCCACCGAATTCCACGCCACGAAGATCAGCCCGCAGGCAACGCCGAGAACGGCCGCGACGACGATATCGACGACGCGCCACTGCAGGCGGCCGTGAGCGGCCGGACGCGTGAGGTCGTCGGAGTGAGCATGGGATTGTGCCATTGTGTGCCCCCTGATAATCCGGGCACGGGTGCGCCGATCACCCTGATCGGCAAGAGAGCCTCCCTGCGCCGGCATGATCCGGATCAGGTTCGACGGTCGAAGGACTTACCTTCCTCTCAGCCCGGTGCTCCGGGCTCCCGTGATGGGGCCACTATAGGCCGCTCGTCCTAGCATGGCGACATGGCGATGGACTATGCGGACTATGGTGCCGGGCTCGGCGCGGCGGGCACGGTGCTCCGATCGAATGCGATGAGTGCGGGTCTGGAAACTCCGGTGCCGACGTGTCCGGGGTGGACGGTGCGGGACCTGGTGGTGCACCAGGGCATGGTGCATCGCTGGGCGACCGATGTCATCGAGGGCCGCGGGATGGGCGATGGCAAGGAGCACGAGGAGTCGGGGCGCAAGGCCGATGATCTGCTCGACTGGTTCGACGAGGGCTGGGCCGGCGTGCTGCATGCGCTCGGTTCGGCGCCCGCCGATCTCGATGTGCCGTTCTTCCTGCGGACGGGGGACTCGCCGCTGGTCGGCTGGGCTCGTCGGCAGTGTCACGAGACGGTCATTCACGCGGTCGACGCGATGGCCGCGCGGCTGGGGCGTACGCCGGGGGGCGAGGAACTCTGGTTCAGCGCCGAGCTGGCCACGGACGGGATCGATGAGGTCGTACGCGGATTCATCCCACGCAAGCGGATCGGCAAGCTGCGGTCGATCGAGCCTCTGACGATCATGATCGAGACGACCGACACGGGCGCCGCCTGGACCCTGAACGTCAGCGAGGAGCCCACCACCACTGTGATCGGTGGGGTGGACTCCCCGGACGTGCGTCTGAGCGGGCCTGCGCTCGATCTGTATCAGGCCCTGTGGAATCGCGGTGGTGGGATCGATGACCCCAGCGGATTCCTGGCGCAGTGGCGCCGCGACGTCGTCATCGAGTGGGCGTGACGACCCCGCGGCAGCTGATCATTCGACGGGCTCGGCGGTCTCGCTGACGCGCTCGAAGGCGGACTGGACCAGGTCGATCTGGGCCTGGGTCATGTCCCGGAGGGCCTTGGGGATCGTGTGCTGGATCTCGGTCTGGGTGTGGTTGATGAGTTCCTTCTGGAACTCGCCGAACCGGGTGACGAAGTCGCTCGAGGTGTAGTCGAGTTCGGTGAGCTTCTCGACCCAACCCTGCATGTTCTCGAGGTTCTTGGTCGCCTGCTCGAGGTAGGCCTCCTCGGCTGCCTCATGGGCGCTGAGGAAACGCTCGAGCGAGCCCATGGCGGCCTTGCGCTGAGCCTCGCCGGCCTGCGAAACGTTGTTGAGCATCTTCTCGAGGACGTCGTGCTGCTGCTTGACCAGATTCAGAACGGCGTCAGCGGCGGGGTTGTCGGACATTTATACCTCCCGATCGGTGCTCGCGATCGGCACGCAGCGCCGCGCGAGACAGAGTGTCTTGACTGCCAACGTAGGCGACCCGGACCATCGGTGGGAAGGCCCGGAGAGAAAGATTGAGATCAGGTCACTCCATTAGGCTGCCGGGGGCAACAGAGAGGAAGCCAGTGACAATCCGCGCAGCAACCCCCGACGACATCCCGGCGATCCTGGGCCTCGTGCAGGCCCTGGCCGACTACGAAAAGGAGCCGGACGCGACGAAGGGGACGCCCGAGAGCTATCTGAAGGCGATGTTCCCGGATGGCGGGGACGCGGTGGCGTACGCGAATGTCGCCGAGATCGACGGCGAGATCGTGGGACTGGCTCTGTATTACCTGACGTTCTCCACCTGGGAGGGTGTCCCGGGCATGTGGCTGGAGGATCTCTTCGTGCTGCCCGAACACCGGGGGACCGGGCTGGGGAAGCGCCTGCTGACGGGGCTCGCGGAGATCTGTGTGGAGAAGGGCTATAGCCGTCTTGAGTGGTGCGTGCTCAACTGGAACACCCCGGCGATCGAGTTCTATCAGGCCATGGGCGCCGGGCCGATGGACGAGTGGACGACCTATCGCCTGACCGGTGACGCGCTCACGCGGGCCGGGGGGCGTACATAATCAGGCCCACGCCGACCAGGCACACCAGCGCGCCGATCACATCCCAGCGATCGGGGCGGAATCCGTCGACGACCATGCCCCAGAGCAGGGAGCCGGCGACGAAGACACCGCCGTATGCCGCGAGGATCCGGCCGAAGTTCGCGTCCGGCTGGAGCGTGGCGACGAAGCCGTAGAGGCCGAGGGCGATCACTCCGGCGCCGATCCAGATCCAGCCGCGGTGTTCGCGTACGCCCTGCCACACCAGCCAAGCGCCCCCGATCTCGGCCAGCGCGGCCAGGACGAACAGGACGATCGAACGCAGCGTCAGCATGCGCCCATCATGGCTGATCGGGGAACTCCAGGAACTCGGGCCCGATCGGCTCGGCGGTCCAGGTTCTGTCGGTGGCGACCCAGAAACGTACGCGGGCCTGGGCAGCTTCGGCGGCGCGCACTTTGAGGATGATGGGTTTGTCGGTGCGGCGGCGGGCGACGATCGTGGCGGTGTCGTCGGTCGCCGAGAGATGGACGCGGCGGCGTTTCATGGGTTGCAGGCCGGTGCGGCGGATGTGGGGGAGCGCCTGCGGGGTGGTGCCGTGGAAGAGGTACGCCGGCGGGGCGGTGAGCTGGCCCGAGTCGTCGGCCTCGACCGTGTGGCCGTAGGTGGCCCGGATGCGGTTGTCTTTGATCTCGTAGCGGGTCTTGTCGCTCAGCGCGACGACTTCGGCGATGGCGTCGGCTGGGTCGACGCCGGCGAATCGGTCGGCGAGGGCGGCGGCCAGGTCGCTGATCGGGGTCCAGCCCGCCGAATCAAGGGTCAGGTTGAACTGCCCCGGCCGGTGACGCAGGGCCTGGGTCATCATCATGCTCAGCTGGATGCGCTGGCGTTCGGTGAGAATCATTTCGGTTCCATGATCCTCGGCGCCGGGAGCATCCGCGAGTGAATATCCGATGGGGTCGTATTCGCTGATCTTGTCTTGGCCCTAGAGATAGGAATAGGCGGCAATGCGCGGCGAAAAGTGTCAGTGCGCATCCCTAGGCTTTCTCCATAGAGACGGAGCCGTGTTGCTGATGCCGCGGCGCTCTTGCTCGAAGAATCCGGAAACTTCCACTTGTTATCGATCATATGTTCGATATAATGATGGTGTCGAGAGGGGCGGTCGATGACTGATCGGGACTGGTTCGGTGAGCCGGCGGATACGCCGGCGTTGAACTTCGAGGCGAGTCTGATTCCGGACGAGTTCCGAGCGTCGAAGAAGACGTTGATCGAGTCGTTGGTGTCCACCCAGCAGCGGCAGAAGAAGGCCGAGGCCGAGCAGTTGGCGCTGGTGTCGGCGTTGTGCGATGCCTATTCCACGCTGGAGCCGAACCCGGCCGGGGATGTCGACGATGCGTCGCAGGTGTTGTTCGGGGAGAAGTTGTTGCCGCCGTCGTTCGAGGGTCCGGGGCCGGTGGCGGAGTTCCTCGGTCACGAGCTGGGCCCCGCGTTGGGGATGTCGTCCGATACGGCCTGGAAGCTGGTCTGGGACGTCCTGGCCCTACGCCATCGGCATCCGGTGTTGTGGAACCTGACCCTCACATTGCAGGTCGAGGCGTGGCGGGCCCGGATGGTCGCGCGGATGTGTTTCGGGTTGTCCGAGGAACATGCCCGAACGCTGGATTCCGAACTCGGGCCGAAACTGCCGGCGTGGGGGCCGGTGAAGACCCGCAAAGAGGTCGAGCGGATGCGGGCCCGGCTCGATCCGAAAGCCGAACGCGACCGTCAGCAGGCCCGGGATGGGCGGATGGTCGATTTCACCCCGCACCCACGTGCGCTGGGGATCACCGAAATGGATGCGAACCTGGACGCCGTCGATGCGGCGCATCTGCAGGCCACCCTCGACCAGCTCGCGCAGACATTGAAGCGGGGTGGGGCGTCCGAATCGATGGACGAGCTCCGCTCCATCGCCCTCGGGCATCTGGCGCACCCGGACCGCGCCGCGCGCCTGCTCGCCGAGGATCTGATCGCGTCCGGGGCGATGGTCACCCCGGACGGGGAAATCCTCACCGGTCATGGTGAACCCGTCACGACCCCGGCCCCCGAGTCGACTGCTCCGGCCGCTGATCCGGCCAGCGGCGAGCCTGCCGCCCCGGCGCTGGCCGCGGCCGAGTCCAAACCTCCGCGGGCAGTGAAGGGGTGCCGGCATGGGGCGACGTTGGTGTTGCATCTGAATGGTCGGGAACTGGAGCTGGGTGGGGGTGGCTGGGCCGATGGGATCGGGGCGCTCACCCGTGCCCATCTCGAAGAAATCCTGGCGGGGTGTCGGGGGACGGTGAAGATCCAGCCCGTGATCGATCTTGCCGAACCCCTGGCGGTGTCGACCTACAAGCCGTCGGCGGAGATCGTGTGGCGGGTGAAAACCCGGGACGGGCGGGAAATGTTCCCCTACTCCGAACGATCGGCATTCGGGAAATACATCGATCTGGACCACAGCATCACCCACGCTTCGGGTGGGCCGACGTGCACGACCAACTTCGGACCGTTGGCGCGGCGGTCCCACAACGCCAAAACGTCCGGGCTGTTCGGGGCGGTGCAGGAGACCCCGGGAGTGTTCCGCTGGAAGACCCCGCTGGGGCGGGTCTATTGGACCTCGACCCATGGGACGTGGACCGCCCCGCCCCCGGCAGTGGTGGCGAACGCCCCGGATGACACCACCGCAGTGATCCTGCACACCATCCTCAAAGCGGCTGCCACCGAGGCGACCGATTCGGCGAAGTCTGCCGCGGCACCCCCGCCAGCACCAACACCGCCGCCTGGTGACCCGTCATCAGACCGTCCGGCGATACCGACCCTGCCCTACGACCCGTGGGAACCCACCGACGGGCCCCCACCCTTCTGACCCAGCACGCCTCACCACCAGACCGACAGCCCAGGGCATCCCCATGCCCTGGGCCCATCGGCATGCCCTGAGTCAGATGCGGACCGGCAGGCGCGAACGCCCCCGCAGGATCAGCCCGGTCCCAAGCTCCGAAGGAGCGGCGCGGCGGAGCTCGGGAAGCCGCTCGGCCAGCGTACGCAGCGCGATCCGGCCCTCGAGCATGGCCAACGGCCGGCCGACACAGTGGTGAATGCCCTGCCCGAAGGCGAGGTGTTCGTGCGCATTCGGCCGATCGATATCGAACTCATCCGGTCGCTCGAACACCTTCGGGTCGCGATTCGCGCCACCGATGAGGACGAGCATCAGGGTGCCCTTGGGCACGACGTGCCCCTTGACCTCCAGGTCCGCCCGCGCCGTCCGGCTGGTCGCCTGCACCGGTGAGTCCCACCGCAGGGTCTCCTCCGCCACGGCATCAACCAGAGCCGGATTCTCGGTCAGTCGCCGCCAGACCTCGGGCCGGTTCATCAACGCATCCATCGCGTTCCCGATCAGGTTCACCGTCGTCTCGAACCCGGCGACCAGCACCAGCGAACACAGCGCCCGGAACTCGGCCTCGGTCAGCTCACCCGCATCGAGCGCCACGACCAGGTCACCGACGATGTCCTCGGCCGGCTCCCGTCGTCGTCGCTCGGCCAGCTGCAGGAACAGGGTGTCCAGGTCGGCGCGGGCCCGGCGTACCCGACGGAAATGCCCGAACGACTGCACTCCATCGAGTACGCCCCCGATCGCGTCCCCGTGCCGCCCGAGCGCGGGCAGCTCCTCATCGGGAATCCCCATCAGGGACGCGATCATGGCGATGGGCAGGGGCTTGGCGTACGCCGACATCAGATCGACCGGACCATCCTTCAACCGCACGGCCAAGTCGTCGATCAGCCTGTCGACGACCCGCTGGATCCGTTCCTCCTGGGTTTTCATCCGCCGCGGGGAAAACGCAGGCGCGACCAGCCGACGCAGGCGCGTGTGATCCGGTGGATCGAGCTCGAGGAGTGACAGGTCGACGATCCCGTCCAGACCGGGCTCTTCCCTCACACCGAACCGGCGTTCCCGCAGGACCTGCCCGCAGAGATCGTGCTCGACCGTGACGAGCCCACCCAGCGTCGTGCGCGACACGGGCCCTCGGGCGCGCAGTTTCTCGTACGTCGCATACGGGTTCCGCCGGCCGCGAAAGGTGAACAGGTCCGCAACCGGGTCGCGCCGCCCCCACGCGTGATACGTGATGAATCCCCAACCGGCGAGGATTTGCCCGGATGTACGCAGTGTCGACAGCGCGCTCATGCCTTCGAGGGTAGGTGCGAGGCGTGACGGGGCGGCCAAGATGAAGTGAACCCAGGGGTAGCTCAGGGACCGCGGTGCCCGCGCATAATCGGAGAAGGCGCACCAAGAGAGGCATCGAGATGAGGCCACTTCGGTATTCGATCAACGTCACGCTCGACGGCTGCTGCCATCACGAGGCGGGACTCCCGCCCGATGAGGAGTCGATGCGCCACTGGACCGCCGAGATGGAGCGGGCCGATGCGCTGTTGTTCGGCCGGGTGACCTACGAGATGATGGAGGCAGCGTGGCGAAAACCGGCCACGGGCGTCTGGCCCGACTGGATGAGCGAGTGGGAGATCCCGTTCGCCGAGGCGATCCACGGGGCGAAGAAGTACGTCGTGTCGACCACGTTGGCAAGTGTCGACTGGAATGCCGAACTACTGCAGGGTGACCTGGCCCAGACGGTTGGGCAGCTCAAGCAGGAATCCGGTCACGGCCTCTGGGTCGGAGGTGTGACTCTCCCCCTGGCGTTGGCTGATCTGGGACTCATCGATGAGTACGAGTTCCTGGTCCAGCCCGTCCTGGCCGGTCACGGACCGACCCTACTCGCCGGTCTCCGCGAACGGATCCCTCTGGAACTCGTCGATCGCCGCGAGTTTCGCTCCGGGGCTGTGGCCCTGCGATACCGGAACTCTTCCGCGAGCCTGACTTCCGAGTCCGGGCCGGAGGCCGCGGAACTGGTACGCCAGCCCATCGGATATTGGGCCGGCGAGGCCCATCGCCGAATCGGGGACGCCCTGCGTACCGCGATCAGCGGAGAAAGCCTGTCGCAGCCCCAATGGTGGATGCTCAATCACCTGGACTCGACGGACGGGATGGCCGAAGGCGAGCTGCTGTCCAGGCTGGAACCGTTCAACGCCCAGGAGTCGAACCGCGATCTGGCGGCCGACCTGGCCGATCTCCGTGAGCGCGGACTGATCGACGGTCCACCGGGTGGTTTGCTGCTGACCGACGCGGGCGGGGAAGCCCTGCAGAAGGCCCGCGAAACGATGGGCGGCGCACATCGCTCGATGACGGCCGGGGTGACTGACGACGAGTACGTCACCGCGATTCGAGTGCTCAAGCAGATCGTGGAGAACCTGGGCAGGCAGTGACCGTCCGTGTCATACCCAGGTGGGGTATCCTCCAGGTATGGGAACGGCGTTGCGAAAGAGCCGGCAGCAGGCACTCGATCACTCTGAGCACTGGAATAGGCCGCATGAGGGCACCTTGACCTATGTCGCCCTTGGCGACTCGGCAGGCGTCGGCGTAGGCGTCGACGATCCCGCACTGGGGTATGTCGGTTTGGTTGCGAAGCGGCTCGCTGAGACGACCCGGAAGACGGTCGGCATCGTGAACCTCTCGGTCAGTGGAGCGAAAGCAAGAGACGTCCTGGACTCTCAGGTCCCGAAGCTCTCCGAACTGCCCCCGCCGGACTTCGTCACATGCGTCATCGGCGGAAACGACGTGGCTTGGCGGCGCAGGTTCAGCGCAGACGACTTTGCTCACGATATGAAGATGATCGCGGCCAGGCTCCCTCAAGGCTCCGTGATCGGCCAAGTGCCGAACTTCCTGCACTGGCCCTACGAGGGCCGCGCCAAGAAGGCGAACAGGGGAATCAGCCAAGCTGCCGCCCTGCACGGACACCTGGTCGCTGAAATCCACACAGTCACGAAGTCCCTGTCCCTTGGCTCTTACATGAGCACCTTCGCGGACGACTACTTTCACCCGAACGACAAGGGGCACGCTCTCTGGGCCGACGCAATCTGGGGCCAGCTGTCGAGGCATCTCATCGGATAGCGCAGAAACCTGCCCCGTCATCAACGGCGCAGGTTTCGATTTTCAACGTGAGTGGGTGTGTCAGTCAATGCGCTGACAAGGGCAGACGCCAGCCCTCCGGCGAGGGGACGTACGCGGTAGGTCTCGAAAACCGTACAGGCACTCCTCGACTCCCGCCCCAGACCACGATCCAGCGAGAAGTGTCGGTCTGGCGGCCTTCGGTATTGCCTCGGCAGGTGCTCGGAAGCCCAGTGGAGTCTTCGCTAACTTGTCGGTCGTGCGGGCTATCCTCTGACCGAGAGATCGGAGGGGCTCATGGCGTGGAGTCCGGCGGGCATCCCCGCGAACGTGGGGACCAGAGCGGCCTTCTCCCTGAGCGACGTCGAGGCGTCCGACTATCCCCGTTGTCCCGCGAACGTGGGAATCAAGGCTCGGGGTGGGTGGCTCGAACATAGTCCCTCGCAGGAGCCCTTCGACGACCTTCTCATCGCAAGGATCAAGGAAGTGGTCCTGGCCATCGTCCAGGGCCGTGGCAGCGACGCCGATGGTGGCCTCGCACGAGCCCATGCCACGCACGAGGGGCGGCATCCCCTGGTGCGGGAGTTCCTCGACACTGCCGCTCTCAACTACCTGGAGTTCCTGGAGTCACGCGAGTCCCAGGTTGGACCTCTCACCTACATCGACTACTCCCACCGCCGTGACCTTGCCCCTGAGGTCAGCCTCAAGTTGTGGGCTCCCGTCTATCAGACCCAGGACGGTAGCCGGGAGGTTCACCGCCTCCGCTACAACGAGGCCAGGGCGGAGGCAGGGCACTGGTCAACGGGTGCGGCTTGGGTTGTGAACCGGCAGGTACATGCTGTGACGGTGGTGGAGTTCGGGCTCGGGTCCGGCTCCGAGGCTGTCCTTCAGGACTGCGCCGAGCCCGAGGCAGTGCGCACGTCCATGGACACGACGCTTGTCCCTGACCTGCGTGCCCTCTACGTCGCCAATCACCGCGTACCCGGCTCCCACTGCGTTGGCTGCAAGGCCGTCTCTCACTGTCCCGACCTGATCCAGATGGACTTGTTCGATGGGGCCGTGGACGACACTCCGTGGGTCAGGAGCCTATCGGAGGCTGACCTTTCGCGGTATCGGACCTGTCCGGCCACCGCGCTGGCCAAGTCCCTGCACCTTCCAACCCAGGTGGCATTCCCGGAAAGCATGGCGCGGGGCGTGCGCATCCATCGTTGGATCGCTGACCGTCACGCTGGGACCCTCCCTTGTGCCGATGCGCTCCTCGTCGACGGCACCGGATTTGAAGAGGACGCCCCCTACCTGGACGCCCATGCTGCAAACTGTGACCGGGGAGTCTCCACCACCCTGAGCCTGGAGGAAACGCTGGTGGGCTGGGACGCCCACATGGCAGACGTCATCTTCATGAAGCCTGACGAGGTGCTGCTGCGGGACGGCGTGCTGGTGCTTCGGGAGATCAAGACCTCGGAAAGCGCGGCAGCCTTGGAGGCTGACGTCGCCTGGGCCCAGTTCGCGGATGTCACTGCGTGGTGGCTGAGCGTGCTCGTCGGCGGGCTCACAGCACATTTCGGAGCGACGGATGCGGTCCTCGAACTAGAGGTCCTCACCCCCGTAGGAGGAGCGGTCCATCAACTGACCACCCATCAGGACGAGGCCCGGTTCCAGGTAGCAGGGTGGCGGCTCGACACGCCAGCACACTGGCTGGCGGACCGTGGCTTTCTGCCCAACCCAGGACCACAATGTCCACGATGTGAGTTCCTGCGGTGGTGCAAGGAAGGGCAGGCGACCGTTGACTGAGATTCCGACCCCTGCGGACCTTGCTCCCCGTTTCGGCAGGAGCCGCCCAGCCTCCCAACCCCGCCGCCGACCCCAGCCGTCTCCGACTGGCTGGACCGATGAACTTGCCCTTCCGCTCTCGGATCGTCACTTCTACTTGGACACAGGCATCTTTCACAGCCTGGCGGGGGTGGACGAGGAAGTCCGAGGCACCTTGCTCACGTATGTCGATCAGCATGAGCGCAACGACACCATCCGCATGGAGGTGCTTACCCAGAAGGTGGAGCCTCTCTACACCCTTCGCCTCGACGTGCTGAAACTCGCTCAGGAGTGTGAACGGCGAGCATGCAGGCTCCCGCAGGGTCTGAACTCCATCGAGACCATCCGCAACGAGTTGATCGCTGATGCCCAGTTGCGTCACCCGGGCAGTCCTGGATCAACACATCACCGCGACCACGGCGGGGAAGCGGAGTTGATCCACCTGGCAGAACGGCACGAGCCGAAGGGTGCGCTGGCCTGCAACGATGCCGGGGCCAGCGCGGTGGCCAAGAAGCATGCTGTCGACTCGTTTCACTTCGTGCACATCGTCCGCGCTGCCGTGGCTGACGGACTCTCGGCTGTTGAAGGGCTGGCAGCAGTGACGGAGGGACTGAGGGTCTCGAAACTCTCTGCGGCGGAGAAATCGCGGACGTGCAACCAGAACTGGCTGACTGGTCAGTCGACGAGCAGCAGTTGACGCACTGCGGCGTCGGGGTCCTGATCCATGACGACCGCGTAGTTCTCCACGGGGAGCCGACTGGACAGGAACAACTCCGCCGTCGCCTCAGCCAGCCACGCAGAAGGTGCTGGGCCCTCGGTGGTGCTCATCGTCTCCCACGCCTCCACCAGGCCCGCCTCGCGCAGCAATTGACCAACGCGGAGTGACTTGACTCGCTCGGTCTGCTGCTTGCTCCAGGACACCGTTGGAGAGTCTTCAAGCGCATAGCACGAGGCTTCCCGCGACAACCCCCAGCGCCACATCACGTTGGCGACGGCGGCTGCCTCGGACTGCTGAGCCAGTCCGTCCTGCTGCCAGTGACGACCCAGCCCGGCTCTCGGTGCAAGCAGGTGGGAGGCGAACGCCTCGGCGCGGGCCTCGCTCGGGTCGGAGGCAATGCGGAGGTCCTCCTCGTACTCCGTCGTCAGGTCCTGAGGCCGGTCCTGATGCAGCACGTGGCAGAACTCGTGAGCGAGACTGAACCGCTGGACAGTCCAGTAGTCGTTCGCGTTCACGGTGATGGTGGCCACCCACCCGTCGCGGGTTTGGGTCCAAGACGTGACGCCGTGCATCCCCTCAGGCAAGGTGGTCGCGAACTCAACAGCGATACCCAAGTCCTCGATCAATCCAGGCAGATCAAGAAGTGGATCTGTACCCAGCCCCAGATGGGCTCGAACTTGCAGGGCGGCGCTCTTGCCCTGTTGCCTCCCGGCCCACGGGGACGAGACTCCACCAGAGAACAGGCTCTGAAGCGACTGAAGTTTCCGTAGACGCGCTGAGTACGGCGCCAGCCGAAGAACGGCTCGCGCGGCGCGCAGTAGGCGCGAGGAACGCTGAAGGACCTCCATAGGTGCTGTCTGTCCTCGGGTGCGCATGGCTACCGCGAGTGTGGAGGCTGGATCGACTTCACCCGTGAGCACCTCCACCTCGATGTCGGTGTAGTCCGACAGCGCGAGGTAGATGGCAGGAGAGGGCGCTCCCAACGGCTCCTCACCGAGCCACCGGCCCAAGAGGGCGTCGGCCCCCGCCTGCCCGCGAAGACTGTCGAGGCTCAGGCCATGCTGGGTTAGCGCACGCTCTAGGGCATTGCGCCACTCGCTCATTCCCGGCTCCCTTATTCGGTCAACGTCGCGCCCTGCAACGTCATTTTCAAGGCTAGACAGCCCCACCGACAATCCTTGCGCACTGAGGTGATCATCGCAGACCAACCCCCGAATCGCCGCATCGGCGCGCGCCCCGGAGGACTCCCCCCAGCAGTCGGTCAAGAGCACCCTGGCGACCTGCAAGTACCTAGGCGGACCATGGCTTGGGTCGAGCGCCCGGTGCCCCACGGCTAGCGAACCGCCCGGTGGCCCGCAGGGCACTCTTTGCGGCCTGCGCGTAGGGAACCGCATGCCGCTTGGCATCCTTGTCCTCCAACCTGGCTACAGTCCAGGCGCATGGAGAGGGCGACCAACCAGCAGATCATCACCGTAGCCTTCGAGGCGAGCCAAGCCGCCGTCGAGAGGCTCACCCATCTCGTCCCCGATCTCGACCGAGACAGAGCCGAGTTCTCTCTGGCCAGCGTGCTGCTCGAAGAGGCGTGGGTCAGCAGCCGCTGACGGATCAGCCTCGGGGGGCCGCTCCCCCGTCCGCGAAGCCAGAGTAGGTCCTGATGTCTCGCACGGGCTCCGGGAGGCCCTTGCGGCGGCGTTCGGCGTCCGCGCGGCGGTCTTCGCGCTCCTCGGCCTCGAACTGGGCAGCGAGGCGCTCCAGATCGGCCTGGAGGGCGTCGTCGGGCTTGCGTAGGTGGTTCATGACAGTCCCTCTCGGTCGACCTTGGATGATTGGGCGCTATCGAGCGTAGGCAAACAGGTGTATGAGTGCCTGTGGCCCTCGCGTCAGCCTTCCTCCGGGCGCACAGCGTTGGCGATCTTCACCGCGACCTGCTCCAAGGAGTCCTCCCCGGTGCTCAGGCCGGATCGGGAGGCCAGCAACGGGCTCTCATCGCGCAGGTCCTCGTAGGAGATGCCGTGGACGACCGGAATCACGCGGTCCGTGGCCAGCAGGGCTGACAACTCCTTGTCCGCGATCCCCTCGGCTGCGAGGCTCTTCAGCAGGTTGGGCGTGGCCAGGACGATCCCGATGTGGGACATCCTCAGGCCCTTGTCGATCTCGCGCACCAACGAGGTACCCAGGGCAACATCCTTCTCGGAGAACCACACGCTCACGCCGAAGCCCTCCAGAAGGTCGTGGAGTTCCTGAGCGGCACCCTGCCGGTCACCCCAGGCGTGGCGGAGGAACACGTCGCGCCGCTCGGGGTGTGCAACGGCCTGACGCTCGGCCTCGGTCGCGACCGCGCCCAGAGTGCGCTCCTCCGTGGCCCGGTAGGTCACGGAGGGGCGGCTGGCCGACTGCAACTTGCGATTGGTGTCCCTGACCCACTTGTCGATCTCGCGCTGTGCCGCCTGTTCGTTGCGACCTTGCTGGGCCTTGGCGTCGCTCTCAGCCTTGCGCTGGGCAGCCTTCAGGTCGCGCTCGAACTGCTGCTCGGCCTTGCGGACTTCGCTCTTGATCTGCCGCTCGACCTTGCTCTGCGCAGCGCGCATCTGTGACCTGATCTGGGACTGGGACGGCATTCGTGGCGTGGGCATGCGGGACTCCTAACTGTCGGTGGAGTCCAGCCTTACAGGCGGCACTGACAGAACTGCCCTCCGCAGGAGGACGTGGGTCAGTCGTCCCAGATCGGCGCGATCAGGTCATCGAGAGACACGTCCCACGTCTTCGCCAAGATCGCCCAGGTCTTCAGGTCGCCGTAGAAGCGGCCAGCACTCAGGTTGAGCAGCGTCTGCCGTGCCAGTCCGCTCGCTTCGGCAAGTTCGTCAAACGTCATGCCCGAGCGCTCTCGCCCCTCTTGGAACGCTGCCGCCAGACGGGCTAGGTCTGGCTCGGGCGGAAGGGCATGCACCGATCAATCTCAGCCGCAACCGCGACGGAAGTCAGCACAAGAACTTGTACTATAGGAGTGTCCATGGCAGGGTGTCCAGGGGCGAATCCCGCAGGGGGACCGTCATCTTGGAGGAGAGGCCCATGTCCCGAAAAGCCTTGGCAACACTGGCCATCCTGGCCCTGTCCGTGAGCGCATGCAGTGCGAACCCCGATGCCAACCCCACCCCGGGCACCAGTCCCTCGGCGCAGGCCACGGGCTCGGAGCAGACAGCAGCGGGACAGCCCAGCAGCGAGCCAGCCGGACACTCTCTGCCAGTCGCGGAGGTGTTCGGAGAGCCGGCCTGGAGCATGCAGATTCCCCCGTCATGGGAGCAGATGACGCCCGTCGTCACGGCCAAGCGAGTGATCGCCCTGGACGAGGCCGTGGTGCGCGCCTACGACTCGCAGGGCACGGAGGTGTGGGCCACCGCTTGGAAGCCGCTGGCCGAGGAGGACCGCGCCACAGGGCAGCCCCCGGTGCTGCGCCAGGTCTCGCCAGAGGTCATTGCCGTCATCGACACCGGCAAGGTCGAAGGGGAGGGCCTGTCCACCTCGACCTACTCCGCGATGGTCACCCTCATCAACATCGGGGATGGGGCACTGATCAAGGAAGTGACGGTTGATGGAAGCGCCTCCGACGCCCCGAAACTGGGTGCCATTGGCCTCGGGTTCGCCCTCCCAGATCGCACCGCAGTCGTGGTGCTCCCAGGCGGGGAGGTCGTGGAGGCCCCTCCCGCTCCCTCCGAGGCCCGACTGGTCGGTGCGGCCTCCGTGGGCGAGAACCCCATCGGACTGTGGGAGACCGGCTCGGTGAGCGCGCTGTCATCGTTCGGCGGTACCGGCTGGAGTTCCAGCGACTCTGCACCGAGCGCTGCCACCGTCAACTCCCTGGTCTACGGCAGCGACATGGACTTGCTGCTGTTGGGTCGGTGGAATGAGCCAACGACCGGACAGGGCAAGGCAGGGGAGGTCGTCTTCCAGTTGCTCGACGCCGCTTCCGGAAGCGTCCTTGCCAAGCCGGAGTGCGGGCCTGCGGTTGAGAGCCAGTTCGTGGTCAGTCCGGATCGCGAGTGGAAGGTCGCCGGACCTCTGCGGCTTGGACCGGGGAACAAGGTTGACTGCGTGGGCGGTGGGGATGGCGAGAAGAGCGTGACCTTCAGCGCCGTCACGGATCAGGGGCGCGCCTTCGGGGCCGCAGGCGAGGGAGGCGCAGACCCGCTCTTGGTGGATTCCACTCCGGGACAGGAGCCGAAGACCCACGCCTTGCCCGAGGGGGCGGACCCGCCCATCGGCGTCATGGAGGGCGACCTGGCCATCCATTGGGACACCAAGAGCGGCATCATCACGGCCAACCCAGTCGAAGGGTGAAGCAGCGGACTGGCTGCTACTGCCCAGCGTGATGGTCCTCCAGGACCGTACGGGTTGGCGTCTGAGCCTGGAGTCGCAACTCCTTGACCCATTCCCATGCAGCACTGCGGTTCCGCATGAGGAACTTGCTCCTGCTGTCGCCTTGGGGCAACTGCGTGAGCAAGCCACACCCGATCAGACTTCTGACGGGTGCCTGGACGTTGCTCACAGAGACCCCCAGTTCGCGCGCCAGTTCAGTCTGTGTGATCAAGCCGTCGTCTGAGTCAGCCACGGCGAGCATGACCTCCAGCCGATACGCCTGGCCGAACGCTGCACGGGATAGGTCGCGCAGAACCTCCGTATCAACGGACATGCCGTCATGATACGTGATTCACGGTACGTGATTCGCGTACTATGTGCACATGAAGCGGCAGACAGGGATCGAGTGGACCGAGGTCACGTGGAACCCCACGACTGGCTGCGACCGGATTTCGGAGGGCTGTCTCAACTGCTACGCGTTGACCATGGCCAAGCGTCTGAAGGCAATGGGCTCCGAGCGCTACCAGAATGACGGGGACCCGCGAACCTCTGGACCCGGCTTCGCACTGACGTTGCACACCCAGGCGCTTGACCAGCCCTACCGCTGGAGCGGGCGGCGAACCGTGTTCGTCAACTCGATGAGCGACCTGTTTCACGCGAAGGTGCCACTCTCCTTCGTCCGTGACGTCTTCCAGGTGATTGCGGACACACCCCAGCACACGTACCAGGTCCTCACGAAGCGGTCAGCCCGGCTACCCAAGATCGCTGACAAGTTGGACTGGCCATCGAATCTCTGGATGGGCGTCAGTGTCGAGACTGCGGATCACCTCTACCGCGTCGACCACCTGCGAGAGGTCCCGGCTGCTGTTCGCTTCTTGTCGTGCGAGCCTCTGCTGGGCTCGCTCGCAGGGATGGACCTCACCGGCATCGGTTGGGTCATCACCGGAGGCGAGTCGGGACCGCGCGCGAGGTCGTTGGACCCGGAATGGGTCCGGGAGATCAGGGATGCGTGTGTGGAGGCTCAGGTCCCCTTCTTCCACAAGCAGTGGGGCGGTCGTGCACCCAAGGAACAGGGACGGCTGCTTGACGGACTGGTGTGGGAAGAGATGCCTAAGAGGGCGGTCGGCTAAGCGCGCTCCATGGACGAATAGTGCATCTTCTTCTTAGTGTCGCGCGGACGTAGGTAGCCTTCACCCGCGAGTTTGTCCCATGCGCTTCGGATGTGTCGCTCGCCTGCCAGCCCCAAGGTAGTGCCAAGGATCAGACTAACGTTCGGGGCCACCGCCAACCGCGAACTGTTGATTCGGCGCACGTTGTCACAGATGCTCTGGACCCACTCCGCGTCCAGTTCTTTTTCTTGTCGCTCGCCATCCTTCGCTGCGGTCTCCGCCTCGAAGGAGTCCCCGAAAAGAGATTCTTGTTGCTGTCGACCCAAGAACTCTACTAACTCCTGGCTGCGATAGGTCTCTCGCCACTTTCGCGTGGCGCGGCAGGCAGCGTCCGCGAACTTGTAGCCGCCCACGGGGTGTCGGAAGAAAAGAGTGAGCAGGAAGAGGGGTTCGTGGTGAGGGCGGCGGCGTACCGGAATGGACATCGAGTCGTAGCCGGTGTCCTGCCGAATCTGCTCGCGGTAGTTCTCGATCACGTACTCCGCCGCTCGCGCTGCGGAACCGTGTTCCTGCCTCATGTCATAGAACGTCTGACGCCATGCCGTTCCCCCGAAGAAGCGGTCGATACGCTGGACACCCCCCTCCTGCCCTGGACAGGGGACCACATGACCTGCCACAAACTGCAAGTTGCCTCCGATTCTCCAGACCGCTTCGAGGTTGATGTTGAGGAGAACTTCCGAGGGAGGCAGGTCACGAGAGCGAGACAGCAGCAGGCCCGTCATAGTGTCCCGCAGCATGGCGACCCCGAACGGATCGAGGAACGTCACAACGGGGTCGTTGCCGACAGATGCCCACGCAGAAGGCATCTGATCTTCGACCGTTCCGTGCAGGATGGATGCAGAGAGCCCGCGCTGCCTGAACGCGGTCACGTTCTGGTTCAGCGCTTCCACCGCCGCCGCATCGGACTCGATGAAGATGCTCTTGATCACCCGCTTGCTTTGGAACCCCTCAGCCATCTTCAGAACGATCAGGGGCGAGCCGTCCGGATGGGTTCCTTCGGGGTCGGGCTCTTCATACGCACCGGCTCCTGCATATCCGTCGATGACCCAGACGGGTCGAGCGCGGTCCTGAGAGCCAACGGTGCTTGCGAATACTTTCGTGTACTCCCGCAGAAGCGCGTGCTTCAGAACGGCTGCGGGTTGACGCTGCTGGAAGAAGCCCTCGTGCCTCGTCATTCGTCCATCCCTACTCCGGTTTCGTGCTCGTCAGCAGGGCGTTCCAGGAGCCTCCCGCCTGCTTGATGTCGGATTCGGTGGCGAACATGTACCGCCACGTGCCGAAGTCGTCCTCGTCCCGCACAGCCCGTGCCCAGTCCTCGGCAGCCTTCTTCTTGCGGAGAACCGAGTCGTCCTTGGCGTGATCGTCGGCCTTGCCCTCGATCAGCCAGTAGGTCCCATCCGTGTCGAGTGCGATGAAGTCGGGGAAGTAGTAGCCGTCCGTGGTGCGGATGAACGCCTGACCGTTGGTGTAGATGCGCACCCACCACTGGATGTTCGGGTCACGGTCCATGAGCAGGGCCAACTGCCACTCCGTGGTCCCGGCGTCGAAGGTGGCCATCGGCATGACGTTCTTCTTCCAGCCGACGTACTGGAGGCCCTTCTTGAACTTGGTCACGTTGTGGGCCATGGGGGCGTCCGGCTCCACCGTGACGGGCTCCAGTGGCAGCGTGATGCCGACGAACTCGAACGACTCCTGCCGGGGCCGGTTGGTGATCTTGTCCCGGATCATCGACCGCATGCCCTCCACGGCCTGCTGGCGGCGCTTGGTGCCCCACTCAGCGGTCTCGTCATCACTGGTGACGCCTGCGCCCTTCAGGAACGCCTTCACCAGGCGCTTCGCGGCGTTCTTCGACGCCTTCTCCGCCGGAACTTCCGGCTGCTGCATGATCGCGGCGGTCAGTTCCTCGTGCACCACGTCCAGGCCGGCCAAGGTCTGTTGGGCCTCCGCCGTTCCTTGCGGGGTGCTGATGATCTGCACCTGATCGCCCTTCCGCTTGGCCTCCAGCGCGTCACGGAAGATGAAGGTGGGCACCTCCTTGATGAAGGCCACCCCTGCCTTCTCGGCGTCACCGTCCGGGATGTCGGACAGAGAGAAGGGCGAGTGCACCAGGCGAGACTCGCGCCTGGGGAAGATGATCTGCGGTGCACCATCGACGCGGTACTGCGGCTCGGGGATCTTGGTCTCCACCCGCTGCTCGGTCTCCTCGAAAATCAGACCTGGATTCGGCTGGTAGTCCTCGTCCTGAGCGGACTCGTCCTCCAGTTCGAAGAGGGTCCACTGGCCGGGGGCGGGAGTCAGGCTGCTGCTGCCTCCGGCACCACCGACCTGCCCTGGCTCGGGTGAACCCGTACCGGGGTCTACGGGGACGGGCTGGTTCGGGTCGACCTCGGCGCTGGTGGCGAAGCCCTGATCGTCCACCTCG
Source organism: Propionibacteriaceae bacterium ZF39 (assembly GCA_039565995.1). Classification (GTDB taxonomy): domain Bacteria; phylum Actinomycetota; class Actinomycetes; order Propionibacteriales; family Propionibacteriaceae; genus Enemella; species Enemella fulvus. The sequence goes on along the minus strand of CP154795.1, from coordinate 3,895,828 downwards.
ACTGCCGTCGAGGGGAGTTGGATGCGCTGTCGGAGCACGTCCTTCTGCGAGAGCAACTGCTGGTATGAGTCGTGTGCCACCAGGTCGACCTGGTCGACATCCGCGACGCCAGTGCGCTGTCCGAAGGGCAGCCGCAGGCCACGGCCAAGAATCTGCTCCGTCAGGGTCTGGGAGGCCAGCCTCCGCAAGGCCACGATGACCGCAATGTTCTTCACGTCCCAGCCCTCGCGGAGCATGTTCACGCTGACGATGGCGCGGATCGGAGAGTCAGGTTCCTCGACCTTGGACAGGGCCTCCAGGGCCTCGTCGGAGGACTGAGAGGTGATCTCCAGCACCTGCGAACCGTCCCCGATCATGCCCGGCTGTGCGAGCAACTGACCGACCTCGGTGGCGTGCTCGATGGTCTGGCAAACGACGAACAGCACTGGATTGACCGCAGGAGCATCAGGACTGGTTTGGCGATAGACCTCGTAGGACTTCTCCTTGTGCCCGAGCAACTGGCACGCGTCCTGCAACTGCGTCCGCTCATCCTTCGTGCCGTCCTTGCGGTAGACGATGACCGGGACCTTCACATGCCCGTCAGCGATGGCCTCACCTAGCGTGTACTGGAAGATCACCTTGGCGTAGTCAGCCTTGTCCGGGGTGGCTGTGAGCCCGACCAGGGCGACCGGGCCCAGGTCGCGGATGGCTGCCGAGAACGCCTTGGCCTTCTCCCGGTAGACGTGGTGCTCATCCGCGATGACGAAGAGGTCGTCGGCATTGGTCAGGTGCGAGTAGAGGGCGTCCCCGAGGTTCTCGTCCTCATCACGGACCTTCCGGCTCACCTTGTCGGTGGGACGGATCAACTGCTGCACGTTGAAGACGAACACCTTCAGCCGCTTCGGGTCACGCAACACCGACCCGACGTTCGCTGCTTGGAAGTTGTCCGGGGTGACGATAAAGGGCGCGATGTCTGCCCCCGCGACGTACTTGTGCGAGGCAGCATCGAAGTTCGCCAACGTCTTGCGTTGGATCGTGGAGCCCGGCGTCACCACCAGGACGTGCCGAACGCCCTGCTGCGCCAGATACTCGATCAGCGACGACATTAAGAACGTCTTCCCAACACCCGTGGCCAGGTCCGCGACCATCTCCTGAAGCCCCGAACCGCCATCAGCGATCTTCTGCACTACTGCCGCCAGCGCGTTCTTGTTCGGATCGCGAAGGTCGAACCGTGCAGCGATCTCCTCGATCAGCGCCTCGTCGTAAGTGATCTCCACAGCCATCTCAGTTCACCGTCCCCTTCGGGAACATGTCCTCGGGAGCCTTCTTCACCCGGGACCCCGGCGACAACTCCTGGAGGAGTTGGGCTGCTTCGGGCAGCACTCCCTTGGCGACGATCACAGCCTTCTCCTTCTCGCCCAGGTGTTCGACCACGGTCCGGACGACGCTCTGATCGGCCACGCCGTCGATGACCGCGAGTCGCTGACGCTTCCGCACACCGCAGAACACAGGATCGTCGGGCGTGAGGGTGAACTTCAACTGCCCGGCTATGGCCTTGGACCACGCCCCATTCGTCGCCTCTGAAGACAGGAAGACCTGACCGTCCTCGTCATCCACCTCGTACATGGACGGACCCATCTTCGCGACGGTGAATCCGCCGCCGCCTTCCCACAAGGTCGTGGACTCATCTCTCGTCTTGGCCGCGTCCCGCAGGGCCTTGCGAACCTGCGGCATGACATCGACCGTTGCTTCGCCTTCGGTTCCCTGTCCGGCCTTCCGCAGCAACGCGAGGAGGGTCTTAGACTCCTCCTGCGTCAAGGGCGGCTCGTCGGTCTTGGCCGCCTGTCGAACGAACTTCGCGGTCTCGGTCACGACGTTGATCGGGAGGTGTCGGTCATCCGTGAACTTTCCGACGAGCGCGGAGAACTTCTGAGCGTCTTCCGGACTGACTCCATCAGGAAGATCGGCCACCTCGACCCGCGCTGTGGTCGAGGTGATCCCACCGAGGTCTTGCCCCTCCACCACTTTCGTAAGCCGAGGTGCTGTAAAGGTTGAAACCGTTTGAGGCTGCAACTCAACTGCAAGCCAGCGTCGCCTCAACTTATGTGCCACCGCCGCACTGGTGCCGGAGCCAGCGAAGGCATCCAACACAAGTTCGCCCGGATTAGTCGCTATCTCGATGACCCTGCGCAGCAACTTCTCTGGCTTAGGAGTCGCGAAGGGCGCATGTCCTGGAACCACGGCCTGGACCTCACTCTTGGCCTGATCGTTGTGGCCAGCATCCTTGTAACTCCAGATCGTCTGAGGAATCTTCCCCTCAACGACGCCTAGGTAAGTCTTCGTGTTGGGGGTGCCGAGCCCATCCTTGCCCCACCAGACCTGACCATCTTGGTCCAGTCGGAACAGTTCCTCTTGTGAAATTCGCCAGTAGGTGCCAGGAGGGGGAGCCTCGATAACCCTCCCACCGGGAGTTTGCACCGAATACGTCCCTTTACTGTATGGCTTGTTCGCTTGGAGAGGTTTTGCCTTCCACGGCCCCCTAGGGTCATTATCTGGATTGCTGTACCTCGCATCCATGGCTGCGGTCCGAGGAAGACGATTACGCCTCCAAGTGGCCTTATCGACGGCATACACCAAGATGGTGTCATGGTCCTTGGAGAAGTGCTTTGCGCTGTTCTTTACCGTGTACACCTTCTGCCAGATCACCTCGGTGACAAAGTTCTCTGGGCCGAACTCCTCGTCCAAGAGCAGGCGCATGCGGTGCACCTCGGCGTCATCGAGGTGGACCCACACTGAGGCGTCATCAGCGAGGAGTGGCTTGATGTCCCTGATCCGGTCACGCATCATCGTCAGCCAGATGCTGTGCTCCAACTGGTCCGCATAATGCTCGAAGGTCTGCTCGGTGTTGAAGGGGGGGTCGATGTAGACCAACTTGACCTGGCCCAGGTACTTGTCCGCGTACTCCGGGATCGTCCCCAAGGACCGCAGAGCGTCCCCAGAATCTCCGACGATGAGCAGGTTCTCGTTCGCCCCAGTCGGGCCGTCGACCTCACCGACCTGCTCCACGACCTCGATGGACTTGACCTCCAAGGCACGGGGGTCGCTTGGGTCCACCCAGGCGTAGTCGTACTTGCCGTCCTCGACGGGAATGAGGGCAGAGTCCTTGCCCATCCATGTGAGTTCGAGCCGTCCCTTGGGCCTGCGCTTCATGTACCTGCCTTGCTGCGTGTCAAAGCCCCTCAGGGCCGCTCTTCTGATCGTAGGTGGCCAGGCCGACAGAACCGGCCAGGCTGGGCCGAGCACTGAATGACTCGAAGCGATCACTGAGCGCCTTCCGCCAGCCACGCCTCCACCTGGGGCAAGAGCGCCTCGACCTCCCCCTGCCGCACCGCCAGCGTCTTGACGAAACGTTGCTTGGCCACCAGGCCACTCCAGTCGATGTGCGCCCAGCCCTTCTGGTCGGCCTTGACCCTCATCTGCCTGACGAAGCGCTCGGGACTGATCCGCGCCAGCAGGAGCATCTCCGCCTGGGAGGCATGCAGAGGCTGCTCGTAGTTGCCCGAGCCGCCTGACTCGGCAGGCTTCCCCCGGGGCGGGTGGGCCGGGTTCCTAAAGGGCGTGGCCGGAAGGGCGAACGTGCTGGCACTGTCACAGTGCTTGTTGTCGGCCTGGATGGGCTGCTGGCGGTTCGCGGACTGCGGACCGGATGCCAGACGGTCACTCCCGTCGAGGCGGCGCGTAGCGCCTTGCGCGACCTCCAGCGTGGGATCACCGATGGCCGCAACCACTGAGTCTCTTCCACTACCACTACTACTGGCACTACTACTACGCCGCGAACGTTCGTCATCGGTTCTGACAGTGTTCTCCTGCACGTTCGGGCGAACGTTCGCTCGAACACCGTTACCCTTCCTGCTTGCTCGGGCGTTGCGCATCCTGTTGCGTGCCGCCTCACGCTCAGCCAGGCGCTGGTCCCGGCTCATCTGCTCATCCCCGAACCCCAAGAGGCGGTAGCCCTCGATCTGGACACCACGGTCCTCGCGAACGGCAGGCTCCAAGTAGCCCAGACGTAGCAACTCTTCGAGGCTGTCGGGCTGGTCAACCAGCGAGCGCATGAGCCTCTCGGAGACCCAGCCGTCAGTCAGGTCGTAGGCACAGTGCGCCGTCAGGAGAACACGGAGCCTAAATGCCCCCGCGCTCATCACGTCAGTGAACACCTCGTCCTCCAACCACGAGAATGGCAGTCGCGCGTAGCCTGCCTTCGCCGTGCTCAAGACACGCCCTCCGGGGCACAGATTGCCTGGTCAACGCCAGGTGTTAGCATGAAACCGCTCCTTTCGAGCGTCCTGGTAGGACTTCCGAAGCGCCCCCGGCCTCCGCCAAGAGATGGGGGCGTTTCGCTTGTCAGGACTTGGGGCCGTCCTCGGGAACCTGTCCGTTCTTCTCGATCCACTGGGACACGCCAACTGCGACGAACATGCCCAACTGGTAGGCCAGCGAACGATTCTCGTAGTGCGCAATCTTGCGCACCTGATCGAAGACCTCGGGCAGCATGGCAGCGGTGCGCCGCTCTCGCCCGTCTCGATACTCCTTGACTGCCATGGAACCTCCGAAAGATGTGTCCGAACACCTGGACCGTAGGCGGAGTTTGACGCTGTTTCCAGCCAGGTTTGGGGTCACCTTTGCGTTTCGACGGTGCTTCAATATGCGACTTCATCAACCTGGATTGCCGTTTACTGAACGGCGCTACCCACGAGAAATGATTCGGCACGACGGCGCGGATCGGCGTGTTCGAGATCGCCGGCCAGTCTCACCCATCCCCTTCTCCTCCGCTACGTTCCTCACATAGAGAGAGATCGGCAGAGCCCGCGCGAGCGCCACCGTGCCCGGAACTGGGACGAGTGGATCAGTGGCGTGCTGTCTGCTCGGTTCGTTCCCCTGGACCTTGCTGACGTGATCCAGATGTCCCTGACGTACGCGGTTGAGTCCGCGCTAGGTGACGACGAGGTACTTGCCCAGGCTGCGGGCGAGAACCTGCCAGGCCAGCGCCGGGAGGGCTATGACCTGGTGGCACGCTCGGCGCAGATGGCTCGCGAGACGCTGCGACTCACTTCGCAAGGAGCCCGCTGGGCGCGGGCCGATGAGATCGCCGGGATCGAGGCGAGCCCGCTCACCAGTGAGCACTTCCGAGGTCATGTCAGACGACTCCTCGCTCTTGTGGACCCGGTGCTAGCCAAGGACCAGGCTCCTGGTCTCGTGCCGAAATCCAGCCTCGCTTCCAACAGAGTCGGTGCAACCACAACCGACACTCTGGAGGCAGCGATGAAGGAAGTACCAGGACTCGAAGAGCGAGTTCGGGCTGATGTGGCTCGACTCGACTGGACCCAGCAACTGGCGGCACGTCAGCAGCGGCGGGCAGGGACGACGAACTGGAGGCGTGTCCGCTCACTGATCAGCCCCGAGGCAGCGCCCAGGACGACGCCGGGCGGGATGAACGAGCGGCTCCGGGCCGCAGGGGTCCCCAACCTCACTCAACTGCTCCGTGACCTCTTGGCAGACAGTCAGGAGTTCCCGACCTACAAGGCCGTCCGGGCCGTCCAGCACCAGCACCCCGACGTGACGACCAAGCAGGTCCAGGACGCACTCACTCGGCTGGTCAAGCGCGGTGAACTGCGCACCGTACGGCGAGGCATGTACCAGCCCGCTGACAAGATGCGGGGGCGTCGGGACCGATGATCACGCGCCCTATTCGGGCGCGCCAGATCGACCACCTGACCGTGAGGACAGGCTCAGGTTGGGTGGTCTGTGCGTCCCTGTGCCCTCAGGTCCGGACCCGGCCAGAGGTCTGCCTCCAGCCATACCTCCAGGCGGGCCACTGCTCCGAAGTCCGGCAGCACCTCTCCGGCCATCACCCGCTCGATGGTGCGCCTATTGACCCGTGCCTCACGCTCGATGCTGCGCATCGACGGGTCGCCCTTGGCCTTCAACGCCTTCAGCAGCCGCTTGACGAACTCCTGCCCGTAGACCGCCGAGGCGGGGGCTTCCTTCCGCAGCCTTCCGGACGGCCACTGACCCCGCGCGACGTACTCGCGCGGAGCGGCATCTCCTCCGGACCTTGGCATGCGCCAAGCCTAGGGCAGCAGCACGATTCCAGGATCGTCGGTGGCGACAACTATAGTAGACCTAGTGGGTCTTATAAGACCCATTCGGTCTACGAGGGAGAGCCATGGCCAAGCACCGTGTCGTCGGGGGTGTCGTTGTGACGACCCCCGAGGGTGTCTTCGCCCACTACCGCCCTGCTGCTCATCTGGTGAGCCCTGAGGTCTGGGGCATCGTGCGCCCTGTCGCCATCGACGCCTGCCGTGCTGCCGACTACAAGTCCGTGGCCTCCGCCCTCCAGTGCCTCAGCGCCGTGACCTACTTCCTTGTCTGGGCTCACTCCCAGGACATTGCCCTGGACCTGGAGCAGGTCTTCGTCCCCTCGCACGTGGAGCGCTACTGCGCAAGCGCACTGAAGCACCTGTCCACGGAGACCCGCTCAACCCGTCGCGGCTACCTTCGTCGGGTGGGCAGGGCCTGCACGAAGAAGGCTCCGTGGACCCCCGACCCCAAGCCCTTCGCCAACAACCACACGATCCTGCCGCCCTACAGCCCGGAGGAAGTCGAGGCGCTGTGGGCCGCAGCCCAGAACCAGGCGACCCCGCACCGCCAGCGAGTGGCCACCGCCATCCTCACCCTCGGCCTTGGTGCTGGCCTGAAGGCCGGGGAGATGCTGCACGTGACTGCGGAGACAGTTGCTCGTCACCCGCACGACCCTCGGCTCGTCGTTGTTCTGACAGCAGATCGCGTGGTTCCCGTGCGGGCACAGTACGTACCTGCCTTGCTCGACCTTTGCGAGCGCTATCCCGAGGGCTCGCTGGTTGGGAGGTGGAAGGTCACGGCCAAAGACCCGCTGGGGGCTCTGCGCCAGGGCATCCAGTGGCCCGATTGGGTCGCCTTCCGCCCTTCCCGCCTGCGCACCACCTGGATGGCTGACGTACTTGCGCAAGACGTGCGCATCTCGGAGTTCATGGTCATCGCCGGGACGGTCTCCTCAAAGTCGCTGGAGGTCATCGCTCCCTTCGTGGCCCAGCGCATCGAGCAGGACGCCTACCTGTTCGCCGCCGCGGGCTGGAAGCGGGGTGAGGTGTCATGAGGTGGCACTCAGGAGCCGTCGATTCCCAGACCTTCAAGCGTGCCTATGCCATGGTCCGGGCCGCTCGGATCACGGAGGTCGTTCAGGAGGACATGACTGCGCACCGAGGCCGCAAGCGCACGTACACCTACGAGGCGCTCTTCACGGTGCTCCAGATCGCTGCGATTGAAGGCTTCGGGGAACTGCTGCTCTCCGATTCGGCGCGGGTGACCTCTCGGCTCACCGCCTCCCAGAAGGAGACCCTCGGCATCCAGCACGAGTGGACCTACGACCTGGTCGAACAGGCCGTGACTGAACTGGCAAACGCCATGAAGGAACGTGTCGACCCCAGGACCGGGGAGGTCCTCGGCCCACGCCTGTCTGTGGGACTGGCCGACTTCATGACCTCCCTGGCCAGCGACCTCATCCCGGCTCAGATCGCCCAGTCGGACACGCAGGCCATCGACTCCACCGACTACGAGACCCACGCTCGACGGCGTTCGTGGAAGCACCTCATGAAGGCGGACATCCCAGAGGACTCGCTGCCCGAACTGGACGCACTGGAGGGCGATGCCCCGCGCAATGAGCCGGGCTGGCCACGCCAAGGCCACGACGGTCGCCACCAGCACACCATCGACCCGGACGCCCGCGACGGCTACCGCGCTGGCAAGAACAGGTCGCGCAAGCAGGTGTTCAACGGCTGGGACCTCCACCTGTCCGTCGATGTTCCCGACATCGGTGGCGCAGCCCGACCGGGACTCATCAGAGGCGCTGCGCTCTGCCCCGCAGGCTCCTACAAGGCGGAGGGCGGACTCGCTCTCATCGACGCGATGGAGGCTGCCGACCGGAAGCCCACCACGATCCTCGCTGACCGTGGCTACACCTATCTCAACGCCGACAGTTGGGCGCGTCAGGTCTCGGCACGGGGGATCGAGCAGGTTCTCGATCTGCACGAGAGCCAGCGCGGGACCCGTCCTGGCCCGATTCCCGGCACGGTCTACGTGGACGGCGGGCTCTTCAAGGACACCCTCCCCGTGGCTGACCGCCGTTTGGGTGGGTTCGGGCTCGGCATGAGCGCGCAGGAGACAGCAGCACTCTGCGCGCGCTACGACCAACGCAAGTACCACGCCTTCACCCCCATGGGCAGACCCAACTACGAGCGTGGGACCCAGCGCTACCGCGATCCGGTCCTCTCGGGCACCATGATTTGTCCCAACCATCCGGCCTCGATGCGTCTGGACGACTCTCGCTACCCGACCACCTCGTGTGTCGAGGGCGAACCGTGCGGCTGCGGCACCACCGTGACCCTCGGGCCGGACGACCTGCTCAACCTGCGCCAGCGCGTCCTCTACGGGACCACCTAGTGGAAGGCGTCCTACGGCAGGCGCTCAGCGGTCGAGTCCACCAACGCCTGCCTGAAGATTCACCACGCACGCCTGGCCCGTCACTCCACCCGCGTTCGTGGCACTGAGCGCAACGGCATCCTGCTGGCCTTCATCCTCGCCGCCGTCAACGCCTCCTTGCTGCTCACCCGCTACGGCTACGACGTGGGCAACCCGCCCAAGGTCGTCAAAGATGCCGTGATCGAGCCCCTGCCCCAGGCGCGACCGACGCACGCTCTGCACCGACAACGGAAGTTCACCCGGCCCCGTCGAGCCCAGGCGCCGCCCGGCGAAGACCGCACCGGACCCCCGACGACGCCCTGGGTCACGGTGAAGCGGACAACCAAGTCCGTCACGAAGAAGAGCGTCACGACGAAGTAGCACCCACGACGATGGCCCCTGCCCGGAAACACCCGGGCAGGGGCCATTTTGCGTGTGCGGACGGGTCTCCATGCTCCGGGGGCGTCCGTCGAGGCTGCTGAGGGAGAACCTGGCACCCTGTCGACACGAAAACGGCTGGTCCTAGGCCCCGAAGGGTCTCTGACCAGCCATTTCCTGGATCGAAGGGGTCACATTACCCGTACTATCCTGAGTGGACCTAGCGGGAGGCTTGTCGAAACTTGCCCCGGCACTGGCGCGGATGGTCGCGAGCCAGAGAGCTATTCGGAGGCGTGCGTGTCCACCACGCCCACGGAGGCGTAGCCTCCTTCAGCTGTCTCGACCGGATGAGGCTGCCCTTCAGGAGGCGGAAACTGCGTACCTGTCGGGGCGGTCGTTGAAGGCGATCGCGAAGGAAGTTGGGATCGGGCATGAGCGGTTGTCGCGCCTCCTCCGCGAGCGCGGAGTCAGGCTACGGAACCAGTCGCCTACTCGGGAAGAGACTGCTCAGATGAAGACTCGCTACACCGAAGGCATGTCACTTGAACGCATCGGAGCAGTGCTGGGCTACTCGCCTGGCACTGTCAGGGCCCATCTGCTCGCCGCCCAGGTCGTCATGCGCGACTCGCACGGGCGATAGGCCTGCGCAATCAGGCCGATCCGTAATCGTCGGGCCTGCCTTCCACTTCGTCGAACAGTGCGTCGTGAACGAGGAGGCGGGCCTCGGAGCGGAGCGTCCGATCCGAGTGACGGTCTTCCGCTTACTCGCCGACGTTGACGACCACGCCCCAGAGATCGTTCCACCCGTCGTGGACCTCACCTCGGCTGGCCGGAGTGCCGTCACGGTGCGACCAGCCTCAACAGCACGATCCTTGAACGACTGCCCGAGTTGCGTCCGCTCCATAATTCTCAACATGTCGGGCTGCTGCGAAACTACTGCCAACAAGCGCGGAAAACGGCGGAACTGGCCGATCTCCTGGCCACCGCACGCGACTCGACACGAGCGGCAGACGACCGCCCGCTCCCCCGCCAGAACGCGCTCCACAGGTCGGTCGTCAAACTCTTGATCGAGGATTACGAGGCCGGAGCATCCACGTATGAGCTGGCCAAGCGCTACAACCTGCGCCGCAACACCGTCCGGGACACGCTCCGTCGTGCCGGCTTCGACCTCGCATCAAGGCGAAGCGCGCGGCCCTCAGCGAGGATCAGAAGGCTGAGGCACGACGCCTGTTCGCCAGCGGGTCGACCCGACGTGAGCTGATGGCGATGTACGACGTGAGCAAGTCGACGATCAAACGCATGCTGGCGCAACCACGCCGGCCTTGAGTGGCGCTCCGTTCGCCGCAGGCAACACACCAATAGCTACGAGTCGCACTTGTAGGAACGCAATCTACTCAGGCGGCTCGACGCTGCAAGGCAGTCACGCGCTCGTCGATGTCCACAATCGCTTCTTCGTGACGAGTGAGCTGTGCCGCGTGAGCAGTACGCTCAGTTTCAGCGTCTTCCACAACTCCGCGAATGGCATCAAGAGCGTTTAGCACTCGCGTCACATCGGACTTGTCCGCCTTGTCTGCAAGCGCGGCCTCTATGTCTGAGAACTTGCGCTCCATGTAGGCAAATGGTTTCGTAAATTCATCATCCTTCATTCCTTTCCATTTAAACACGACTTGCAATTCGCGTAAATAGCAAGAAATCAGGAATCGTCTAGGAGTGCCTCGAATTTCCGGGTAGTACTCTCAGGGTCGTTAAGCTCATGGTCGAGGTCCGCCTTAAGCGCGGTTCGAAGGTCAGGCAACTCTGGCGCACCGTATGACGGGCTAACGAGGTACTCCTCAAGCGTCTGGATCGTCGCCCGCCACCACTTTTGCGTGGCGCGCTGCCGAGGCTGTGCCATACGAACCTCGAGCACGTCCACCCATAGCCCGATCTCCCAGCCGCCGTAGGCCGCGTCGATGGAGATCTCCCGAGTGAGAAGTACCCGAAGCCGTTGTTCGAGCTGATCGGCCAGGGCAGAGGTGTGCTGCCACGTATCGACGGTGAAATTCCACCACACCCTGTGACGGAGCTTGGTGAGCTGGAAGGCAAGGCTCTCTGGCGTTTGTGCACGCATGTCCTCGACGGTGTCGTGAAGATCCTTGACCAGCTGCTGGACGTTGCTCACTTCGTATTCGGCACTCATGGCGGATGCGCTGGCCGAGTCAGCCGAGTCTTCGGCTGACCTGGCAGCCTCGGCAGCCGACTCAGCTGTCTTCGTCAAGCTGCGGATCGGCTCCGCGATGTTCTCCTCGATCGCCCCAGCGACGTCGTCCACCTGACCGCCAATAGCCCCAACAGCCGAACGAAGCTCGTCGCTGGTCTGCCGGAATCGGGCAGCGAAACTCCCGGCCTCCCGATCAAGGTAGACACGCAGCAACTCGTCGTCTGTGAGCGCCCGAGTAGAGCGGCCTTGGCGGGTCTGTCGTCGGCCTTCGTCATCGAAGTGCGGCGGCATTGTTGGTCGCACTTCCACTCGCACGAAAGGCTTCTCATCGGAGACGTTCTCTTCGACGATGAAGGCGTCCACCGGCACCGGGCGAGTCTTGCTCGCAAGATCCTGGATGCGCGCCACTGCCTTGTCGAGCCCCTTCACCAGACCGCATGGTTCTCCGGAAACTAGGCCAGTCGCTGGATCCTCGATCTCATCGACGCCCACCAGAAGATTGGCAACCTCTCGACCGGGATCCAGAGCGACCCAGTTGGCCAGCGTGGCAAGCAGCTTCACTGATACGGCATCCACATCACGCTTGAACTCGAAGCGCCCCGATTCTCCCAGCGCCAGCATCTGCTGAGCTTCCGCGCTGATCGCCTGGTGCCTTGACGGCTTCTGCTCTCTGACCATCACGCAGTCCTAGTTGAAGTGGAACGTGCGGTACGAACTCTGCACGTTGAAGCGCCGGCCTTCCTTCCGTCGCTGCAGGAATCCCGCGATGGTGTCGACATCGTCCGGGCGCATGCCGAGCGCCCGACACTTCGTGCGCACCTGCTCGACAGTGATCGGCGCCCACCGCTCCGGCCGGTTCATCATGTCCGCCTTGAGCTTGTCTTCTTCGTTCCACTTCAGCCCGGTGGAGTATCCCGCCGCCCATGCCGCGATGTGCTCCAGGATCGCCTCAACACCATTCGGCAGCGGCTCGGACACCTCCCGATCATCGTCCTCTGACGGAGGGGTGGGCTGCACGATCTTGCCCCGGAGAAGCTGGATTGGCCGGGCATCCTCGATCCACTCGGCGGTCTCGTTCTCGTTCCACTCGATGACCGCGAGCACTTCCGCATCGACGTCCCACAGTTCGTTCAGGTGCTTGCGGTCGGGCCAGGCGTAGAGCACTCGACGCCCAGAGAGCGATCCCACCGATAGTCCTCGCCAGCTGAGATGCAGCACTCCAGGCTGAGCCACCAGGCGCTTCAGACTGTCGCCATGGAACTGCTTCTGTGGTGTCACCACCGCAACGGATCGACCGGGCTGGTCGAGCAGCCACTTGATTGCGCGGATGTTCTGCGGCTCACGCGACGTTTCTCCCTCGCTAAGGCGTGCGATCGCGACAGGGAACGAATACGCGTCGGATGTCATGTCTTTCCTCCAAGCTTCGGCGCCTGAGCTGACAATACGGTTGGTCTCCGACATCCTGAGCGGCTTTGGCGAGGAAGGCGACGGGGTCGGCGCGAGCGTCACCGGAACCTCCACCGACTCAGGTACCGCAGCTCCGTGGCTACGCTGCAGTGTCATCAACTTGCACCTTGACCATGATGTTCTCGATTTCGGCCCGCGCCTCGTCGGACAGCGCGGTGCTTGCCAGCACCATTTCATAGTGAAACTCTTCGAGTTCATCGTCGGCAGAGAACTGCAGCGCATCGGCGTGATCGGCCAGAAGCTCCGTTGCGACGGACCGACCGAACCCGACCTCTTGGAGCTGAATCGCCCGCCGATCAGTCGTGCCGTACTCGACAAGGGTCGCAACGTTGACTCCGGCTCTGTCTCTCCCGAGTGACATGAGGCTCACATCGAAGAAGTTCTGCAGGTACCCGATGATGCGGAACCGCAGGCCGCCCTCGATGTCCCGCAGCGTCCACTCGATGATGAGGTTCACGTGCTTCGCCGAGTTTCGGTCGAAAGGTTCGTTTACGAGACTCTCGTCACGCGAGTAGTCGCGGTAGGTGATCCATCCACGCTGGGTGTAGTACGCGATTGAGCTGGAGATCACTCGGCTGATCGGATCGCCCCGTACCCAACCGCGCATGAGGAGTGCCCAATAGTAGAGGCGGCGTTCCCAGCCGTCAGCATCGGCGTTCTTGGGCATGAGAGGGTCTGTTCCCGAAACCTCAGTCGTTCGCCACCCATAGAGGTTGCTCAGGCGGCTGAGTACGTTGAGGAACGTGTTGACGTCCGCGAGGTCTGCATCGTCAGCGACGAGCGGTGCCGCAGAGCCGCTCGTGAGATCAGCCCACACGCGGTCCTGGTACTCCGGAAGGATGTTCGGGGAGCGGCGCAACACGTCGGTTGGCACTTCAACCGAAGCGGCCGCTTTCCGGAGTAGTTCGCGCCCATCCTTGACCTTGTCGAGGAAGTAGCTCCGAAGCGGCGTCTGCTGGTTGTCGAGCTGATGCAGGGTCAGTATGGATGCATACTGCTCAACGCTTCGCTGCTGATCTGCCGACGGCGTGCCCGGCAGGCTCTCGCCTCGCAGGATCCGCGCGATGTCCGTGTATTCCTTCTTCCGGTTGTTCGCAGGATTGACGAGGAAGCTCTCGGCGGGATCGGGTTCGGCCCGAGGAATCAGTGCCCGGGTCCTGTCAGCCCAGCGGTTTGCCTCTTCGCGCACGCAGACGACGTTGCCGGAGAAATCGTAGGTGAGACGACCAGCGCGGCCAGCGAGATTCTCGAAGTCGATCTTCGTGAAGGAGCTATTGCCGTGCTTGTCGCTGAGAACGAAGATGTTCTTCGCCGGGAGGTTCACTCCTTCAAGCAACGTCGACGTGCAGACCACGAACTGGATCGGTGAGTCGGGATCCGCGAACGCTTGCTCGACACGTTCACGCACTTCCTGGGGCATCTTGCCGTGATGGAAGGCGACGCCACGGCTCAAGGTGCTCGCGAGGAAATAGTCCTTGTGCACGTACTCGCGAACGTGCTTGATCAGATCATCGACCTTCTCGTCGGAAACCACGTCACGACGCTCCGCAAGCCGAAGTGCGAACTCCGCAGACTTCAACGACCCGTTGATGTAGATGATTGCCTTGCGATCCCCGCTCCGAGACAGAATGAGATCGACCACGCCCGTCTGTCGAGGAGTGGCTTCGAGTTCCTGTGGTGTCGCGTCTATCCCGGAGAAGTAGTACTGACGTTGAGCGACCAGGTCAACGAAGTATCGATGCTGCGCGACCGTCCGCTCCTTAACGGCCAACGCACCGTTGGTCGCTTTACCGAACAGCTCCAGGAACAGCTCTGGGTTCGCGATGCTCGGCGATGCGAAGACGAGCTTCGTCGCGAACCGACGGGTCGCTTCGACGATCGCGTGGTAGTAGAGCGAGCTGCGCGCATCGTTCTTGGCGATGACCTTCTGCGCCTCGTCGACCACAAGGTAGTCAATCTCACGCACCGGATCCGCCAGGTAGCGGAGCAACCGTTCAGGAGTCAGAACAAAGATGGTGCGCCGGTACTTCTGGCGCAGTAGTTTCGGCAGCGATGGGTAGGTCGCGACGTTCACTTCGGGAACTTCGGACAGGAGATTTCTGAGATCGGCCGCCGTCTGGCCGATGAGTGCCTTCGTTGGAACGAGGACAACTACGCAGTGGTCGTTGAGCTCGTCTCGGCGAACGATGTCGTAGAGCGCGTCCTTAATGATGAACGACTTGCCGAGCGACGTAGGACCCGAGAAGCTGAAGTAGTCCTCGCCGCGCATCTTCTCCGTTATCGCATATTGCGCATCAGTAAGTGTAGCATCGCCCTTACTTGTGCGCTGCAGCACCTCCTTCGCGATGCGTAGCGCGCCGCGAGATAGTGGCAGTGCGTAGCGGCTGCCGACACCCTTCTGTAGGGTTCGGATTCCAGGAAAGTTCCCGAGCTGGACAAGCACTGCCTCCGCGACCGCGAGCACCCGGTCACTCAGTTCCTGTCCGAGCCCCACGGCAGTGTCGTACTCGCGAAGCAGCGCAATCGCCGTGTATGCCAGCTCCCGATGACGCGCATCGCTGGAGTGCGAAAGCACGTCGGCATAGCGTAAGAGGTGCTTGGCATCGACCGGATTCAGTGCCTGGCTCACCTCGCCCGAGAGGAACGACTCCGCGACGGCGCGCTCAAGACCGCCGTATGCGGACTGAAAGTCCGCACGCTGGAGGATCATTTCGCTGAGTAGATCAGCAGCCGTACGCGACGTCACTTCTTCGCCTTATCCTTCGGTGGGCGTAGGTTCTTGCCGCTGAGCTCAGAAGCGAGATCAATTCGGATGTCCTCGACGCCACGCACAGTGCCGTTGACATTTCGTTTCAGGAACGGCACCACGTAGATGTGGAATTGGTACCCGCCAAGCCCGCGGTTCTGAATCTCAGCATTGATGGTGTCAACTTCAGCGGTTATAGCCGCGAGGGCGAGATCGCGCAGATGTGTCTCAATTTCCTCGGCCGTATGGTCTGCGAACGGGAAGGTGGTCACGTCCAGCTCGAAGCCGATGAAAACCCCAAATGCATTCGACTTCGTGATCGCGGGCGCCCCCGAGGCCGGCGGCAAGAGTATCGATGCCAGAAGTTCGACCTTGTCGTCGTCGAGACTCTCCTTGAGAAGCTCGGACTCGACGAGCCAGGTATCGAAATCGAAGTCGTCCTCTTGAACCTTGCCCATGCTTGCAAAGGCTGCCTTCACACCACGACGAGCGCTCGACCCGACAGTCCCGACGACATCGCCGTACATCTTGGACTCTCCGAAGATCAGCTGGTAGTCGCCCGGAGCAACCTCGAGCAGATGCACCCCATCTGTGCCGTGTACGTAGTGCTCTGACGACGTCTTGAGTTCCATCTTCGAGAGGATCTTCGGCGCCCCAAGGTGAGCTTCGAGGAAGGAGTAGAGGAGCAGCTCTCCGCCTTCGCCCGCGTTGGGATCCGGCGCTTTGAACTGGATCTGCGCTTTCCTAAAGAACTCACCCATGCGGCTGAGATCGCTCGTGAGCTTGCCCAGGTTCTGCCGCGACAGCACGTAACTGATGCTGTTGTTCACCAGCTCCTTGAACAGCGGCTTGATCGCGAAGTCTCCGCCGTCGATACGCAGGACATGCAGGTGCATGACCGTCTTCGCGTGGATGTCGAAGCGTTCCGGGTCGTAGAACAGGCCCAAGAATCGGTCACGATTCATGAGCGAGAGAGGAAGAACGGGATCGGCCATCAACGCACCGACTCCGGATCCGTCGGCAACTTGCGAATCATCCGTGTTGCTCTCCGTCATCAGTCTGCACCTCCTTCGCCAATCAGCAGCCCGTGCGTGTCGGTCGTGTAGTTGTAGTCGACCGGCCCGATCGGTGCGGCGTCGAAGTGGTGGTCCGCAAAGCGGATGCGCATCGCCTCGTCCCAGTCGAGGTCGTCAAGGTTGCGGGTGTCCTTGGTCTCGCGGACGAGGTACAGCCGCTGGGTGCCGTTCTCGTCGTAGACAATGGCCCAGTCCGGCGAGTATTCGCCCACAGGTGTGCGGACGCGGAAGCGGCGCGGCAGTTTGGTGAACAGCTTGACGTGCTCGCGGTTGTTCTCTAGCTGCGCGGCGAAGGCGCGCTCGACGTGACTGTCGTAGTCGACGTGGTCGTAGAGGTTCACGCCGCCCTCGGGTGCGGCGATGACACCGTTCTTGGGGTCAGGGTTGCCGGGCAGAGGCTGCGGCGGGTTCTTGGACTCGACCTCGAGGAAGACGACCTCCGCGTCCCACCAGTCGGATTCCTCGATGGGTTCGTAGCTAATGCCGCGGACCATCTGCTCGATCGTCTCTATGCGGATGGCGTTCGCCACGATTCGTGCCCAGCGGTCAGGGTCGTCGAGGACGTGCCGGGCGTAGTCGCGTTCGGGGTAGTTCAGGATCTCGCGCACGATCCCGGCCACGGTGGGTCGGGTGAGCTGGAGGGGGAACTTGCCGTACTGCAGCTGGTCCTCAATGAGCTGCACGACGTCAGGCAGGCGCTGGCCTACGACGACGATGCGCTCACCGCGCGACTCGGCCACGGCAGAGTCTGCTGTGATGACGTGCCCCTCGTCGTCGTAAACGAGATCGGCGGACTGCACAACGTTGGCGCGGCGCTCGATGAATTCGAGGTCGGCCAGGTGCTCCGATGCGGCGACCACGATGCGGAGTGCCTCTGGCTCCACGGTGACGCGGTAGCGCGCCTTGTAGCGGATGCGCTTCCACAGCTCAGCGAACTCGGGGCTGTCGAACAGGGCAGGGCGCCTGCGGACGATGACCTCGTTGTCGGCGTTGTCGACCTCAGGGCCTGTATCGCCGGAGCCGCCACCAGAGGCGATGTATTCGGCGTTCAGGCCGTCACGGAACTCGGTGAAGGACTCGTCGACGATGAGCGTGAGCCGGTTGATCGCCGGGTCCATGACACGGTGACCGGACTGGTCGACCGGCAGACGCAGGCCGCGGCCGAGCTGCTGGCGACGCTCCAGCTCGGAGCGGGTGTGGCGCAGGAACCCGACCTGGAAGACGTTCGGGTTATCCCAGCCCTCCTTGAGCGCGGAGTGGGAGAAAATGAACGCGCGCGGATTGGCGCGATCAAGAATGAGTTCCTTGTTGGCGATGATCTCCTGGTACGCCCGCGCCTCCAGCTCAGCGTCCGAGGCTCGCCCGGAGGTGTCCTTCAGGATGCCCGTCTTGGTCGATGGGAAGTATGCTACCCGCAGCTCGGCCGCGTCGGGCATCTCGTTCTCGGGATAGCCGGCGCGCAGCCACTCCTCACGGAACAGCTCATCGAACATCGCGGGCAGCACCGCCTCGTCACCGGCGTAATCAGCCACGCGCTCGACGAAGAACAGCGACAGCGCCTTGACGCCACGGTTCATCGAATCGATCTGCCCCTGACGGGCCAGGTGCGTGCGGATCGTGTGGCGGATCTGGTCACGCCAGACCGCCTCGGCATCGACACCGGTCTCAGTTCCGGCGTGCACGACGAGACCGTTCTCGAAGATCACCCGGTCGGGCTTGCGCTCGATGCTGTCAACCACCAGGCCGCGGTACTGTGGCAGACTGCCGGACTCCTCGAACAGGTCGGTGCCGTTCTGCAGCACCACCGGCACCCGCTTGCCGCCGGCCTTGTCGATGACGGCCTCAGCCATCAGACGCTTGCGGACGCTGCGGAGCTTGTCGAGGCGGACGTAGGGCTTGCCGTCCTCGCCTGCGACAATGCCCTTGACCGATACCCGCTTGACCAGGCCAGCCTCTGCCGCCTGCTTCGGGCCAAGCCGGTGCACGAGGTTGAACGGCTCCTTGTGGGTCGCGCTGTAGCGCAACGCCACCAGCGGATTCAGGGTGGCGATCGCCTGACGGCGCAGCGGCGTCGCCATGTTCTGGGGCTCATCGATCAGGACGACCGGGCGAGCCTTCGCGATCTGCTGCACACCGCTGAGCGCATCGCCCCACAGCTGCGGCTGCTCAGCGCTGGCATAGAGGGTGTTCGTGTCCGGCTTATCGAGAGCCTGCACGCTCGCGACCAGGAACTGCACCGTGCCCGACGGCTCGGTGAAGTCGTTCAGTGCCGAGTTCTCCCCGAGCACACCCCACTTGTACGGGACGCCGGGATACTTCAGCCGGAAGTGCTCCTCGGTCTGCTCAAACGTCTTCACCACGCCAGCACGAATCGCGATCGAGTGCACCAGGATCACGAACTTCCGCAGCCCATACAGCTCCGCCAGACGCAGCGCCGTCGAGATATACACGTAGGTCTTGCCGGTACCCGTCTCCATCTCGACGGAGAAGTTCGGGAACTCACGATCGGTACCCTCGAGATCTGTCTCCGCCAGCAACTCAAGCTGAGCCTGCGACTCAACGGCCTCGCGGGCGGTGATCGTCCTCAGATTGTCGGTGAGGACATCGCGCTCCAGTGTGAACCCCGCATGCCCGTCCGCACCAGGCGCCTGCCCAGCAAGCGCGTCGCGCGGTGGCACCAGGGCACCCTCAAACAGGTCGACCACCGCAGAGACGGCGGCCGACTGGTGCGGCTGATCATCAAAGCGAAACTTCACGAGGCACCCGCTCCAGAAGAATCAGCTTTGACTGCAACCGCGGCGCCAACGTCAGCGTCACCGAGTCCTCGACCTGATCGCCACGAAGGATCAGCGTGTCGTCGTCGCTCAGACCCAGTGCATCCGCCGTCGCCAGTGAGAACGCATCCAGCGAGATCAGGAGACGTCCCGAGGAGGTCTGCGCCTCGGCAGGCGTGAACTCGTAGACCGTCACGCCACCGACGTCGTGCGTCGTCACTCGCGCGTCGAGCTTCGTACCCGTGGCCTTGAGCGCCACCTCCCACGCCACGTCGAGCGGCGCCGCACCGTCGACAACCGGAGCTCCCGCCGTGTGATCGAGCACCTGCGCCAGGTAACTCTGGCCGGTAAGCTCCGCGGTCGCGAGGAGCGGCTTGTCAATGACGAGGTTCGTCGGACGGGTGCGGAAGATCCGGAAGCCGAGCTGCGGAGCGTCGAGCGTCTCCTGCTGCAGGGACGTGGCGGCACGGCGCAGCCGCTCCGCCGTCACCTCGAAGATTGTCTCGTACCCAGCGGCCAGCGCGTTCTTGCCCGATTCCTCGGACGCATCAGGCTTCTCCGGCACCTGCACCAGGATCCAGTGGCGGGTCTTGCCGTCCTTCGGATTCTGCTCCCACACCGCCTGACCGGTGGAGCCAGAGCCTGCGAAGAAGTCGAGGATCAGGTCGCCGTCGTCGGTGATGGCGTGGAACAGACGGGCAAGCACGTCGGTACTCTTCGGATCGTCAAAGACCTTGGCACCCATCAGTGAGTCAAGACTCGACGAAGCGCCACGACGATCCCGGTAGAAGACGGACGCGGGAGCCCACTCCTCGCGCATGTGCAGATACGACTTGATCTGGACACGCCTACGCACATCCTCGGGATAGATGAGGCGGCCCTCGGCGTCAAGACGCTCCATCGTGGCTCGCTCGTAACGCCAGCCATTCGCTGGCGGGCTGTATCCCTTCCAGTCGTAGATCAGGTTCTCGCGGTAGTTCGGACTGGAGATGTTGTCCGAGAACCAGACGCCCTTGTCATCAATACGGTTGTAGTGCGCGTGCGCCTTTGCCGGGTCTTCATCCGCGAGTGACTTGTACCAGTCCCGCATTTCCTTGCTCGCGGCGTCGAAGTCGTCTCCATGCTTCTTACGAAGTTCCGCGGCCTTCGCGTAGATCGGCTCGAGGCCCTCCTTGCGCTCACGCCAGCGGATGTCGTTGGCCTTGAGGTAGGAGCGATCACGGGCGTAGACGAGGACATAGTCCTGTCCGCCGCCAGTCAGCTTCGCGTCACCCTTACGGGCACCGCGCCAGGTCATCATGTCGACGAAGTTCTCCGCGCCGAACACGGCGTCGAGCAGGAGCCGCAGGTGGTGCACCTCGTTGTTGTCGATGGAGACAAGGATTACGCCATCACGACGCAGCAGGTGGCGAGCCAGCGCGAGGCGCGGGAACATCATGGTCAGCCACGGCGCGTGCTTGCGCCCGCCAGTCTCGATCCGGCTGGTCATTGCGTTGCCCTGGTCGTCGACCTGGCCGGTCTCCTCAAGGTACTGACGCTCGGGCACTGCGAAGTCGTCGTTGTAGGTGAAGGTATCGCCCGTGTTGTAGGGCGGGTCGATGTAGATCAGCTTGACGGCTCGCGAGTACCCGTTCTTCAGGAGCTTCAGCACCTGCAGGTTGTCGCCCTCGATCAGAACGTCGTGAGCGTCAGACCAGTGCAGGGACGCATCCTCGTCGGGAACGAGCGTTGCCGTGGTCGGGACACGCGCGTCCTGGCGCGCCCGCTCGATGCCGGGCCAGGTGAACGAGAAGGCAGGCTTCGACGTCTCGTTCAACCCGAGCACGCCAAGCAGCGCATCCCGGTCAAGCTCGCCGTCGAGGAAGGCGCCCGGTACCAGGTCTCGGAGCTGGGCGAGCAGCTCTTCGTGCGTGTCTCGCGTCTCGTCCGGCACCGACGGGGTCATCGGGTGACCTCCTGACGGCGGACGTCACGGTTACGCCTTGTACTGCTGGGGCCGTGCGACCACCTGGTGCTGAGCGATGTCATGCTGTGCTGGTTCTCCTCCGCGCTGAGGCGCGTCTTAAGTTGTGCTCTCGGGGCGTGTCCTACGCTACCGACGGCCACTGACACCGCTAAGGTGCCGCGCCGAGAGGAGTCTCGCGACGGGGAGCCGGACGGGCTCAACCGAGCGTCACGATCTACACCAATTATCTCATGACCGGCGCTTTTCGTGAAGAGCTGCTCGCCGCACCCGCTTCGGCCACGGCGCCAGCGTCGCCATCCGGTAGCGCAGCCACAGGTCGACGAGCACCGCCTGGTCAGTCACGATCTGCACGGCCTGCCGCGTCGCCTCATCCCACGTATGACGAGGCCGAAACCCAGCACCGTCGAGGTACGCGGCAATCGTCGCTCCGGCATGAGGCCGGCGCGCCAGCGCTTCAGACAGCTCCCCGCGCACGTCGATCAGGTGTTCCCGGAGCGTGTGCTGCATCCAATGCGGCCACCGATGCGCCGTGGAGTCGTCCTCAAGCTGGGCGATAACGATGTACGGATCACGTCGGCAGTCGTCACACGGACGGTCGTCAGCGAACATCGGGCGGCGAGCCTGCCGGGCGGCATCATCACGCCACGACTGCAGCCTCGGGTTCAGCATCTCGTCCCAGGAGGGATACGGCTCGGCGTTCATCAGCAGACAGACGTCGCGATGTACGTCGGTTCCAGCGCCACCGTCTTCGGCAGTGTCCCCGGGTCGAAGCGCCGACTCAGCTCGATCCGTTCCTCCAGCTCCGGTGTCAGCCAGGAGTGCACCTGGTCAAGTCTCTTTGAGTGGTGTACCCCGTTCTCCTTCGGGTGGTGGTCAGCGGGGTGGTTGGTCTCAGGCTGTTAGAGCGGGTAAGGCGACGGGCTTGGCCTCCTTCCCTTCGGGGGTCTCCACGATGCTCAACCGGCACGCGGTGAGTACCTCGAGGCTGAGGTAGCGGCGCCCCTCGACCCATTCATCGGTCTGCTCGGCGAGCACCGCGCCGACCAAGCGCGTGATGGCGCCGCGGTTGGGGAAGATCCCTACCGCGTCGGTACGCCGACGGATCTCCTTGTTCAACCGCTCGGTGGGGTTGTTCGACCAGATCTGACGCCACACCTTCTTCGGGAAACCCGTGAATGCCAACAGGTCCGCGCGCGCCGCGTCCAAGTGCTCAGCGACCTGGGGAAGCGCGTCGGCGACGTAGTCGATGAGCCGCTCGAACTGCGCGTGGACAGCCGCGGCGTCGGGCTGGTCGTAGACGCTGTGCAGCATGGCTTTGACGGCCGGCCACATGCTCTTGGGCGTGATGCTCATCAGGTTCGCGGCGTAGTGCGTGCGGCAGCGCTGCCAGATCGCGCCGGGCAGGTTGGCCGTGATCGCTTCGACCAGACCCGCGTGAGCATCACTGGTGACCAGGCGTACCCCGCCCAGGCCGCGGGCAACGAGATCGGCGAAGAACTCGTTCCACGCAGCCCCTGTCTCGGATGTGGCCACGCGCATGCCCAGCACTTCGCGGTGCCCATCACCGTTGACGCCCGTGGCGAGCAGGACCACCGCGTTCACGACGCGCCCGTCTTCGCGCACCTTGATCGTCAAGGCGTCGGCACTGACGAACGTGAACGGGCCGGCATCGTCCAGGGGCCGGTGACGGAAGGCTTCCACGACCTGGTCGAGCTCGCCTGCCATGCGGCTGACCTGAGACTTCGACAACGAATCGATCCCGAGCGTTTTGACCAGCTTGTCCATGCGGCGGGTGGAGACCCCGGCGAGGTAGCAGTCCGCGACCACGGTGATCAGTGCGGACTCAGCGCGCTTTCGACGGTCCAGGAGCCATTCGGGGAAGTAGGTGCCGGTGCGCAGTTTGGGGATGGCCACGTCGATCGTGCCGACCCGGGTGTCCAGGGGGCGGTGTCGGTAGCCATTGCGTTGCGCGAGGCGCTCGCTGCTGGGCTGGCCGTACTCGGCTCCCACGATCGCGTCGGCGTCTGCGGACAGTAGAGCGTTGATCGTGGTCTGCAACAGGCTACGCATCAGGTCGGGGCTGGCTTCGGACAGGGCCTCGCCAAGCAGGCGCGCAGGGTCGATGATGTGTGGAGCGGTCATCGCGATGATCTCCGTTCGAGAGTGCTGTGAGAGGTTCACTCGAAGAATCACGCGGTGACCGCGTCCTCGTCCAGGACGATCACGGCGACCGCGCTACACCACTATCAGGGACGTAACTGTGCACCTCCAGCGGGTAGCCCATCCAGAACAGTCGCTTCACGACGGGCTTGTACCAGCAGGCCACTCGGGTCTGCCCCTCGAACACAGTGAACTCGGCGTGCAGCGACCGGGCATGCGATGTCGATCCGATGACTCGGATCGGGTGCGCCAGGTCGATGCAGAAGGCGGAGATGAAGGTGCACGACGACGTGTGCCCACCAACAGAAACGACCCGAGTCGAGATACTCGGGTCGTTATCGAAGACGGCGGTGTTGGCAGCAATAGAGTCCTTGCCATAGTCGGCGAGACGGAGGTAATGGAGGCGTCTTGGCATAGCGGAGGGCTCCTTTCCGGGAGGGCAGGGAGGAGGAACATACCGTCCTCCCCCGGCGAAGCCCAGTCCGGCAGTAGCGGCCCCAAAGCGTCCCTGGGAACCCCGACCACCCGCCTCAGCCGGAGTATCCCCGATGCGTGTTCTCCTTGATGAACGCCATCAGAGACTCGCGGGAGATGTACTTCCTGCTGCCGATCTTCGTGTGCTCGATATCCCCGCGATTGGTCAGCTCGTAGACGGCCGAGTAGGGAATGCCGAGTGCCTTCCCGGCGTCCTTGAGCGAGAGCAGCATCGGCCCGGACTCGGACAACAGATTCGGTCGGATCACCGTCGTCTGCTCGGCTTCGACCACCTCAACCTCGGATGCGACGTCCTTCCAGGAGCCGAAGTAGCCATACGGACGGCTGAACTCCTCCTGCACCTTCTTCGCCGCGTCCTCTTCGTCAGTCGCCCGCACCCACCGCTCGGCGACCTGCACGCGTGTCACCACGACCTTGTACCTCATGTACGTCTCCTGCTTCTGCACCTGGCGGGTGCGCGGCTTCTGCGATGATTTCCCAGACCCTGTGCGCTGAACGCGACGCATCGCACGCACTGTCGCCCCAACGTGCTCCTCGTCAGCAGCAACGACAGCGGGGGGCTTCGGTGCTCGAGCCGATCGCTCTAGAGCTTCGTCCTCTTCGGTCGGCTCCGGCCACACACGGCCTCGCTCCGTCGGCTCTGCCCGCCACGACGCGCCATGCCCACTGATACGCACCAGGCCCCGGCTGGCAAGCGCTCGCGCCGTGATCCGGTGCGTGTACGAGTCGTTCGGATAGACACCGTCAGGGCAGCCGCTCTGTATCCACTCGAGCACGGCGACCTGCGCTGGATTGAGCTTGATCGTGCTGCGAGCAGGGCGGTCAACATCGGGACTCATGACGGCATCACCACTCCGGCAGTACGGCGTGCCAGGCGTGCCCCGGAGGCAGCCCGACGCGCTCCTCCTGCGCGAGTTCCCGGTAGCGCTCCGGGAGCAACACCGGCGCCTCCGACTCGTTGACCAGCAGCAGGTCCCAGCGATCTTCGCAGCGCTCGAACGTGGAGAGCAGCACCCGTGACCGTTCGACCGGCGCGTTCCGCTTGCCCGGCTCGATTCCGGGCTCGGTCAGCCAGTTCATGTGCTCGATCCACGCGGCGGCGGCGACGTGCGAGCGCGGCACGACGAAGTTCCGCGGCGTCAGGGTGAGATCGTGAGGAACAGCCACCATGACGTAGTACTCCCGCTCGTGCTGGCTCGGCCCTTGCGACTTCGATCCGAGCGGCCAGCTGATCGACCGCCATGCCGCCCCACGCGCCGTCTTCACCTGAATCTCGACCATCCGACGGTTATCCGGGTCGGCAAGCACGGCGAGGATGTCGGTGCGCTCCAGGCCGTCCCGCGTCAGCGCCGAGTTACGTCCCTGATAGTGGTGTAGCGCGGTCGCCGTGATCGTCCTGGACGAGGACGCGGTCACCGCGTGATTCTTCGAGTGAACCTCTCACAGCACTCTCGAACGGAGATCATCGCGATGACCGCTCCACACATCATCGACCCTGCGCGCCTGCTTGGCGAGGCCCTGTCCGAAGCCAGCCCCGACCTGATGCGTAGCCTGTTGCAGACCACGATCAACGCTCTACTGTCCGCAGACGCCGACGCGATCGTGGGAGCCGAGTACGGCCAGCCCAGCAGCGAGCGCCTCGCGCAACGCAATGGCTACCGACACCGCCCCCTGGACACCCGGGTCGGCACGATCGACGTGGCCATCCCCAAACTGCGCACCGGCACCTACTTCCCCGAATGGCTCCTGGACCGTCGAAAGCGCGCTGAGTCCGCACTGATCACCGTGGTCGCGGACTGCTACCTCGCCGGGGTCTCCACCCGCCGCATGGACAAGCTGGTCAAAACGCTCGGGATCGATTCGTTGTCGAAGTCTCAGGTCAGCCGCATGGCAGGCGAGCTCGACCAGGTCGTGGAAGCCTTCCGTCACCGGCCCCTGGACGATGCCGGCCCGTTCACGTTCGTCAGTGCCGACGCCTTGACGATCAAGGTGCGCGAAGACGGGCGCGTCGTGAACGCGGTGGTCCTGCTCGCCACGGGCGTCAACGGTGATGGGCACCGCGAAGTGCTGGGCATGCGCGTGGCCACATCCGAGACAGGGGCTGCGTGGAACGAGTTCTTCGCCGATCTCGTTGCCCGCGGCCTGGGCGGGGTACGCCTGGTCACCAGTGATGCTCACGCGGGTCTGGTCGAAGCGATCACGGCCAACCTGCCCGGCGCGATCTGGCAGCGCTGCCGCACGCACTACGCCGCGAACCTGATGAGCATCACGCCCAAGAGCATGTGGCCGGCCGTCAAAGCCATGCTGCACAGCGTCTACGACCAGCCCGACGCCGCGGCTGTCCACGCGCAGTTCGAGCGGCTCATCGACTACGTCGCCGACGCGCTTCCCCAGGTCGCTGAGCACTTGGACGCGGCGCGCGCGGACCTGTTGGCATTCACGGGTTTCCCGAAGAAGGTGTGGCGTCAGATCTGGTCGAACAACCCCACCGAGCGGTTGAACAAGGAGATCCGTCGGCGTACCGACGCGGTAGGGATCTTCCCCAACCGCGGCGCCATCACGCGCTTGGTCGGCGCGGTGCTCGCCGAGCAGACCGATGAATGGGTCGAGGGGCGCCGCTACCTCAGCCTCGAGGTACTCACCGCGTGCCGGTTGAGCATCGTGGAGACCCCCGAAGGGAAGGAGGCCAAGCCCGTCGCCTTACCCGCTCTAACAGCCTGAGACCAACCACCCCGCTGACCACCACCCGAAGGAGAACGGGGTACACCACTCAAAGAGACTTGACCCAGCGCCGGCGCCCAGCCACGTCGGGCCAGCTCCGCCGCAACGTGATGCTCCCCGATGGTCTTCGTCTGCTTGGTATCCGCCACAGCTTCGAGGCTACCGAGGAGCTCGGATAGCAGAATGGACGTATGGCGATGCCCGAGACCGACCTGCTGCGCATCGGCCGCTGGTGCCGTGAACGCGTGCCCGAGCACCTGTGGGATCAAGTGCGGGTAGAAGCCGAGATTGCCGACCGGCACGTCACGATCATCGAGACGAGGCCGCCCTGGGACGGGCAGGGAGACTGGACACTGTTCCCGGTCGCGCGCCTCCGCTATACCGTCAAGACTGGGCAGTGGAGCATCTACTGGCGCGACCGGTACATGAAGTTCCACGAGTACACCCGCAAGCGTCCGACGAAGAACGTCCAGTCACTGCTCGACTACATCGGCAGCCACCAGGATCCAATCTTCTGGGGGTGAGAGCCCAAGCGGGTCATGTCACCAAGCACCGGGACTCTTCCAACGCAACGTCAACGGCGGTATCTTGTGGGTAGGCGGCCTCCACCTGCGTGACCCACCGCCGGACGTGGTGGGACGACCAGCTGGCTTCGGCCGGAGCGGTCCTTCTCGATTCCTTGTCGCCGGAGACGAGGAGGGGACTGTGCTCATGTTTCGCCTGATCTGGATCGTCAGCATCCACACGCGTGACTTCCTGCGCCGCTACATGCCGACCAACATCGTGTTGGACAAGCTCCGCAGGCGACGCGGGCTGAAGTGGGGCGTCCCGGCGATGATGCTGGCCATCCCGTACCTCGGGGTCGCGAACATCCTGACGATTCTCATCGACCGCGGTGCGCCGGGGTGGTTCCACCTGCTGGTGCTGCTGTCCATTTGGAACGCGTTCAAGTTCCTAGTGATGGGCCCGGTAAGCGTGGTGTTGTTGGTGCGAGCCCGCGCTGCTGAGCGTCGCGAGCGGCGCTTGCCGTCGCGTTCACCAGCACCGACGGCCTAACCGCCTCGCGAGGCTCGCGGGCTGCGTTGGTGCACCTTCTCGGCGAAGTCCGGTCGAGGAGGAGCCGTCATGTCTGGTGTTGCTGGTCTTGGTGTTGATGAACGTCGTGCCCGGGTGGTGCTGTCGTTGTTGGCCGAGCCCGACGATGCAACGACTGGTCGTCTGCTACAGCAGCGGGGTGCTGTCGAGACTCTGAGGCTGCTCGACAGTGATGCCGCAGTTCCGGGTCTGAGCCGGGTGGATGCACAGGTGTGGCGTGACCGGCTCTCTCCACAGGAGGTCGAGCGGCTCAGTGAGCGGTTGCGGACGGTCGAGAACGGGGGCTTCGCCACGTTGATTGCGGGTGACGTGGAGTGGCCGCGGGCTTTGGATGATCTTGGAGAGCGTGCCCCGTATGTTCTGTTCGTGCGTGGCGCGACGTCGTTCCTCGCGCGCCCGTTGGAGGACCTGGTCACCGTGACCGGTTCTCGTGCGTCCACGTCTTATGGGGAGCGGGTCGCCAGCGAGTTGGCTGGTGATCTGGCGAGTCGGGAGCGCCTGTTGGTCGCTGGTGGTGCTTTTGGGGTCGAGGGTGCAGTGCATCGTGGAGCGTTGGCTGCTGGTGGTGACACGATCGCGGTGCTGGCCGTAGGCGTGGACCGGCTCTACCCTCGCGGGCATCGCGACCTGCTGAACCAGGTCGCTGATGTCGGTGCCCTGGTGAGCGAGCTGCCTCCCGGGGCTGTGCCGACGCGGCATCGCTTCCTAGCTCGCAATCGGCTGCTTGCTGCCTTGTCTGGCACAACGGTGATCGTCGAAGCGGCCGCACGATCAGGAGCCTTGGGCGTGGCCCGAGAAGCGCATCGCTTGGGTCGTGATGTCGCAGCGGTGCCCGGGCCGGTTACGAGCGTGTCGAGTATTGGCACCCACGAGCTTCTCCGCGCAGGAACTGCCCGGCTGGTGGCCTCGGCGAACGACGTCGAGCACCTTCCGCCTCAGCATCTCCAGGAACGGGCGGAACTGTCTGCCGATTTCCAACGGCGCAACGCACCGGTATCCGAGTCGCCCGGCCGCTCGATGTAGTGCCGACGCGTAGCGACATCGACCAGGCGCCCCGGCCTCGAACCCCCGAGAACATGAGGGCCATCAACAAGCCCCCTCCGCGGGCCCGCACCACGGCCACAGCTACGGGCAGATATTCCTGGGCGTTCACACGTCAGTAGCGCCGACGGCAGCGTGTATCGCCGCGTCAGCCGCGTCCCAGTCTCCTGTGACGAGCCCGTAGTGCAGTGCCCCGCGGTACCGGATCATCAGCATTTTCATCCGCGAAGCAGCCTCGTGCGCATCAAGGCCGCGGGTCTGTAGATGACTGGTGATCGCGTCGGTCCACTCGTGGTCGAGTTCGTGGAGCATGGTTCCGTACGTGTCGGGGTCGCGGATGGCTAGGGCGGCGAGTTCGAAGTACAGCGCGAGGAAGGGCCGCGCTTGCTCCTGCTTCTGCTCCTCCCACATGCTCCTGACCACCTCGCCAAGGGCCACCGCACCCGTGCTGGACTGATGGTCTGCAGCAAGTGCCTTCGCGAGTGTGGGTTGCTGGTGGCGGAGGTGCCGGATGGCCTGGGTGATCAGCTTTTCCTTGCTGCCGAAGTGATACAGCAGCGTTCGCGGCGAGACTCCCAACTCCGCAGCGAGTGGCCGCAGGGTGACACCGGCGATACCGCGCTCCTGCAGCACCTGAGCTGCGGCGTCAAGCAGGTCACTGGTGCGCTGAGGGTTCTTTGGGCGGGCCACACCCTATTCTTACCACAGTCGTTTCAGTAATATGGTCGTATGCTGCCTACCGCTCCTCCCCCGCTGCCCAGCCGACGCGACGTGCTCGTTGCAGTTGGGTATGGCGTCGTGATCTGGGTGATCGCCACCGGGCTGCTTGTCACGGCAGGTACAGCCCTCGTCCCTGACGCCGGGGCCTGGAGTGGCGTACCGGTGATCATCGTGTTCAGTCTGCTCGCTCTCGGCGTCGCCATGGCCGGCTACCTGTTGTTCCGTAAGCGCCGCGATGATTCGTTGATGCTCCGGCTGCTGTTCGGTACCACGATCTCAGCAACCGGGCTCCTACTGGATGCCATCGTGTACGGAGCCGCCGCCGGTCAGTACCCGACGCTTTCAGGGAACCAGCAAGGCCCGGTCGCGTTTTTCCTCGTCCTCGCCTACGGCCTTCTCCTGATCGCACCCCACCTCTGCCCGCAACGTGCCCCAGACGCCCGCTAGACCAATTGGCGAGACGCCTGCGGTGCGGGGCGCCGGCGCTCGTCGTGGATGGTCGGGCGGATCAGTGTCCGTAGTGCTGTTTCGGCTCGGGCGCGGTCGATCTTCTGCGCCGTGCCTTCCGGTTGGGCGCCGAGCGGGTCCGGGTCGGTGATCTGGTACCGGTCACGGTAGGCAGCGACAACCAGGGCGCGGCGTCGCCACTGCTTCCGCTCCCGACCGCCGGCGGGTATCGGACCGAGTGCTGTGGTCCAGGGTTCTTGCGTGTGGAGGGCGGTGTCAAGGACGGCTTCTGCTCGGGTTTCGATGAGGTGTCGGCGCTCGGTCAGGGCTTGTTGCATGTCGGGGGTCATGGGGCCGGTGGCTTCGGGGATCAGCCCGGCGATGAGGCGCGGGGCCTGGCGTGTGCGGCCGGAGCCGGCGGGGCGGGTGGTGGCGTGGGTGAGGCGGTGGTGGATGACGGAGGCGATGTCGTCGGCGTCGGCGAACCTGCGCGCCTTGATGAGGCGTGGCAGGAGGGTGTCGACGTTGTGGTGGTTGGCTTCGGCCCGGCGCAGTTCCGCAGTCAACGCGCCGAAGGCGTCGGAGTCGATCACGGCGTCTGCTTGGTCGGTGGTCAGGCCGCTGGTCGTGATGAGAGCAGCCCAGCGGTCGTGTTGGGCTGCGGCGGCGATGGTTTCGTATTCGGCGGCGAGTTGGGCGATCGAGCCCCACCGGTCCTGCTCGGCGGTGATGGTCTCGTGCGCCGACAGCTCAGCACCGCTGTGTTGGAGCACGCCGTAGAGGACAGTGCGGGCGGTGGCGTCGGGATTGTCGCCCGGATGCGCGGTGGCGTGCTCGTCAGGGCGGTCAAGGATGACGTAGGCCCGGTTCGACTCCCGCCCACGCGTCATCGCGACATACAGGTTCTCCCGCGTGGTGGTGGGTTCGACGAGGACGTGTGCGGTGTCGGTGGTGAGGCCTTGGGCGCGGTGGGCGGTGACGGCGTAGCCGAGGTCGACGTGCTCGGCCACGTAGTCGGCGGGCAGGACGATGCTGTTGCCGAACCGGGTACCGGGTGGGCGGATCGTGACCGACCCGTCGTCACGAACGGCGGTGATGGTCCAGGTTTGGCCGTTGCGGACCCAGCCGTGCCGGTTCCGCAGCCGCCGGTCGTTGCGGCGGGTGATGATCGTGTCCCCCACGCCCGCTGCCGATCCGTCGGACAGGGTGATTTCGGGGCCGGGCTTCAGCGTGCCGTCAAGGATCAGGTCAGTGCGGGCGCGGACGTTGAGGGCGGTGACGTTCTCGCGGGTTTCGGCAATCAGCACCGACGCCAGACCTGCCTGTCGGTCGTGGCGCCAGGCGGTGTAGGCGGCATCGGTCATGGCCTCGGCGTCACCGTCGTGGATGCGATCATGTGCCAGGTAGGTCTCGATGACTGGGGTGCGGCCGTGCCGCAGCTCCAGGGACGCGGTCTTCTCCCAGGCATGGGTGAAGCGGTGGACATCGACCAGTTCGGGAGCATCGTCACGGTCGTGGATCAACAGGCTGAACGCACCACCGGCATCGACGGACTGGAGCTGGGCATAGTCACCGACCAGAAGCACCTTCGCCCCCGCCTCCTCCGCTGCCTGCGTGATCCGATCCAAGGACAGGGTGCCGGCGAGGGAGGCTTCGTCGATGATGACGAGCTGCCCGGCCTGGACGGTGGCGCCGGTGTGTTGGTGGGTGGTCCACCACTTCGCCGTGTTCTCCGTGGCGATCCCCAGATCGTCGGCCAGCACCTGCGCCGCCACCGCCGAGGGGGCCAGCCCCACCACCGACCCGGCACCATGCTCAGTTTCCCACGCCCGACGCAGCGCATTCATGGCGGTCGTCTTGCCAGCCCCCGCCGGCCCCACCAACACATCCACCACCCGGCCCGAGACCGCGACCGACGCCAAAGCTGCGGCCTGGTCGGGACCGAGCATCCGCCCCTCGGCGTCAGGCTTGCTCGTGATCGTTTCGACGGTGGCGAGGTCGATGCTCGGGCCGGTGGTGGCGCGGGCCCGTTGCAGGAGGCGGTCTTCGGCGGCCAGGAGGGTGTCGGAGGAGAACACGGTCGAGTGCTTCGGATGGAACACGCTGGTGCCGTCGGTGCGGCGGAACTCGACCGGACTGGTTGCTAGCTCGGGTGGGGTCAGGCGCAGGGACGCGTGTTCGGCGGCGTCGGCGACCATGGCGGTGATGGCTTCGCGGTCCTCGACGGTGGCGAACCGCCACCCCATCGTCTGACGGGCGGCTTCGGCCATCAGGTTCCAGCGCCGCCACGTCGAACGCTTCTCACCAACCACCTCGACCACCGACCGCCCCACCTGCCCGATCAGATCCAACGGCACATCATCAGCCCGCAACAACAGCTGCCGCTCCCCACCCGTGACGGTCCGCGCCCACGCGGTGGCATCCATACCGAGCTGCTGGCTGGCGCGGGTGCGCCACTCGGCTGTCAGCTCCGCAAGCGAGCGGACCTGTTTCTCCGGACGCGTCGCGAGCGTGGCCTGGGCGCGCAGTTTCATGATGGTCGCCGGCGAGGGGCGTTTGCCGTGCTGGGTCACGTAGTCAGCAATCAGCGCGTCGGTCGCCTCGTTGATGTGCCGGGAGCGGGTCGAGAACTCCGCCACCAGTTCCTCGGGGACGTCGGTGATCGCCCATGACGGGTTCCGGTCACGGCCCATCTCCCGCACCTCCCAGCTCACGCCGAACGTGCGGGTCATGTGATCGGCGAACACGGC
This sequence comes from Propionibacteriaceae bacterium ZF39, assembly GCA_039565995.1. Lineage (GTDB taxonomy): Bacteria > Actinomycetota > Actinomycetes > Propionibacteriales > Propionibacteriaceae > Enemella > Enemella fulvus. Next base: position 3,863,260 of record CP154795.1, on the reverse strand, counting down.
CTCGTGCAGCTCCGACAACGCCACGACCGCGGCATGCATCGGCCGCCCATCCAGACTCCGCCACTTCCCATCCAACACCGTTTGGGCCTTGTTGCTGATCACCACATGCGTGTGCAAGTGCGGGTCCCCGGCGCGGGAGTCGAAGTGATCGAACGCCGTCGCTATGAGCCCGGTGACGTCGACCTGTGCAACCGCGCCATCGCCCGCGGTTGCGCCCGTGCGGGTGGCTGCTACTTCGCGCTCCATGAACGCAACCACGGCCGCAACCGCCTCATGATGGGCTTGCGCAATCAACGCCTGCGTCCCCGCGTCCGCAACCGCCCACAACACCGACGCCGACTTCGGCACACTGAACGTGAAATCAAACCCCGCCACCGCACGCCGCGACCCCCGCGCAGCCTCCTCCGCCTCAATCTGCGCAACGACCCGCCCCCGCTCCACCGCCCCCAGGGCAGGGTCCAGCTGCGCGACACGGTCCGCGACCCGCTCCGCCGTCGAGCTGTACACCGGATACGCCCGCCCCAACGGCACACCAGTAATCGGATCCCGCCCCATCCCCACCAGCAACTGAAGCTGCGCCTCCGACACCTGCGCTCCAGAGGCGATTTCACCATTACCCAAAGCAGTGACGCCAGAGCCGAGCCAGCGTCCAGGTGGGGTGCCAGCCGCGGCGTAGTAACGGGTCAACGGAGTCGACAGCGACCGGTCACCATCACCAGCCGCCACAGTGCGCAGCAGGTACCTATAGCCGTCACCAGCCGACATCACCCGCATCGACACCGTCATACTCAGCAGGTGAGCCAGACCAGCGGCCTTTTGAACCGCCGGGCACCCGAGTAGGCGTCGAGTGCTCCGTACCCAATCGGCATCCCGCTTGGTTGATCCGATGACAAGACTCGGTAGACTGGGTCCGTGACCATTTGAGCGTTTCCCTGACCTGCGTCCGAGGCCGTCTGCCCGGCAGGTTTCGTCACGTCTTCGGGATCTCGCTCATGCCTCATGTACTTACTTCATCGTCGTTCACTGCCGCGGGCTCGCATCTACGGGTGGAGGGTCTCTCGTTCTCCTATCCTGATCGGCGGGTCCTCACAGATGTGTCGTTCGTCGTGCCTGCCGGTGCCCGAGTAGGACTCATCGGGGAAAACGGGTCGGGTAAGTCGACGTTGCTGAAGGCGATCGCCGGAGTCTTGGAGCCGGCATCGGGAACGGTCACCGTGAATGCGCCGGATGCCGATGCGCCGGTGTTCGGGCTGCTACATCAGGAGCACCCGTTCTCTGCTACCGAGACCATCGATAATGCTATCGAGACCGCGGTCGCGCCGTCTCGTCGTGCCGCCGAAGAGGTCAGCAGGCTCGGCGTCGCCCTTGCAGACCACCCCGACGATCCTGTCACGGCCGACGACTACGCACGTGCCCTGGAGACGGCCGAGCGCCTTGGAGCGTGGGAGATCGACGCGAGGATTTCCGGCATGCTGGCCGGTCTCGGGATCGGGGACATCGACCGCCGCCGGCTTGTAGGAGCGCTCTCCGGTGGGCAGCGAGCTCGGCTCGCCCTAGCGTGGCTGCTGCTAAGTGCACCGGATGTGCTGCTGCTGGATGAGCCGACAAATCACCTCGATGATGCCGCGACCGCCTATCTCGTCAGCGTGCTCACGGCGTGGCGGGGTCCGCTGCTGATCGCCAGTCACGATCGGGCCTTTCTCGATGAGACGGTCACGTCGCTGCTCGATCTCGACCCTTCGCCACTCCCGCACGCGGTCGCGGGGCCGCTGGTTCACGACGGCACGGGAACCGGGATCGGCCTCACCCGTTTCACAGGCAGCTACAGCGACTACCTGACCGCACGAGCTGAAGCACGGCAGAGGTGGGAACGGCAGTATCGCGATGAACAGGCCGAGCTTTCCCGGCTTCGTAAAGCGGTGAAGGATCAGCAGACGGTGGGGCACTCGGATTGGCGCCCGCGTACCGAGGTACGCATGGCACAGAAGTTTTACGCTGACCGCAACGCGCAGGTCGTATCTCGCCGCGTCAACGACGCTCGCGCACGCCTGACGGACCTTGAAGACCGCCAGATCCGGAAGCCGCCACGGGAACTCGAATTCCAAGGGCTCACCGTTGCTGGCGCCCCGCGTGCCATCGGCGCCCTTGAACCCGTGCTCACCACCGTCAACGTAACGCTGAAAAATCGGCTCCCGGCCACGTCGCTCAGCATCAGCCGAGGCGAGAAGTGGCTCATAACCGGCCCGAACGGGTCGGGCAAATCGACCTTGCTCGGCCTGCTCGCCGGCACGCTGGAACCCAGCAGCGGGCAGGTCACTCGCGCACCGGTCGACCGCGTAGGGCTGCTTGCGCAAGAGACCGCCCTACCTGACCCCTACGATCGCGGTCCGGCTCGCACCGCACTCGACGCCTACACGGATCTGGTCGGCATGGAGCGTGCGGCACGAGTGCCGCTGGGCACCTTCGGACTGGTTGCTGGTCGAGACCACAATCGATGCGTGCAGGAACTCAGCGTCGGCCAACAGCGTCGCCTTGCCCTCGCGGTACTCCTGGCTGACCCCCCAGAGATCCTGCTGCTGGATGAGCCGACCAACCACTTTTCGCTCAGCCTCGTCACCGCGCTCGAATACGCACTCGCCCAATACCCTGGCACTGTCGTCGTTGCATCACACGACCGGTGGCTGCGCAAACGATGGAAAGGCCAGCGGTTGACGCTGCCCGAAATAGGATGACAATCACAGTTCACCAAGTCGAGACGCAAGGTGCCCGCGTCGGCGCAGTAGCACGTCAACAGAGTCAGCATCGCCACCCCGAGTCAACCCCACCTGGTCGCCACACAGGTGAGCTGGCAGCCTCCCAACCTCGATCTGCAAGAGGCGTGGCAGATCTGTCGAGGTCTCTCACGGAACGAATCTCGATGATGCCGAGGCTCTGCGGCCGTGGGTTAGCTCGGGATTCGTACTGGCCAGCATTGATACGAATCTCCGCGTCTTTGGGCAGAGACGGGATATTGAGTCGCTGACCGGCAGCGGGGTCACCTACGCTGGTGGGCATGTTGTTCTACGGCACTGCTTCGCTGCGTCTGCGCAGCCGCTAACAGCGGCGGGCACCCTCCACAGGTTGTTGCTCCCGCACCCGGTGATCACGGCCGGGCGGCTCTTTCAGCGTGCCCGGCTCCGCAACAACCACGGAGCAAACAGTGCCTACCTATCGAGGTGGCCGTCATGAGCACGGCCAGAACTTCCTGACTGACCCATCCACCATTGCCACGATCACACGGCTCGTGGCTGCCACCGAGGGCCCGATCATCGAGATCGGCCCCGGTGACGGAGCACTCACCACCCCGCTGGCCCAGCTCGGGCGACCGGTGACAGCCGTCGAGATCGACACCAGGCTCGCCCAACGCTTGACCCAACGACTCCCGTCGCACGTGGAGGTCGTCGCCGACGACTTCCTGACCTACCGGCTTCCAACATCTGCGCATGTGCTCGTCGGCAACCTGCCGTTTCACCAGACCACGGCCATACTGCGCCGCATCCTGCACTCCCCGGCATGGACCGATGCAATCGTGCTCGTGCAATGGGAAGTCGCGCGGCGCAGAGCGGGTGTCGGCGGTGCCACGATGATGACGGCGCAATGGGCGCCTTGGTTCGAGTTCACGCTGCACAGTCGTGTTCCCGCTCGCGCGTTCACCCCGCGTCCGGGAGTCGACGGCGGAATCCTCACCATCCACCGTCGCGAACATCCGCTGCTGTCCCCGACACGGCGACGCCAGTTCCATGCCCTGGTCCACCGCGTCTACACCGGCCCCGGCCGCGGGCTTGCACAGATCCTCGCGCGCACCACCTCACTCGGGTCACCACAGACCGCACAGGCGTGGCTGACACGCCACGGCATGACCGCTGCAGGACTCCCGAAGGATCTGCCCGTCGAGGCATGGGTGGACTTGTTCAAGACCACCGGTTCTTCACCGCCTGCACACCGTGCGCAGACGCAGCAGGTGAAGTCGAGGAGGCGCCGTCGATGACCATCGCTGCGCGGCACCAGGCCTGCCGCTACACGTCAACAGCTAGGAGTGCCACGGAGCACCGTTCCGGTGAAACATCCACAGAACTGGCAGCGCGGCTGCTCGCAGAAGCACCTCAACGGGATTGGCGGCTCCGTGACCTTGCCGCGCTGGTTCACCTCTCGGTGTCACAGCTGGGCAGAGCGTTCACACAACGATTCGGGATGCCGCCCATGCGGTACCTGGCTCACATTCGGGCCCATCGGCTGGCTCACCTTTTGGTCGAGACTGATCTTCCAATCGGCGTCGCCATGATAAAAGTCGGGTGGCGCAGCCGTGGGCATGCCGCACGGCAGTTCACCGACGTCGTCGGGATCAGCCCGTCCGAATATCGGCGCACTGCGATTGGGCGCACTCTCACGGAGACCAGCCCGTGGCCATCAGCAACGCAGGGCAGCCCCGAATCAAAAGGCCCCCTCACGACAGGAGTGCCATGAGGCCGTCGGAGAGAATCTCGCGTGGGCTGATGTGGTGCGTCGCGTGGAGCCGCGCATAGGTAGGAGCTTGGTCAGGGTCAATGGCGACGCGCTTCTCGTCAGACGCCATGGGTGCGGTCAGCGAGGCGCCAATCACCAGGTTGGACAATCGGTAGGCAGTTCCCAGCGGATCCGGGGTACCCGCTTGTTCGAGCAGGACGCACATCCGCTCGGAAAGGGCCAGGTACGCCGGGCCCCTGGGAGCGCGCATACCGATGACCTGACCGGCCCACCGGTGGGTCGTGAGGTGCGCGAAGAAGGCGTGCATCAGGGCAGGCAGGTCGGCGTTGCGGATCGACTCGGACATCACGGGATCGTCTGCAAGCGCTGTGTCGAGGGCGAGGTCGAACAGATCGTCGACGGATTCGACGCGGGAGTACAGGCTGGCTGGAGCGACACCCACCTGTTGCGCCACAGATCGCAGGGTGAGGGCCCTCAACCCGCCTTCGTCCAGCAGCCTCACCGATGCCCTCGCAACCTCCACGATGTCCACTGCGCGGAGGCGTCGCACAGGTTTGCGGTGTTCCCAGTAGCTCACCCCACCAGCCTAACCAAACACGCTTCAGTTAGCTATCCATTCTATGTTAGTTTTAGCGCATGCTGGATGCCACCACCCTTCCGATCACCTATGAGAACACTCGCCTACGCCCCCTCTCAGAGCTGGACGCAGACACGTATGCAGCCGGCACCAAGGATGAAGCTGTGCGGCGCTTCGGCCACCTGCCCGAGCCCGACTACACCCCCGAGTCCGTGCAACGCATGATCCGCGAAGAAGTTGCGGCGGGCCTGTCGTCGGGCACCTTGGCAGTCCTCGCACTTGCCGACGCCGAGACGGACCGGTTCGTGGGCTCCTTGGTGCTCTTCGACGTCAGCTCCGAGGCTGCCGAGGTCGGGTTCTGGATTCACCCCGATGCACGCGGAGAGGGGCACGCCCGTCGAGGACTGGAGCTGGCATCGCGCTTCGCACACAACAGTGGACTTCGAACCTTGACGGCACGCACACTCCCGGAGAACAAGGCCTCCCAGCGATGCTTGACGACCGCAGGGTTCCGTGAGGTCGAGCGATCCGTAGGGACCACGCCCGCAGGACAGCACCAGGAGTTGTTTCATTACAGGCGCGATCTCAAGCCCACCGCCCAGTGGCCGTTGGTGACGGAGCGACTCCATCTCCGTCCGCATAACGTCGACGATGCCGAATGGCTTCACGAGCTGTACTCGCGACCCGACGTTGCCCGCCACCTGTTGGACGAGCCATGGACCGCAGAAGTCACCCGCGAAAAGCTCGCCGAGCGGCTAGCGAAGACTGACATCGATGGCGACGCTGGTGCGCTTGCGCTGGTCATCGAACATGACGGCGTCCCGATCGGAGACGTCGCCCTCTGGCTCACCGATCACGAACAGCGCCAAGGCGAGATCGGGTGGGTCCTCGACCCAGACCACAGTGGGCGCGGCTTCGCCAGCGAAGCCGTCCGAGCAGTAATCGCCCTCGGGTTCGACCACTACAAACTCCACCGCATCACCGCGCAGATGGATGCCCGCAACAGCGCCTCGGCAGCACTCGCTCGTCGTGTCGGGCTCCGGCTCGAAGCACATCACGTCCAGGACTGGTTCAGCAAGGGCGAATGGACCGACACCCTCATCTTCGCGCGACTTGCCTCCGAACACATGCCCCAATGATCGGGAGTCTGACTTCATGCTCCCTTCCTTGCAGGTTCACTGCTTTCCCGTGTCGGGCGACGTCGCCTGCTCTGCGCGGGCTGTGTTGTTGCGGGCGGGGGTTATGCACTGGCAACCCTGGTTCTGGAGGCGAACTTGTGGATGTTCGCGGTCAGCCTGTTCCTCGCGGGCACAGGAATTGGAGTCCTGATCACAGTGGCTTCCTCCACGATCATTTCCAACGTGTCTGCTGATCGGGCCGGGATGGCCTCCGGCGTCGAGGAAGTGTCATACGAGTTCGGCAGCCTGATCTCCGTCACGTTGCTAGGCAGCATCTACGCGGCGTTCATGGCCCGTGAACCCTCCTGCGGGACTGAGGGGTACCAGGTTTCGCTGGCGCTCACAGCGGCTGCATGCCTTGTCGGGTTCATGGGCATCGTTCTCCTCTTGCGCAGTGATCGAGCCCTGTCGCGCTAAGCACTCGACCTCCACGCGGATGGGGGTGTCAGCTTGTCTGTGTAAGGGGGGTGGTTTCTTGAGAAGGAGTTGATGATGGAGACCATGGCGATTAGTGAAGAGCGTGCTGAGCGGCGGCGTCGGCAAAAGGAGTTGGCGGATCGGTTGACGGCGTCGGGTGCGTTGGACGAGGTGTTCGCGCAGATCGATGCCGGTGAGCCGATCACGGGCGAGGGCGGGTTGTTGGGCGGGATGCTCAAGGCGGCCCTGGAACGGGGCTTGGACGCGGAGTTGACCGAGCACGTGGGCTACGAGCGCGGCGACGCCCAAGCGTCCTGGCATCCGAACTCCCGTAACGGCACGAGCCCCAAGACGCTGTCCACCGAGGTCGGAGACATCGAGCTGGCCGTGCCGCGGGACCGGGCCGGGACGTTCACCCCAATGCTGGTGCCCAAGGGACAGCGGCGCCTGGACGGCCTGGACGCGATGATCATCAGCCTGTACGCCGGGGGCATGACGGTGCGCGATATCCAGCACCACCTGAACGCGACCATCGGTACCGAGTTGAGTCACGAGACGATCGCGAAGGTCACCGATCAGATCGCCGAGGAAGTCCTGGCCTGGCAGCACCGCCCGCTGGACGCGCTCTACCCGGTGATCTATCTCGACGCGATCATCGTCAAGGTCCGCGACGGCGGGCACGTGCGCAACAAGGCCGCTCACCTGGCCGTGGGCGTGGACATCGATGGGATCAAGCACGTGCTGGGCATCTGGGTCCAGACCAGTGAGGGCGCGAAGTTCTGGGCGAGCGTGTGCTCCGAACTGGCCAATCGCGGGATCCGGGACGTGTTGATCGTGTGCTGCGACGGGCTGACCGGGTTCCCCGAAGCGATCGCGGCGACCTGGCCCGAAGCGACGGTGCAGACGTGCGTGGTCCATCTGATCCGCGCGGCGAACCGGTTCGTGTCCTACAGCGATCGCAAAGCGGTCTCCACGGCCCTGAAGCCGATCTACGCCGCACCCAACGAGACGGCCGCGCGCGAGGCCCTGGAAACGTTCGCGGACAGCGAGCTGGGCCGGCGCTACCCCTCGACGGTCAAGACCTTCACCGACGCCTGGGAGAGGTTCACCCCGTTCCTGGCCTTCCCCCCGCAGCTGCGCCGGGTCATCTACACCACCAACGCGATCGAGTCGATCAACTACCAGCTGCGCAAGGTCACAAAGAACCGCGGTCACTTCCCCAACGACGCCGCGGTCGTCAAGCTGCTGTGGCTGGCGATCTGCGACATCGAGGACAAACGCGCCCGGGAGCGAGCCCGCGAGAAGGGCCTACCCGCGAACAAACGCCGCGCCCCCGGCCGGCTCGTCGAAGGAGCCGTGACCACGAACTGGAAGAAGGCCCTCCAACAACTCGCGCTCGTCTACCCCGAGCGCATCACCCCCCACCTGTAACACCCACCACCACACCACTTACACAGAAAACTTGACAGGCCCACGCGGATGGGTCTTCGGAGGCTCCCATGAGTCGCAACCGCATGGGGTCTCTACGTCAAGTGGCGGAACCTGACCCTGCTGAGATTGCTGCATCACTACTCAACGACCGGCCGGAAGTGCAATGGACTCTGGAGTCACTGGCAAGAGAGGTGCACATTTCGCCGTCTCAGTTGGGTAGAGTTTTCGCGCGACGGTACGGGATCAGCCCGATGAAGTACCTGACGCGGGTTCGCTGCGTCCAGCTCGCGACACTGCTCGCGCGCAGCCGACGTCCTGTCGGTGAACTGATGCACGAGGTGGGATGGCGCAGCCGAGGCAATGCTGCGCGACAATTTCGACGCATCACTGGCCTCCTTCCTACTGAGTACCGTGACCAGTCTCAGCAACGCGCTCGGCCCGTCACACCACTCACTGATGGGCACGCCAAGTGCCCGCACTGTGGTCAAGAAGTCGAGATCGCTTCAGTGTTGATGATTCCAAACGCAGCTTCCTTGTGACGATTCTGCTCATCTTTGGAAGCAACGCATGGCCTGATCTCAGCGCACCTGCTAGGCCGGGTATGACACGTCGGGTTCGTTGGGTTCCTGGCGGTCACTGTAGGGATTCCTTGTTGTCCGTCTTCTAGTGCTGGTGGTTCCGGCGTACCTGATGGTCACCGGGTCGGTTCTTCGACCCGGTGGACAGGTTCGCGGAAGGAGACCGGCATGGCAACGTCGGGCAAGGATGCTCGGGCGGCGCGGGAGGCAAAGCTTGATGCGCTGCATGAGCGACTGACGGGTGCGGTCGAGCAGCTGGTCTCCGGTGAGGATTGGGCCCGGGCGTTGGCGTTCGCGGCCCGGTTCCGAGCACGGTCGTTCGCGAACACGATTCTGATCTTCACCCAGCATCAGGAGGCCTACGGACTGGGTCTGGTGCCGGACCCGGTGCCGTCGCATGTCGCCGGGTATAGGCAGTGGCAGCAGTTGGGTCGCCAGGTGTCGAAGGGGCAGCCGGGGTATCAGATTTTGGCGCCGGTGACGGGACGGTTCGCCTCGGCGACCCCGCAGGATGCTGAGTCGTGGCGGCGGCTGGGTAAGGGTGAGAAGCCGCGTGCGGGTGAGACGGTGCGCACGAAGATGGTCGGCGTCCGCCCCGCCTACGTCTGGGATGCCTCCCAGACCACTGGTGAGCCGATTCCTGAGCCGCCGGCGCCGCGGTTGTTGGAGGGGCATGCTCCTGCCGGGTTGTGGGAGGGCCTCGCCGCCCAGGTCCAGTCTGCTGGGTTTGAGCTGCGGCTGGTTGCGGATGCGTCGGAGATTTTCGGGGCGAATGGGCTGACCGATTACGCCAGTCGGGTGGTGTCGGTGCGTGCGGACATGGACCCGGCGGCGCAGGTGAAGACCCTGGCCCATGAGCTGGGACACGTGCTGTTGCATGGCCCGGACGCCAGTGAGGCGCGGCAGCATCGTGGGATCGGTGAGGTGGAGGCCGAATCGGTCGTGTTGATGGTGGGTGCCGCGCATGGCATGGATACCTCCGGCTACACCGTCCCGTACGTGTCGACGTGGGCGGCCCGGGTGGAGGGCCAGGACCCGGTCGAGGTGGTCAAGACCACCGGGGAGCGGGTCCGCAAGACCTCGCTGGGGATTTTGGAGCAGCTCGACACCACCCAGGTCGGCAACGGCACCCCGCCCGGTCTGAAACGCGACACCCCCGCTCGCGAACCCTCGACAGGTCAGGCCTCGGCGGCGCCGGCGGTGTCGGAGTCGGTGGGGCGGGTGGTGTCGGGGCGTGAGGCGGTGGCGCTATGAGCCTGAACCTCTACCACCTAGCCGGTCTTCTCGCTCCTGGCTCGGATCGGTCGCTGGGGCGGGTGGCGGGTGATCTTGCTTCGGCGGGTGTGCCGGTGTTTCCGTGCGTGCCTGGGCAGAAGCGCCCGCTCACGGCCCGTGGGTTCCACGACGCTTCCACTGACCTCGCCCAGATCGAGCGGTGGTGGGCGCGGTGGCCGGAGGCGAATCTGGGACTGCCGACCGGGGCGGTTTCTGGTGTCGTGGTTGTGGATGTTGATGTCCGCGAGGACGTGGATGGTCGGGAGAGCATGCGCCGCGCCTTTGATGCGGGGCGGGTAGGGATGCCGGTGTTCACGGTGGTCTCCCCCTCGGGTGGTCGACATGGCTATTACCCGGCCACGCCAGGTGTGGTGCAGCGGTCGTGGCAGGCTGCCCGGGCCGGTGTGGATTTTCGTGGGGATGGCGGCTACATCGTGATCCCACCCTCACACACCGCTGTCGGCTCGTATCGGTTGGCGACTGTCCGGCAAGGGGCGTCGGCCGGGATCGACAGCGACGCGCTGCGGGACTTCCTCGACCCCCGGCCCGCCCTGAAGCCGCGCGCTGCTGATCGCGGCATGGCTCAGAGCGAGCCTGGGGTGGTGGTGTCGCGCCTGGCTGCGTGGGTGGCGGGTTTGGGTGAGGGCGAGCGGAATCGGGGGTTGTTCTGGGCGGCCTGCCGGGCCGCGGAATACGACATCACACCAGCCGCCGCAGTGGATGTGCTGGGCGCCGCGGCTACTGAGGCGGGGTTGGGTCCGCGGGAGATCGCCGCCACCGTACGGTCGGCCTACCGCACCGCCCACCCCACCACGTCCACAGCACCCAAGCCCACCGAACCAGCGGCAGCATCGCCGGTGCGGGTGCCGGTGGGCGCGGGGTGGGGGCTGGCGTGAGGGCGCGGCGGTGGGCGGTGCGGACGGCGGTCGCGGGGACGGTGTTCATCGCGATCGGGGCGTTCTGGCTGTCCTTCACCTCTCTGGCTGATCTCGCGGCCCGTTCGGGCATCGGGGCAGGTCAGGCGTGGGCGTGGCCGCTGATCGTCGACGGCATCATCGTGGTCGCCACCGTCGCCGTGGTCGCTCTGGCTGGGCAGAAGGCGGCTTGGTATCCCTGGGCCCTGTTGATCGGCGGTGCCGTCGTCTCGGTCACCGCCAACGCCCTGCACGCCATCGTCGCCGCCGACGCCGACGTCCCGGCCTTGTTGGCGGCAGCGATCGCGGCGGTTCCGCCCGTGGTGTTGCTGGCGATCACCCACCTCACCGTCATCCTCACCCGCGCCACCAGCCCCGAGACGCAGACCGTGATCTGGCAAACCATCGCCCAACAGAACGACCAGCCCACACCAGCCCCAAGACCGGGCATCGAGGCAGAGCCTATGCCGGCGGCACTCCTACAGCACGAAGCCAGCGACACCGTCGACCTTGGCGATGAACGACCGACCACACCGGAATCCGGTCCGTCTCCGATGAAGCACGTCGAGGCAAAGCCCGCGCCCGAGGCTTCGACTCCGACAGCTCCTGATGGGGAGACCGTTCGAGGCGTTCCCGAGACGGCTGGGGTGGGTCGGCGGGAGCGGGCTGCCGGGCTGCGGAGTGAGGGGTGGTCGAACAAGCAGATTGCCGCCGAGCTGGGCGTGCATCCGTCCACGGTGGGCCGCTGGCTCACCTCCACACCGACGAGGAGTTCTGAACCTGCCACCAGCCCATCGATCAAGGAGGAATCATGAGCACCCACGAACACGAGCACGACCCCGTGGCACCGCCGGTCCACGACGACTACGGCCCACCCGATCCCGAAGAACTCGCCCTGACCACCCCCGGCACCCACGCCGAGAATCTCGACCAGGAGAGGGTGAGTGAGCGAGGCGATCTTGTCCCGCCCAAGGCGCCGGTGGAAGAGCTCGATGAGCAGCTCGCACCCGACGTCGACGGAGCAGACGCTGGTGCTCCGGGGCTGGGTGAGGGTGCGGAGGGGGTGCCTGAGGCGGTCAAGGCCCGCACCACCCAGGTCGCAGGCCGGCCTGTGGGGCGGCAGGTGGGGCGGGGTGTGGAGTGGGTGCGACCGACCGATCTGATGGCCCGACGTGGCGCCACGGTCGCTGGCCGCGGCATCCACTTCCAGACCGCAATGAGCCAGAAGACCCGCCACGGCATCACGGTGGGTACGCGGCGGATCGGTGATCGGGCTGCGCGGTTGGCACCGTTGTCGGCGTTCGGCCACGGGCGAGGCCAGTCGGTGCCGGGGCGGTCCGCGGTGGGGATGAGTTGAGCGTGGTGACCAGCAATGACACGACCTGCCAACACCACTGCGACGGCACCACTGCGACGGCACCACTGCCGCCGATGTCTGGGGTGGGGGTGCGCACCTGCTTGTCAGGAGGCACCACCATGACCCACACCACAACACCAACCACCGGCACCGCTGAGACCGGGACGTCGTCGACAACGCCGTCGACACCCCACCCCGACAGCTCGGACTTCCGCACCAGTGAAGGGCTGCGGGCTTTGCTGGAGCATCTGGCCGAGCACGGATGGCGCAACAACCCCCAAGCCAAAGAGTTGCTGGAGTTTGCGGCGGAGCGGTTCGCACCGTTGGCGCGCAAGCACGGCCTGGATGTGTGGGAGGCCGCGTCGGCGGCGTTTGATGTGATGCGCACGCCGGCGGCAAGGAGGGCCGCGGATCCGTGGGCGGTGGTCACGCATGCGGTGCGGATCACCTGCATCTACGAAGAACGCGCCCAAGGGCTCCTGTGTTCGGTCCACCAGGCCCGCCGCGCCCACATCTCCGCCCACCACGACCCCGAACGGTTCTCCGACCGCGAAACACCCCTGTACGAATACCACCCGGCTTTTCATCTCACCGACCCACACCACCACGACCAGCAGGAAAACGTGGATGTGGATGCGAGCGTGCAGGCAGCAGTCGCGGACGCGACCCGGTTGTTCGTGCTGCTGGGCTGGCCCGAAGCCTCCGCCCGGGCAGGGGTAGATCACGTCACCAACGCCCTGGCCCGGATCGGGTCCCGGCGCGGCACCTACGAAACCTTGCGGCGCGACAAACACGCCCGAGCGCTGCTTGACCTCCCCGCCCCCGCCTGGACGTGCCTCCTACGTGTCCTGCTGGGCCACCCGGAACCTGCCTACGCCACCACGACGGCCGGGCGCGGGATCCTGCTGCGTCTGCTGCTCGGAGAATCCCTGGCGGACCTGTTGGGTGATGACGCCCTGGTCGCCGCGATCGTCCGTGCCGCCCCGGGACGGGAACGGGTGCGGTCATGAGTACCCCGGGGCACATCGAGCTGGACCGCACCGTCGACTCCCTGCATGTGGGCCGACGTCACCGTGCCGACCTGGGTGACATCGATGCGTTGGCGGCCTCGATTGAGCGCGACGGGTTGTTGCAACCGTTGACGGTCAGCCCCGACGGGGTGCTGATCTGCGGGGCACGCCGGCTGGCGGCGATCAAGCAGCTCGGTTGGCGCACCGTCAACGTATGGGTCCGCTCCGGCATCTCCGACCGTCTCGGGCACCTGCTGGCCGAACAAGACGACAACGTCCTACACAAGCCACTCACCTCGCTGGAAGCCGCCGCCCTCTACCGCGAACTGAAATCTCTCATGGCCGAGGATGCTGCGCGTCGCAAGGCAGCGACCCAGTTCCGCAGCGACAACCAGCCCGGAACCGACGGTGTGGGAAATTTTCCCGCACCGTCAACACCCACCGGACGCGCCAGTGAACAAGCGGCCGGAATGATTCCCGGTGGGGCCTCGTACAAGACGCTGGACAAGATCGGCTACCTCGAACACGCCGCCACTGACGAAACGCTGCCCGAACATGTGCGGGCAGCGGCGCAGCGGGGGTTGGAGCAGATCGATGCGGGGAGCCCGGTCCATCCGATCTACGAGACCATCCGCAACCACACCGCCAGCCCCGATGCTGGCGATGAGGCGTTGCATCAGGCCGCGGCCGACGCCCTCGCCCGCATCCGATCCGGTGACAGACGGAAGCCCACTCCGGTCAAGAAGCCCAAGAACGACAGTGAGGATGCGCCGGTGCAGTACCCAGTGCGGGCGTTCGTGGTGACGTGGACCGAACTGGATCAGTGGTGGACCCACTACGACCCGGCTGTGCTCGCCGTCGAACTCACCGACGAACAGGTCGCCACGTTCCTGCGCGTGATCGAACACACCATCGCGTTCGCCGACGCCCTCCAAGCCGCCCTCACCAACCCCGACGACACCACCGCCGCCTCCGACCCAGTCGATGAGAGGGATGACGCACCGGCGGGTGGGCGTCCGCAGCTGCGCGCCATCTAGCTTCTGCCTGCTGGTGTGTGGGGTGGGTGGGTGCACCTGCTGGGCATGGACACTTCTGATCGTTCGTCGCGTCGCCGGCTCGTGCTGATTGCTGCCGGCTCGGTCACGGCCCTGGTGTGTGGGGTCGGGATCTACGGCCTCGCTACCGGCCCCCACACCCCGACCAGCACCCCGAGCACGTCACCGACCATCACCACCAGCCCGTCACCCTCCTCGACCACCCCAGCAACGGCGAGCCCTTCAGCATCCGGGGCGTCGTCGGTGCCACCGGTGACGCGCAGTGCTGATCCGGAACAGTTCGCACGCAATGTCGCGACCACGCTGTTTGCGTGGGACACCACCACCGGGCTGCTGCCACTGGACTACACCTCGGCGATCCTCGCCGTCGGGGACCCCAGCGGCGCCGAACAAGCCGGCCTCGCCACCGACGTCGCCGCCTACCTGCCCTCGCGGACCGCATGGCAGGACCTGCGCGAATACGGCACCACTCAGCATCTAACGATCGACCGCGCCTACATCCCCGACCAGTGGGGTGAAGCCGTTGCCCAGGCACCCGACGGGCAACTCGCACCGGGCACGGTCGCCTACACCATCGAGGGCACCCGGCACCGCACCGGAACCTGGAACGGCGAACCGGTCGGCTCGGCCCACAAGGTGGAGTTCACGGTGTTCGTGGTCTGCGCGCCGACCTACGACACCTGCCACCTGCTGCGCCTGTCACAGCTCGACAACCCACTGCGGTGACCCGGCCGTGAAGAAACTCGCCGTCATCGCTGCCATGCTCGTGCTGTTCAGCCCCGCCCTCCTGCTCTTGGGGGTCGGGATGATCTTCAGCCCCGGCGCCAACGCCTCCTGCACCACCACCAGCACCAGCGGCCCATCGGTGGTGGGGCCCGTACCTGACTCACTCGAGGTGACGACCGCTGACGGGCAGACCTTCACGCTCAACACAACCCAGCTCGCCCACGCTGCCACCATCATCCAGACCGGCTCCCAGATCGAAGGCGTGAATCGTGACGGGCTGCAGATCGCGCTCATGGCCGCGCTCACCGAGTCGAACCTGCGGATGCTGGCCAACACCAGCGTCTACCCCGACTCCGGGGCCTACCCCAACGACGGGGACGCCTCCGACCACGACAGCCTCGGCCTGTTCCAGATGCGACCCCAGGCCGGGTGGGGCACCGTCGCCGACCTCATGGACCCCGTCTACCAAGCGCGCGCGTTCTTCGGCGGACCCACCGGCCCCAACCACCCCTCACCCCGCGGACTGCTCGACATCCCCGGCTGGCAGACCCTGTCGAAAGGCGAAGCCGCGCAAGCCGTCGAAGTGTCGGCCTACCCCGACCGGTATGCGAACTACGAGCCCGTCGCCGAACAGATCCTGACCGCACTCACCACCCCCAGCACCGCCAGTCCATCGCTACCGGAGACCGGGCGTGTGGTCTTCCCGTTGCCTGAGGGCACCTGGGTAGCCACCTCGCCGTTTGGGATGCGGGTCCATCCCATCACCGGGGAGAACAAGCTCCACACCGGCGCGGACTACTCCGCCCCCGACGGCACCCCCATCCTCGCCGCCGCCGACGGCATCGTCACCCACGCCTCGATGTCTGGCGGGTACGGCGGGCTGATCATCATCGAACACACCATCGGCGGGCAGAAGGTCGCCACCGCCTACGCCCACCTGTGGGAGAACGGCTTTCACGTCAACGTCGGCGACACCGTCACCGCCGGGCAACACATCGGCGATGTTGGATCGTCCGGTTACTCCACCGGCGCGCACCTGCACTTCGAACTCCGCCAAGGGGGCAACGACGGCGAGTTCACCGACCCCCAGCCCTGGCTCGACCAACACGCCACCGGCAACCTTCCAGCCCCCACCACGCCGGTCGAGCAGGAAGGCTGCAACCCGGCCGCGACCCAGCCTGCGCCGCCCCAAGGACCCGATGACGGGGACCCGGACCGCAAGGTCGATGACCCCACCACCGACGGACGGATCACCGCCCGCATGCTCCACGTCTACACCCAAGCCCTCACCGCGTACCCCGACAGCTCCTGGGCCTGCTACTCACCCCGCCCCGGCACCAAATCCGAACACCCCCTCGGGCGGGCCTGCGATGTCACCTTCGGCAACGCCATCGGCACCCGCCCCACACCCCAGCAACTCGAATCCGGATGGGCGCTGACGAACTGGCTCAAAGACAACGCCGAAACCCTCGGCGTCGAGTACCTCATCTGGCAAGGCCAAATCTGGTCCCTCGCCCGCGACGCCGAAGGCTGGCGCCCCTACAACGGCGGCGGCATGCACGACCCCAACGACGCCACCGGCGGCCATTACGACCACGTCCACATCACCGTCAAAGAAAACTAGCAATTATTACGTTAGATGTAATCCGCGACGGCCGGAATCGTGCGTATTCGCTGGTCAGGCAAGGGTACCAGGGGTCACTGATCTGAGCCTTGAACCCGGCTCTTGACCAGGGGAAACGCACCAAGTCTTACGTTAGATGTACTTTTCATACATTAGATGTAAGACTGTTGGAGTGGACTTCGAGGACGGGAACCGCGCCGGATCGGTGACGGCGTTGCGGGCGGGCAACGTGGCGTTGCTGCGTCCGGCGGAGCAGGTCTTCGATGACATGCTCACGGGCTGGTCGGCGCAGCAGGTCTCACGGATGCTGAACCCCAAGACGATCGGGGCGCGCTTGTCGCAGGTGCGCCGGTTCGCCGTGTTCTGCGGGAGCTTGCCGTGGGAGTGGTCGCCCGCCGATGTCGAGGAGTGGACGACCGAGCTGGTCTCCGGCGACAAGCCGTGCTCGCACGGCACGATCCGCTCGTATCAGAACGCGGTCGCGTTGTTCTGCGACTACCTGACCGACCGCCGCTACGGCTGGATCGAGCGATGCGAGGAACTGTTCGGCACTCATCCGGTGCAGGTCTGCCATGAGTGGAACACCGCGATCCACACCAGCGATCACGAGGCACGCCCGGCGGTCCGGCCACTGTCGCGGGAAGAGGTACAAGCCTTCTTCGACTACGCCGACGATCGCGCCGACCATGCTCGCACGCGCGGAAAGAAGGGCTGGAAGTCGGTGTTCCGCGACGCGACCCTGTTCAAGATGATCTACGCCTTCGGGCTGCGCCGCCGCGAGGTCGGGATGCTGGACCTGCATGACTTCACCCGCAACCCGACCGCGACCGAGTTCGGCCGGTACGGGGTCTGCAACGTCCGCTGGGGCAAGGCCAGCAAAGGCTCCCCGCCCCGTCGGCGGGCGGTGCTGGCGGTGTTCGACTGGACCCGCCCAGTGATCGAGGAATACGTCACCGACGTGCTGCCGCTGTTCGACACGGCAGGCGCCGGGATGCTGTGGCCGACCGAACGACAATCCAGGATCACGGGCAGCTACGTCGGGATGAGGTTCGCCGAGTACCGCGACGACCTCGGCTTCGACGCCGCGCTGCACCCGCACTGTCTGCGGCACTCGTATGTGACCCATCTGATCGAGGACGGCTTCGACCCGCTGTTCGTGCAGCAGCAGGTCGGGCACCGGTGGGGATCGACCACAGCCCTCTACACCGGCGTCTCGGGCGACTACCGCAACCGCACCCTGCGCCGCGCCCTGGACGCCGCGTTCACCCCACCGACCGCAACCGAGGAAGGATCACGCTGATGACGAAGACCGTCGCCTACCACTGGCACCTGCGCAAGATCATGAACGAGCACGGCATGAACGCCACCACCGAACTGGTGCCGCTGCTGGCCGACCGGGGCGTGGTGATGACCTCGACCCAGGTCTACCGGATCGTCACCGGCGAGCCGGAGCGGTTGAACATGCGGCTGCTCGCCGCGCTCTGCGACATCCTCGACGTCACCCCCAACGACCTGATCGAGCCCTACGTCGCCACCAGCTCGCGGCGCGGACGCAAGACCGGCACCACCGGCACCAGCACGCAGTCCAAGCCCAGCCGGAACCGTCCAACTCGCGCAGTCATCAAGCCTGCTGGGGACTGACCGGACCAGATGGCGAGCACGATCGTCCCCGGTGAGTGTTTCCGCTGCGGACGGGTGAGGAACCTGCGCTGGAACCACACACTCAACCGGGGTGAGTGTCGGGCTTGCCGCGCCCGCCGCTCACCCCAGGAGACCTGCACCGGCTGCGGCAGGCAGCGGCGAGTCAACGCCCGCACCAGCGACGGCGGCGCTATCTGCACCACCTGCTACGCCCGAAACCGCGCCGGTGAGGATGCTTGCGAGGGATGCGGCACTATCGGCCCGCTCGCCACCCGAGCTGGCGGGAAGTCCGATGGATCGCGGAATCTCTGCGTTCGCTGCTACCGGCACCCGCGTCGGTCCTGCGGCGTCTGCGGCCGGCTCAAGCGAGTCGCGTTGAAAGCGACCGCCGCGAGCCCGGACGTCTGCCCGACCTGCTACCAAGCGCCGGTCATCGACTGCTCCATCTGCGGCCAGCGGTCGCTCGGCCGGCGAACCACCAACCACGGCCGGCCCCGTTGCTTCGCCTGCCAAGCCACCCAGCAGATCGACGCCGCGCTCACCGGCCCGGACGGCACGATCCGACCCGAGCTGAAACCCGTCCGCGATGCCCTGACCGAGCTACGCCAACCCCGCTCGCTGCTGAACAACTGGCACGACTTGCCGAGCCTGCACCTGCTCACCGACATCGCTCAAGGCCGGCTCGACCTGTCACACGATGCTCTCGATGCCCGCCCGCAAGTGTTCTCGGTGACCTACCTGCGCGCGATGCTCGTCGCCTCCGGCGCGTTGCCGCCCCGGGACGAGAACGCCGCCCGGCTACACCGCCACGCCGCCGAAGCCGGCGCCGACATCACCGATCCCGAGCTGCGCGGCGTGCTGTCCCGCTATGCCCGCTGGCACGTCGTCGGCCGCGCCAAGACCAACCGCCACGGCCACCTCACCGCTCATGTCGCCGCACGCTGCCGCAGCGACATTCACACCGCCCACGCCTTTCTCGACGACCTGACCGCGGGCGGTCACACCCTCGACGACTGCCCGCAAGCCTGCGTGGACGCCTGGCTCAGCACGAGCCGCAGCACCCGCCTGGGGTTCGTCCGCTGGCTCACACGAGGCGGCTACCTACCCCGAGTCACGTTGCCCGAACCCGTCGCGGCGAAAGACCCCGCCCATCAGGTTGACGCCGAAGATCAGCTGGCCCTTGCCCGCCGACTCCTGCACGACTCCACCGTCGCCAGCATCGAGGATCGCGCCGCCGCCTGCCTGATCCTGCTCTATGCCCAGCCCGTCGCGAAGATCGCCGCCCTCACCACCGACGACATCGAGGTCCGCGACACGGGAACCTATCTGCGGCTCGGCCGCGAACCGCTGCTGCTGATCCCGCCTCTGGACGGGCTGGTCACCGCGCTACCGGTCGTCAAGCCGTTCGGCACTGCGAGCATCCTGGCTGATGCCCGGTGGCTGTTCACTGGCAAGAACGCGGGCACCCATCTTCATCCCGCTTCACTCATGCGGCGGATGAACCAGCTCGGCATCTTCACCCGCGCCAGCCGGAGCACCGCGCTACTGCACCTGGCCTCCACGACCCCGCCCGCCGTGTTCGCCTCGCTCATCGGCATCCACATCACCACCGCGACCCGCTGGGCTGAACTCACCGGCTCAGCCTGGAACACCTACGCCGCCGCCCGACGCTGACGACCAAGGTCACTCCCGCTCCGTCTGAAGCAAGGTCGCGGTCTGCTCTACCCAGCGTCGTTGCCTGCCCGTCTCGACAGCTCGCCGGTGATAGTGGGAACGGACCCACGCCACCGCGTCTTCTGGCGCGACACCGCTCATCGTTGCCAGCAGCGCCAAAGCCGTCCCGGTCCGCCCGATGCCGCCGCCACACCCGATCTCGACTCGCTCCTCACCGGCACGTTCCCACGCCTCACGCAGCGCCGTCGTCGCGTCGTCGGTCGAGTCCGGTAGCCGGAAGTCTCGCCACCGCACCCAGCGATGAGGCCAAGGACCAGGCGCTGGGTCACGGCCAAGTAGATAGACCGCGAAATCGGGGGCAGGCACATCGCCGCGCGGCCGGCGCACGCCGACGCCGCGGATGCGTCGCCCGTCGGGCAACACCACCACACCCGGCTCGTCAGTCCATGCGTCCACACTTCAACGCTAGCCCGACGGCGGCGGTCCTGCCTGCGCACCTCGCCAGCATGGATTTCGAACGCTTCGAATACTTGCGATCCCCGGTTGGCAGCTGATACCCGTGAACATCTACCCCGACTTCGGCGCCCTCGGCGACAACACCACCCTCCAAACGGTGATCGGTGCGCTCTTGACGTTCGTACTCGTCACCGCTGTCCTCACCATGCTCATCAGCGGCATCACCTGGGCCATCGCCACAGCGAACGGCAACCACACCACCGCCACCAAAGCCCGCACCGGACTCCTCGTCGCCCTCGGCGCCGCCACCCTCGCAGGCGCCGGCATCACCTGGCTCAACTGGCTAATCGCGCTTGGTGATCAACTTTAGCGGCTGAGCTAGGGTTACGTCTCAGAACGGACACTCGTCGTTGGACGACTGCTCGTTCAGAGAATCTGTTTCAGAGAATTCGACGATCCACTCGGCGCGGGCGAGGAGCTCGTCGAACGTAACGATCTCCGGTGCCAGAATGTTGCGTCGATACAGTTCAAAGGATCGGAGTTTATCAACGTGATGTCCGCCACCTGGACTAAGAAACTCCTCCAGCGATCCAATAATTAGGAACGAGCGGGGCTGATAGAGATAGGTCCAGTCATTAGGAATCTCAGCACCGTCTTCGTCCTTGGAAGCAAGGCGTGTGCCGATGTCTGTAGTGGCGGCATGAACTGTGGCGTGGACTTGGTTGACACCACCAGCAAGTTCCCGAGAGGGCGCCCACGCGCCGGGACGGTAGGGACGATGCTCAAGCAGCTCCGAGTTCGCGGTCTTGATCTCCGCAAAGACCATTGACCGAATCACGCCACCAGTCCTGAGCAACGCATCCGCTCGTTTCCCGCTTGCGTTGACCGAGTATCCGCTGACGACCTGCTCTAGTTTTTCACTGCTCCATGACGTCAGCAGCTGGTGCGACAGTCCGACCCCGAGAATCCAAGGATGCTCCTCGAAGAGCTTCTGCCAGACTGCCTCTTCCCCTCTTACGCCAAGCTTCTGTCGCTCAGATTCGAAGTAGTCAGGATCCTCTAGAAGCTGTCGGAATCGAGAGACCGCAGCTCGACGGCCCGCAACTGCAACGATGTCCGTGGCTGATGCATCCTGTTCTACGATCGCCCGCAACACGTCTGGTTCAACGTCATAGGCCGCCAAGGCCGCGGGATCAGCAAGGAGCTTTCGGATCACATCGTCATCGATCCGCGTGGTGAACTCGCCTTCGATTGGAAGGTATTCCAGGTTCCTGAACAACTGGCAAAGTGCCTGAGCGTCGCGACTACCCAGGTGGAACACGTTGCCGGCTTGCACTCCATTGGACTTGGTCATCTTGAACTGCTGGATCCAAAGATCCTTGATGTGGTCGGCTTCCCGTGCGACCAAGAGTTTGATCTGGCTACGTCCCGCAGGTGACGCAGCTATCGGCCAAACCGCTCCATCGAACACGACCTCACTTGATTCATGGCCCTCATCGTCGAAGACCTTATACACGAATCTTGCGGGTGCACCATCGTCCTCCGACCCCGAGCGCTTCAGATCGAAACCTCGGGAAGCATACGTGTGATCGACCTTTCGCCCCTGCATCCAAGTGGTCTCGTCGGGCTCAACCTCGAACCATTCCTGGGACATGCCGCCTCCTTGCTTGCTGATAAGTATCCCACCGAGGCCGCGCAGACTCGGGACGTCCGGCGCACCTGACAGGCAGACCTTTCCTGGTTGCTTGCCCTTCCGGTCACATCCCGGTGGGCAGGCCCGTTTCGTCCTTCTGTCTGTGAGGAGCTTGTTGTGCTTGATCTGATGACTTCTGTCCTGCCCACGCTGCCGATGATGCTGCCGATGGAGGTGGACATCACGCCGAATGATGATGGGCTGCCGGGGATTGCGCAGCTGCGCAACATCGTGGGAGCGGTGATGACGATCGGGCTGATCCTGTCGGTGCTGGCTCTGATCATCTCAGCGATCGTGTGGGGGTTCGGTGCGAACTCCTCCAACCCGCACCTGGCCGGCCGCGGCAAGGTCGGCGTCCTGGTCTCCTGCGGGGCGGCGATCATCTGCGGTGCCGCGGTCACGCTGATCAACTTCTTCTGGAACGTCGGCCAGTCCATCTGAACCATCCGTGTGTCATCTCATCTGAAGGAGTGATGTGCGGTGGGGATCTGTGATCTGCCCGTCATCTCAGGTGTCTGCGAAACCGCTGGTGAGGCCGCCGCGTCGCTGGTGTCGGCCCCGTTCGACTGGCTCGCCCAGGCCATGGGCTCAGCGGCGGGCTGGTTGTTCGAGGCCGTGTGGAACGTCTTCGACGCCTCCACGCTGGTCGACATCACCAGTGACGGATACCTGTCGGTCTACAACCTGCTGTTCGGCATCGCCGTGTTCGTGATGCTGCTGTTCTTCTGCCTCCAACTCATCACCGGCCTCATCAGACGTGACCCCACCGCCCTCACCCGCGCCGCCCTCGGCCTCGCCAAATCGGTGTTGGGGTCGTTCGTGGTGATCACGCTGACTGGGCTGCTGCTGGAGGTGGTCGACCAGCTGTGTGTCGGGATCGTCCAAGCCGCCGGGGAAACCACCGAATCGATGGGCGAGAAGATCACGATCCTCGCCGGCGGACTCGCCGCGATCAACATCGCCGCCCCCGGGGTCGGGGCGATCATCACGATCTTCCTCGCCGGGCTCGCGATCACCTCCGCAGCAATCGTGTGGCTCTCTCTGCTGGTCCGCAAGGCCCTGCTGCTGGTCGCGATCGCATTCGCACCCCTGGCCCTGTCGGGCTCGTCGTGGGACGCCACGAGGGGGTGGATCAGCAAGTGGGCGATGTTCGTGGTCGCGCTGATCTGTTCCAAGCTCGTGCTGGTCGTGATGTTCCTGGTGGCGATCACCCAGGTCGCCGCCCCGATCGATGGGGACCTGTCCTCGATCAGTGACCCGCTGGCCGGGGTGGTGCTCATGGCGATGGCCGCGTTCGCCCCCTACCTGACGTACCGGTTCATCAGCTTCGTCGGGTTCGACATGTACCACGCGATCGGCGCCGAACAAGACGCCAAGAATTCCCTCAACCGCCCCATCCCGCTACCGGAACGTCAGCCGGGCAACCCCCAGCAGGTCCTCGACGGCAGTGGCGGTGACAGCAACGGTGGTGGCGGGAAGCAGCCGGCGAAACCGAGTACCCCGAACCCCTCCGCATCCCAGGGCGGAGCCGGAGCTGGCACTGGCGGAGCGGCTGGGTCTGGGACTTCCGGATCGGGGGCGGCCTCGGGTGGATCTGCTGCCGCTGCCGCGGCGGGTCCTGCGGCCGCGGCCGTGATCGGGGTACAGGTGGCCAAGGATGCCGCCATCGCGGGACCGAAAGCCGGCGCAGAACTCGGTCAGCAGGCCGAGACCGCTGCCGACGCCGCCGACCACACCCCCACCCCCAACGGAGGCGCAGGCAATGGTGGGAATACTCCGCCGGCGCCTGCACCCGGTGGAACGCCGCCACAGCAGGGCACCCCGTCGGCCAGTGCGGAGCCCGCCCCTCCCAGCCCCTCAAGCTCACAACCGGGGTCGTCTTCACCGAGTGGGGGTGAGCAGGTGGCGCCGTCCGCGCCGGTGCCGAACCCGCCACCAGCTGACACCCCACCACCGAGTGCAGGGAAGGAGCCGCAGTCATGAGCCGCCGCAACAAGAACAACAGCCACGACCCGGAGGCGACCGGTTCGGAGCTGGTGCCGGTGAAGTTCTCCCGCCTGACCCGCCGCGGCATCCTGCTTGGCCTGTCCGCGGCCCAGCTGGTCACCGTCGGGATCGCGATCGCCACCATCGTCACCGCCCTGTACGCGGGGGGCGGGATGTGGCTGGCCTACACCGCCCCCATCTGGGCCACCGCCGTCCTCCTCACCTGGGTACCTGTCGCGGGACGCCCGGTCATTGAGTGGGTGCCCGTGGCCGGCTGGTGGGTCTACCGCACCACCATCGGCCAACTCCTCTACCGGCGTCGCATCGTCACCCCACGCCCCGCCGGAACCCTCGCCCTACCTGGAGACCAGGCGCGGCTGCGTGAGTACGAGGATCCGACCACGGGGGCGGGCATGATCCACGACCCCCACCAGAACACGCTCACGGTGGTGTGCGAAATCACCCACCCCGCGTTCGTGCTCCTCGACCCCGCCGAACAAGAACGCCGCGTCACCGCCTGGGGCCGCGTCCTGGCCACCGTCTGCCGCTCCGGCAGGATCGCCACCCTGCAAATCTTGGAACGTACCCTGCCCGACTCCGGCACCGGGCTCGCCGAATGGTGGACCACCCATGGCCAGCCCGAGGACACGAGCTGGGCTGCCACTACCTACGCCGAACTCATCGACCGCGCCGGACCCGCCGGCGAACGCCACGCCACCACACTCTCCGTATCCCTCGACATGAGAAACGCGGCGAGGCAGATCCGCACCGCGGGCGGCGGGATCCGTGGAGCAGCTGCCGTCCTGCGTCAAGAGATGAACACCCTTACCGCCGCGCTCCGCTCAGCCGACCTCACCCCTTCCGGTTGGCTCACCCCCGGACAGATCGCCGTGATCCTGCGCTCGGCCTACGACCCCGCGATCGCCGCCACTTTGGAACGCCACGGCGAGATCGGCCAGCAACTCGCTACCGCCGGACCGGTCGCGGTCAACGAGACCTGGGGTCGTATCCGCACCGATTCCGCCCACCATGCGGTGCTGTGGATCAGTGAATGGCCGCGCTCCATGGTCTACCCAGGTTTCCTCTCACCCATCCTGCTCTCCAGCGGGATCCAACGGTCGTTCTCCCTGATCTGCACTCCCATGCGGTCCGACCAGGCCGCCCGCGACATCCGCAAGAAGAAGGTCGAGCACATCTCCGACCAAGCCCAACGCGCCAAAATCGGGCAGATCGAGGATGCCGCCCAGACGGCTGAGTACCACGATGTTCTCCAGCAAGAAGCCGACCTCACCGCTGGCCACGGCATCCTGCGCTACACCGGCCTGATCACCGTCACCGCCACCACGATCGAAGACCTCGACGCCCACGTCGCAGCCCTCGAACAAGCCGCGATCCAAGCCAACTGCGAAACCCGACTCCTCGCCGGACAACAAGCCCAAGCCTTCACCGCCGCAGCCCTACCCCTATGCCGCCAAGTCTGACGCCTCTGGTTGCGACGACAGCCAGATAGCTCCGGTTGGCTGCTGCGAACGGGCGAGTTCTTGTGCGACCCGTCGCTTGGTATCTGAATACGCATCAGACTCTGTTGTGCAGAGCCAGGATGCGGCACCTATGACTGGCCCGATGACGGCGAACGCCAAGGCGAATCCCGTCATGATCACGACTGCGCCTACTCTCGCCACCATGTGCGTGAGCCAGCCGCCAGCAGCATCGAGAAGGCTGTGCATCTGGAGTCTGCGCGCAGCAACATATGCCAGTCCGAGAATCAAAGCGGTCACGACGGTAACAATCACAGCGACCTGCACTTGTGAACGCAGCCACTCGACCACCCACGCTATGGACGCGAATTGAGCAGCGAGCATGAGCAACACCCACGTCGTGGCTGCTGCGCGCGAGCCCAAGAGGCCTCGAGCCTGAAGGTCAATAGGCCAGTCGTCACGCTTGGCGTTGAAGAATGGTTTGATCAGCATCGCCAGGACAGCCAATGCTGCCAGCGACACGAGTGTGCGGCTTGCCTCAACATGCGGCTCGGCAAGTAAAGGTGGGAGGCCGGACTCGAACCACCCTCCGACCCCCGAAGCCCCAATGGCGTTCATGGCGGCTGCGAGAACCTCACTGGGGCGTTGCTCGCGAACGTACGCGGCAATTGTCAGCACCCCAGCGAGGCATCCAACGAGTTGGTAAATCAGATCACTGTTGGTCTTCCAGTCCTTGATGAGCCCGGGCAGGGCTTTGACGGTTTCGATCACGTCTTCTCCTCTCTGCGCTGCCTTCAGTCTGGCGGCCACCTCTGACATTTCCTGCGTGCAGCCGAGCGCACCTCCCTCGTAGGCAATCCGCCGCTGCGTAGAGAGGACTGTTGGGATGGCGACGTTTGTTGATCCGGTTGCTGATGCTGCTGAGGCCTATGAGGGGTTGCGTGGGTTGGCGCACGCGACTCGCGCGTTTGAGGATCCGGTTGACATGTACCGGTTGTTGGGTGAGGTGTCGGGGTCGGTGCGGCTGTTGCGGCAGGTGCTGGACCAGCTGTCTCGTGCTCATGCTGATCACCGCGACATCGCGTTCACCGATGACCGCGCGCCGGCGGAGGCGGTGGCGTTGGCAGCGGCAGATGAGTTGCATCAGGCCGCCGACGGACTGGATGAGGTCGCTGACCGGGTAATGCGCGCGCACGAAGCCTCCGGTCGGATCGCCTGGCACACCCACACCATCCCTGAGCCCGAGCGTTCGCGGCGGTGGGTGAATGTGGTGTTCCTCCAGGGCCCCGAGGCCGATGAGGTGCTGGAGCTGATTGATGTAGAGGGGGTGCAGGCGGGGATTGCGCATCTGGCGCAGTGGGACTTCGGCGACGAAACCACCGCGGCGGCGTTCGTGAACGGTGAGGTGTACGACGAGCTGCCGGGTGGGCAGTGGGATCGCAGCTTCGAGGCCGACGGGTATGTTCTGACCTACAACCCGCAGATGGGGTATGTCGGGCTGGTCCGCGAACACCCCGACACCGTCCCTGACCCCAGTTACGACGAGGACGTGGTGGCGGCACGGGACGCTCTCAGTGGGGTCACGCCCGAGTCTCCGCGTCGAGCAGCTGACGGTACGGACTGGTTCGCACCCAAGGTGGGTGGCGGCGCAGCGTCGTCTTCGGTGGGGCGGTCGCTGTGAGTGGCGAGAAGGAACGGCTGCACGCTGCGGTGTTGGTGTCCCCGGCTGCGGAGCGGCGGAAAGCTCGTAAGGCTCGCCGTCAGGCTGCGGCCCGGCTGCAGGCTGAGCGGGCCAGGGTCGAGCGGGAGGCGGCGAAGGCGAAAGCGCTGGCGGAACGGGAGGAGCGGAAGGCGACGACGTTTCTGCCGGCGCCGGGCGAGGCGGGGCCGGCGGCGTTGCGGTCGCCGGGACCGTTGCGGTTGCCGCGGCATCAGGACACCTCGGCCACGCTGGCCGGGGCGTATCCGTTCATGGCAGAAGGCGGCCTGGGGTCGGATGGGGTGTTCGTCGGCCAGGACCTGTATTCGGGTGGCAGTTTCGTCTACGACCCGTGGGTCCTCTACGCCCGCGGGATCATCACCGCCCCGAACCTGGTGCTCGCGGGAATCGTCGGATCGGGCAAATCGTCGTTGGCGAAGTCGCTGTATACGCGGTCGTTGCCGTTCGGGCGCCGCGTCTACGTCCCCGGCGACCCCAAGGGCGAACACACCGCGGTCGCCGAAGCGGTGGGCGGGAAGGCGATCGTGCTCGGCCACGGCCTCCACACCCGCCTGAACCCACTCGATGAGGGCCACCGCCCCGGCGGGCTCACCGACCAAGAGTGGGCGAGCACCGTCGCCTCCCGACGCCGTGACCTCATCGGTGCACTGGCCGAAACAGTGCTGGCGCGGGGGCTCACGCCGTTGGAACACACCGCGATCGACCTCGCCCTCACCGCCACCGTCGCAGAGAACGAGGTGCCGATCCTGCCCATGGTCGTCGACCACATCCTCACCCCCAGCCACGACCCCGACGGACGCCTTGCCGAGGACGGGCGCCTGGTCGGCCACGCGCTGCGACGCCTGGTCGCCGGTGACCTCGCCGGCCTGTTCGACGGCCCATCCACCGTGGCCTTCGACCCGGATCTGCCGATGATCAGCCTGGACCTGTCCCGGGTGACCGAGAACTCCACCCTCATCAGCGTGTTGATGACCTGCAGCTCGGCGTGGATGGAATCCGCGCTATTGGACCCGAACGGTGGGCAGAGGTGGGTGATCTATGACGAGGCCTGGCGGCTGATGTCCCATCCGGCGTTGCTGAAGCGGATGGATGCGCATTGGCGTCTGGCCCGGCATTACGGGATCGCGAACATGCTGATCTTCCACAAACTCTCCGACCTCGACAACGTCGGCGACGAAGGCTCCGCCATGCGCTCGCTGGCCAACAGTCTGTTGGCGAATGCGGAGACGCGGATCGTCTACCGCCAGGAATCCGACCAGCTCGGCCCCACCGCCACCGCCCTCGGCCTGACCGGAACCGAACAGGCCCTGCTGCCAAACCTTGGCGTGGGTCAGGGGCTGTGGCGGATCAAGAACCGCTCGTTCGTGATCCAGCACCAGCTCCACCCCGGCGAGCTGGAGCTGTTCGACACCAGCAGCCGCCTCACCGCAGGAGTCAAGTAATGCCCAAGCTTCCCGCCCTGAGACACCGCCGCAACGAAAACCATGAGGCAGTGCCGGTGGTGTTGCGGCACGTGGTCATCACCGTCGACATCACCGGCACCCTGACGGTAACCGTCGACCAGCAACCGCATCTTCCGCCGGCTGGTGAGGTGTGGGGTCGGGGTGACTTCGCGGCCATCCTCGATGACCTCACCGAGCAGCGCCGTATTCCCGTGCGAGTGGATGTGTATGAGTCCGACGGCAGCCACTTCACCGACATCATCCACGCCCACCGACCACGCCGAAGCCCCGAACCCGAGCCAGACACCCCAGCCCCTGCCGACGAGGAAGCCGCCGCGGACACTCCAGCGCCCCCGACAGATGATTCGGGCCGGCTGGTGGGGTTCCTGCCCGGTGAGACGGTGCTCCTCGCCCAGATCGTTGAGGAAGTCGCGGCGGATGAGAACGGCACCATCACCCCACCCCACACGAGCACGGGGCCGGTGGTGGTGGTCGGACGGGCCTCCGGAACCGTCATCGTGCAGGAGACGCGATGAGTACCTCGCAGCGGCAGAGTGGGTCGATGGGTGAGGAACTGACCAACGCCGCCCTCATCGGCCTCATCGCCTTGTTCCTCCTCACCATCGTCCTCCGCGCGGCCGGGTCGGTCGCCGCGTTCCTCACCGGAACACCGCAACCGACAGCGAGCTCGGCCGCCGGTGCCGGGGTGTTGTTCAACCCCGGTAACCCCGCAGTCGCGTTGGGGGCGCCTGGTCTCAGCCCCGTCGCCTATTGGGTCACCACCATCGTCGCTCTGGGCGGGCTGGTCGCACTCGCGGGCTGGGGATGGGTCGCCTGGCGGCGCCGTTCTCACGCTCAGGAGGTGGATCCGCATCGGTTGGCGGGCACGGCGACACGGCACGAGGTCGCCCAGGTCGCCTCCGACAAAACTCTCCTGAAACGGGCATCCACGTTGCGGCCGTCGCTGAAGGACCCGAAGCCGGGTGAGGTGGGGTATCGGCTCGGGACCTCGAAGGGTGTCGGGGTGTGGGCGAGTGTGGAGGACTCGATCCTGCTGATCGGCCCGCCCCGCTCCGGCAAAGGACTGCACGTCGTCATCCCCGCCATCCTCGACGCCCCCGGCCCCGTCGTCACCACCAGCACGCGCCCCGACAACCTCACCGCCACCCTCCGCGCCCGGCAACGTCGTGGCCCGGTGGCGGTGTTCGATCCCCAGCGCCTGGCCGGAGTACTCCCGGCGGGGATGCGCTGGTCACCCCTCCGCGGCTGTGAGGATCCGCTGACGGCGATGATCCGCGCGACCGGGCTGGCTTCTGCCACCGGGTTGTCGGCTGGTGGTGTGGAGTCGGGTGGGTTCTGGGAAGGCAAAACCCGCACCGCCCTCCAAGCCCTCCTCCACGCCGCCGCGTTGGACTCTCGAAAGCCGGCGGACTTGTTCCGGTGGACCCTCGACCCCGCCGCCGCAGCCGAAGCCGTCGCGATCCTCACCAACCACCCCGATGCTGCCGCCGGGTGGGCCGACTCGCTGGGGGCGATGATCGACGCCGACCCCAAAACCCGCGACTCCATCTGGCAAGGCGTCGCCCTCGCCCTCGGCGCCCTCGCCGACCCCCGCGTCCTCGACGCGGTCACACCCCGCGAGGGCGAGACCCCATTCGACCCCGAAACCTTCCTGCGCGAGTCCGGGACGCTGTACCTGCTCGCCACGGGTGCTGGTGCCGGGGCTTCGGCGGCGTTGGTGGCGGCGTTCATCGAAGACCTCATCGAAACCGCCCGGCGTCTCGCCGCCCGCTCACCCGGCGCACGGCTCGACCCACCCCTCCTGCTGGCCCTGGATGAGATTGGGAACCTCGCGCCGCTGCCGTCCCTGCCGACGTTGATGGCCGAAGGTGGCGGCACCGGCATCACCACCCTACCCGTCCTCCAATCGCTCGCCCAGGCACGCGACAAGTGGTCCGACCACCAAGCCGGAGCGATCTGGGACGCCGCCATCGTCAAACTCATCCTCGGCGGCGCCTCCAACAGTCGCGACCTCCAAGACCTCACCACCCTCATCGGCGAACGCGACGAATACACCGACTCCGTCACCCTCGGTGACCACGGCACCAGGTCGAACCAGCGCTCCGTACGGCGGGTGCCGATCCTGCCACCCGACCGCATCCGCACCCTCCCCTTCGGCACCGGCGTCACCCTGCTCCGCTCCGCGCCGCCGATCATCACCGACCTGACCGCCTGGCCCACCCGTCCCGACGCCGAGACCCTCAAACGCAACCGCCGCGAACTGGAACAGCTCCTGCAGAACCCCCGTGCATGACCGGGGTCGCGGGGTGCACCTGACCGGTACCAGCAGCCCACACCACCAGCGGGCTGCAGTCCACGAGTTGAGAGGTACCGCGTCATGGCCATCCGCACCCAGGAATCCCTGTCCGGGTTCATCGCATCCGACCCGCAGCTGACCTACACCGAACGCGGCGATGCCCGCTTCTACGCCCGCTACGGCCAAGAGAACTTCCAACGCGAAGAAGACGGCACCTTCACCAAACTGGAACCCTCCTTCGGCAACCTCGTCCTCTACCGCGCCACCGCCGAACGCGCCTTCGAACGCTTCACCAAAGGCGACCAGTTCGTCGCCGAAGGCTACGCCCACGACTACACCTACGAACGCGACGGACAACGCATCGCCGGCGAAGAGTTCGTCGCCAAGAAGATCGGCCACGACACCGCCCGCACCCGCTACCACGTCGACCGCACACCCCGCCAAGCACTCGAACGCCAGGCGGCTGGGCAGGCCTTCGAACCACCCCAGCACCACCAGGCCACGCCCGCAGCCGACAGCCTCAGCATGTGACCCGGGGGTAACCGAACATGAACACTCACAGCCCCGAGCCCGACGACCAGTACGACGACCCCGGCATCCTCGACGACCACCCCCACACCCCCGACACCAACGCGCTGCCCGAACCACCGCACCCGATCAACTGGAACCTCCTATCGGCGCAGGATCTGGAAGCCGAACTGCTGGAGCTGAACCGGTGGGTCGACTGGCTCCGCCACACCTACGGCCTACCCGCCTCAGTCATCCCGCCCTACTGGCACCGCCACCCCGAACTTCTGTGGGAACTGTCCGCCCTGCACCTGCACTGGCTATGCGCCTACGACCCCGAACAAAACGGCTCCGCACCCCTGGGATGGCACCGCGACTTCGCCGACGCCCGCCACCGCCTCCGCGACTGGGTCACCGCCTCCGGCACCCGCCTGGACCGCGACCGACCCACCCGACAGACCACCTGGCCCGGCGAAGAACCCCAACCCACCCACGACGAGACCGTCATCACCGACCGAGACGCCGACTTCGTCCAACACGTCATCGACCAAGTCAACGAACGACAAGCTGCCGAAGACGCCTTCTACGCCAGCCTGGATGACCGGATCGACCCGGCGACCGATGAGGTTCGCGACGATGTTCTGGGTCCTGAAGGTGGATGAGGATGGTGCGCCGGTATCACCGCACCACGGCCCGCGTCGAGGCGGATCGGCCCCTGCGCGTGCGGTATGAGCCGCGTGAGGAGATCGATGTCGCGAAGGTTGCGGAGGTGTTGATCCGGATCGCGCTGCGCACCGCCGGCGACCAGCCCGTCGGGCAGTCCGGCGCCCATCTTCGTCGCCTGCTCGCAGCCGAACGCTAAACTGGGTCCACATCAAGTTTCGGCGCTGTTGGCACCTACTCTTGCTAAGCCCCGTTCGCGGGGTGTTCTTTTCGACTCTGACGTGACCGCCTCCGGCGCCCCACCCGCCCCCAGACATGTGGGGGCCTGTGAAAGGCGGTCACCATGACACTCGATCAACTCTCCGGCCTCGACATCTCAGGCCTTCGACGCCTCGCCCGCACCACACCACGCCCAGACACCACAGCGTCCGGGAGTGAAGGGAAGGTGGCGGCGATCAGCTACCTGCGGGTCTCCACCAAGGATCAGGCCACCCGCAACGGGCTGGAAGAGGGCCTGTCGATCCCGGCCCAGCGCGAAGCCGCGCAGCGCAAGGCCGAACAGCTCGGTGCGGTCATCATCAAGGAGTTCATCGAGCCAGGCGAGTCAGCCAAGACCGCCCAACGACGCGCGCTCCAAGAGATGCTCGACTACGCGACCACGCATCCGGTGCGGTACTGCATCATCAACAAGGTCGACCGCCTCGCCCGCAACCGGCTAGATGACGCCAAGATCCACGCCGCGCTGCGGGATGCGAACATCAGCCTGGTCTCAGTCACCGAGAACATCGACGAGACCCCCTCAGGGATGCTCATGCACGGCATCCTTGCCTCCATGGCCGAGTTCTACTCGCTGAACCTGGCCCAGGAAGTCCTCAAAGGCATGACCCAGAAAGCCGCGATCGGCGGCACCCCCACCAAAGCCCCCCTGGGCTACCTCAACGTCCGCACCACCGACGCCCGAGGACGCGAGTCCCGCGAGATCCAAGTCGACCTCGAACGCGCCGACCTCGTCCGTTTCGCCTTCACCGCCTACGCCACCGGAGACTGGTCCCTGTCGCGC
Source organism: Propionibacteriaceae bacterium ZF39 (assembly GCA_039565995.1). Classification (GTDB taxonomy): domain Bacteria; phylum Actinomycetota; class Actinomycetes; order Propionibacteriales; family Propionibacteriaceae; genus Enemella; species Enemella fulvus. The sequence goes on along the minus strand of CP154795.1, from coordinate 3,829,978 downwards.
CTGGCCAAAGAACTCACAGCCCGCGGCCTGACCACCCGACCCACCCCATCGCAGCCCGCCAAACCAGTCACCACCACCGGGCTGCACAAGATCCTGACCAACCCCTACTACCAGGGCACCGTCACCTTCCGCGGCGTCAGCTACGACGGCACCCACCAGCCCCTCGTCGACGCAGAGACGTGGCTGCGTGTCCAGACCAACCTCGACGCCAACAACGCCCGCGGCGAACGACCCCAGAAGTACGACCACTACCTCAAAGGCACCCTGTACTGCGCCTGCGGAGCCAAGCTCATGATCGAACGCCCCCGCGACAAGACCGGGGACCGCTACGAGTACTTCACCTGCTCCGGACGACGACGCAAGACCACCAACTGCACTCGCTCCGCGATCCTTGCCGAACGCGCCGAAGCCGAGATCGAACGCACCTACCAGCGCAACTCCTTGAGCCGATCCCAGGCTGAGCACGTCCGGAAGGTCCTCAACGACGTGTTCGACCAGCTCGAAGGATCCAGCGAGGACGAACGCAAGCTCCTGACCGCCCAGCGCGACAAGCTCGAAGCCGAACGCCTCAAGCTCGTCCAAGCTCACTACGCCGACGCGATCCCCCTCGACCTCCTCAAGAGCGAGCAAGACCGCATCCGCGCCAGCCTCGACCAGATCAGCACACGGCTCGACAACCTCACCGACACCTACGCCGAGGCCCGAACAGGCTTGGAACAGCTCACCGAACTCCTGGTCGACCTCAACGACCTCTACAACAAGTGCGAACCCGCCGAACGACGCATCCTCAACCGCGCCCTGTTCACCCGCATCACCATCGACGACGAAGAGAACGCCACCTACACCCCCGAGCAGACCACAGCCAGCGTCCTCGCCCACACCCGCATCGATGCCCCGGCCCACGTCACCGCAGAAACAAAACTGCCCCGCCATCAGGCGGGGCAAGTTTCGATCTTCTCATCTTACGTGGAGCTAAGGGGACTCGAACCCCTAACCCCCTGCTTGCAAAGCAGGTGCGCTACCAATTGCGCCATAGCCCCGTGAACCGAGGATCAACACTAGGTCCCGCGGCAAGGAATGACAAGCCGATAGAACGCCGAAGGGCGCCGCCGGGAACCCCGGCGACGCCCTGGCGTACGCGAATCAGTCAGCTCACGGCTGCGAGACCGGCTGCGAACCGTCCGGGTTGTCGAAGCGAACACCCTGCGGCTTGGCCTCGAGGGCCAGGAGCACGAGCAGGATGATGCCGCCGACCGACGGGATCGCGCTGATGAAATAGAACCAACCCGACTTGTCGGTGTCGTGGAGTCGGCGGACGCGGATCGCGATGCCGGGCACGAGCAGGCCGAGCAGGATGATGCCGCCCAGAACCATGAGGATCACGCCGATCGGCGACACGCCACCGCCGTAGGGATCCGACGCGCCGGCGATCGTGATGCCGTAGCCGATCCAGAACGGGATCGACGCAATGATCTCGGCGAGGAAGAACCACCAGAACTCGCTGCGGCTCGCGCGGCCATAGAAGTTCGCGTAGTTCTTCAGGCCCAGCTTGATGGCGTCGACGAAGCCGACGTTCGGGCGCGGCGGGTGCGCGGCGTCATAGCCACCGCCGTAGGCACCGGCATAGGGTTGGGTGTCCGTTCCGTACGCCCCAGCGCCGCCGTACGGGCTCTGCTGGTCGTAGCCACCGGCCTGCTGCTGGCCGTAGTCGGCGGTCTGCTGCTGTCCATAGCCAGCCTGGCCATAGGGATCCTGGGCCGAGGACTGCGAGTAGGGGTCCTGCGCGGACGACTGGCTGTAGGGGTCGGACGCCGAGGTCTGGCCGTAGCCACCCTGCTGGCCGTAGTCGGGCTGAGCGCTCTGCCCGTAGCCGCCCTGCTGCTGGCCGTAGTCGGCCTGCTGGCCATAGCCACCTTGCTGCTGGCCGTAGCCGCCCTGCTGCTGGCCGTAGTCGGCCTGCTGCCCGTAGCCGCCCTGCTGCTGGCCGTAATCGGCAAGCTGCCCGTAGCCACCCTGCTGCTGGCCGTATCCGCCCTGCTGGCCATAGTCCTGACCACCCTGGCCATAACCGCCCTGGGACTGGTCGCCGCCCTGGCCGTAGCCCTGAGGCTGGTCACCGCCCTGGCCATAGTTGTTGTTGCCGTAGCTCATTTCATTCCCCTTGTTGCTTGATGACGTGACCCACCGCGGAAGTTTCGAGCTCCGGGCGCAAGTCCATCAGTTTCATGACATATCGCACTGCGGGGTCACGGGACCGCAGGCTGGCTTCCGTTGGGATTGTCGTATTTGACGCCCTGCTGGTTGGTTCGCTGGGCGCACAGGACGATGAGGACGATGCTCCCGATGTAGTTCAGGTAGGGCACCGCGTTGAGGAGGGCGAAGAAGCCCGAGTAGCCGGCGTCGTGGAGTCGGCGTACCTGCAACGAGATCGTCGGCACGATCGTGCCGAGCCCGATCACCGAAGCAACGCTGAGCAGTGCCCAGAACGCCGCCGGCGGGTCGGTCGCGGTCGGATCGACGATGATGGTCAGGAAGAACCCGACCGACAGGACCGACCACACGATTGCCTGGGCGAGAAAAACCCACCAATACTCCGAGCGCGACGCCCGGCCATAGAAGACCGCATAATTCCTGAAATACAGCTTGATCGCGTCCGTGAAGCCGACGGTGGGCCGGGCCGGATGCCCGGCGTCGTATCGATACTGGTAGGGCGAGTGGCCCATTTGATAGGACGGCTGGCCGTAGCCCTGGTTGTATTCCTGCCCATAACCCTGTCCGTATCCCTGACCGGTGGGTGCATAGGGATCGCTGGTGACATAACCGGTTGGTTCGGAACCACTGGAACGCCCATAGGGGTCGCCATAGGGGCTCTGACCCTGGTTGTAGTTTCCCCAGCTCATGCTGATCCCTTCTCCTATCCTCACCCACTCTGTCATAGGCGCGAGGTCGCAAATCGATCATCCGACGGCACGGGACAAGGTTTAGTTCCGCCCTCCGACGTACGCTGATGCGCATGCGGCGGTCCGCACACACGAATTTCCCGCCCGCACCACCAACCCACTGTCGAGGACATCCATGGCTGATCGCGCCAAGCCCGAACCCGCCCGGTCGAAGGGTGGGGAGTCGACTCAGTCGACCGCAAAGACCCCTGCCCGCGCCCGGAAGAGCCGGCGACCCGCGAGCCCCCGCGAGTGGGCCGTGCGGGTCCTCAAGGGCACGGTCGTCGGTCTTCTGCTGGTGATGATCGCCGGTGTGGCGGGTGCGGGCATCGTGTATGCCGCCACCGATCTGCCCGACCCGAATGCCGAATTCCGGGCGAACACGTCGTTCGTGACCTACCGCGACGGTTCCCCGATGGGCAACTTCGCGATCCAGAATCGCCAGTCGATGGCCTATGACCAGATGCCCCAGTCGATGAAGGATGCCGCGATCGCGGCCGAGGACCGCACCTTCTGGAACAACCGCGGCATCTCGATCACCGGCATGATCCGGGCCGCGGCGACCATCGCCGGCGGCGGGGAGATGCAGGGTGGCTCGACGATCACGCAGCAGTACATCAAGATTCTCTATCTCAACTCCGAGCGCACCTTCGAGCGCAAGTTCAAGGAGCTTTTCCTGGCGGTCAAGATGGGCCGCGAGCAGTCGAAGGAACAGATCCTCGAGGGCTACCTCAACACCATCTATTTCGGTCGCGGCGCCTATGGCATCCAGGCCGCCAGCAAGGCGTACTTCAACACCGACGCCCAGAACCTGACGGTTCCCCAGTCGGCCTTCCTGGCCACCGTGCTCAACAACCCGGGTGCCTTCAACCCGTCCGAGCCCGACAACCACGCCCGCATCCTCGACCGCTATCGCTACGTGCTGGGCGGCATGCAGGAAATGGGCACGATCACTCCTGCCGAGGCCACCGAGTACGCCAAGTCCCTGCCCGAGTTCCCGGACGTGCCCCTCAACCAGCGGTACGCCGGGCCCAAGGGCTATCTCATGAAGATGGTTGAGAACGAGCTGGCCTCCCGTGGTTTCTCCGAGACCCAGATCTCGGGTGGCGGGCTCAAGATCGTGACCACGTTCGACCAGGCGGCCCAGGACGGCGCTGTCGAGACGGCCCAGAAATACACCCAGCAGGTCGCCGAGAGCTCCCGACCCAAGCAGGACCCCAACAACCTGCACATCGCGATCTCGTCCATCGACACCGCCACCGGTGAGGTGATCGCCCTCTACGGCGGCGCCGACTACATCAGCAACAACCGCAACTGGGCCACCACCCCGCGCCCTTCGGCGTCGACCTTCAAGACCTTCGCCCTGGCGGCGGGTCTGCGGGACGGCTTCAACCTCAACAGCACCTTCAGCGGCAACACGTTCACGCCGCGGGGCGACACGGTCGTATCCCGCAACCAGAACGGTGCCCAGTACGGCGCATCGGTCAACCTCATCGAGGCCACCGCCAAGTCCATCAACACCGCCTTCGTCGACATGACCACGCAGATGAAGGACGGCGGCGAGAAGGTGGCCCAGGCCGCCGAGGACGCGGGCGTACCCCGCGGCAGCGGTCCCGACTGGAACACCGGAACCAGCCGCATCGCCCTGGGCATCGCCGAGGTGTCACCCCTGCACATGGCCGCCGGATACGGCACCTTCGCCAACAACGGCCGTGCGGTCGCGCCGCATGTCGTCCGCGAGGTGTTCGATGCCTCCGGCAACTCGATCTACAAGGCCGACACCGAGGGTCGACAGGCGTTCGACGAAGGCGTGGCCCGGGACGTCACCTATGCGATGCAGAACGTGGTCGAGGGCGGCACCGGCCGCCGCGTGTCCACCCTGGGTCGCCCGATCGCCGGCAAGACCGGCACCCACGGATATCAGGACGACATCGTGTCCGCCTGGTTCGTGGCCTACACCAAGCAGATCTCGACCTCCGTCATGTTCGTCGCCGGTGACGACGGCATGGGTGGCCTGCATGCCTATCGCCGGCCGGGCGACACCACCTTCTTCGGCGGCACCTATCCGGCGATGGTCTGGACCGACTACATGCGCGTCGCGACCCAGGGTCAGCCGATCGAGCAGTTCGATCCGCCGGCCTGGGTGAACCGGGGTGCCCGCGCGACCACGCGGCCGCGTTCGACCGTGACCCAGCAGTCGCGGCCCACCACGACCCAGCCCCGGGCCGAGACCACCAGGCCGGCGCCCGAGCCAACGCCCGAGCCGCAGCCGACGGAGGAGCAGCCCGCGCCGGTGGAAGAGGCGCCGGCGCCGGCGCCGGAGACAACCCAGCCGCCGACGACCACCCGGCCTCCCACGACCCAGCCCGCGACGACCCAGCCACCGGCTGCGGCGACGCCGCGAGTGGCTCGCGAGCGGCCAACACAGGCGGCCACGCCCACCGGCTGATGGGCGTCCGCCGTTAGGCTGAGCTCCGCACGACGGAGGGAGGACTCGTGGCCGACGCCCCTGTCGAACCGTTCGTCCGCACCGTGACTCGCCTGGTCGGCGGGCCGTGGGGCCGGCATGCCGGCCGGGCCCACCACTGGTTCAACCCCGCAACGGTCGCCGTTTTCCTCGGCACCGTCGTCTGGATGCTGACGATCTGGCGACAGAGCGGCTGCATCCAGACCGCGCCGGGGCGGGTGCCGAACCACTTCCAGGCCCAGTGCTACTCGGACATCCCCGTCCTCTTCACGTCCCGCGGCCTGAGTGACGGCTACACGCCCTATCTCGACGTCGGCCCCCATCAGGTCCTGGAATACCCGGTTCTGACCGGCTGGCTCATGGAGCTCAATCGACTCCTGACCGTGCTGTTCGGCGCCCCCGTCGGGCCCGGTCTCGTCGACCCGGACCGCATGCAGGCGATCAACACGTTCTATGCGGTCAACATGGTCGTGCTGTTCGTCCTGTGGCTGGTGACGATCGCGGCCCAGCTGAGGGGTACGCCCGGCCGCGGCTGGGACACCCTCATGCTGGCGGCGGCGCCTCCGGTCGTGCTGACCGGCCTGATCAACTGGGACATGCTGCCCCTGGCGCTCACCGCGCTCGGCATCATGTTCTGGGCCCGCCGCAAACCCGGTTGGGCCGGGCTCTTCCTCGGGCTGTCGATGGCGGCCAAGCTCTATGCCGGCTTCCTGCTCGGACCCCTCCTGCTGCTGTGCCTGCGCGCGGGCCGGATGCGGGAGTTCGGGCGTACCCTCGCGTTCTTCGTCGTCGGCTGGCTCATCCCGAACCTGCCGGCCATGATCCTCGCGCCCGCCCAGTGGGCCGAGTTCTGGAGTTTCAACTCCGATCGCGGCGGCGACCTCGGCTCGATCTGGTATGTCCTGTCCCTCGCCGGCAGCCCCGTGCAGGACGTGAACCTCGCCGCGATCACGGCCTTCGCCCTGGGGTGCCTCGGGGTGGCCGCCCTGATCATGCTGGCGCCGCGCCGGCCGCGCATCGGCCAGGTCATGTTCCTCGTGCTCATGGCGTTCCTGCTGACCAACAAGGTCTATTCGCCCCAATATGTCCTGTGGGTCCTCCCGTTCGTGGCCCTGTGCCGACCGCGCTGGCGCGACTGGCTGATCTTCGTCGCCGGCGAGTGGCTCTATGTCATGGCCATCTGGGGACACCTCGGCCAATACCTGACGCCCGGCGGCGGTGGGCCCGACAAGGTCTATTGGGTCGCGGTCCTCGTCCGCCTCGCCACGCAGCTCTGGCTCGTCGGCACGGTCGTGCGCGATGTCCTCGACCCCGAGGGCGATCTGGTCCGGGCCCACCGGGACGACCCGTCCGGTGGGGTGCTCGATGGGGCGGCCGACGCGCCGTGGGCGGTGAGGTTCCGCGAGCAGATTCTGCGTACGCCGCCGGGACCCACCACCCTGGGCGGCGTCTGGCTGGCGAGTCGACTGCTGCTCCTGGTGATAGGCGTGTACGCGGCTGTCACCACCCAGCAGTCCCTGCTGACCGTCCTCGACAACTGGGATGCCGAGCATTATCTCGGGATCGCCGCCAACGGCTATGAAACCGAGGGCCAGGCCGCCAATCGGATGGCGTTCTTCCCCGGATTGCCCCTGCTGCTGGCCCCGTTCGTGGCGCTCGGTGTGCCCGGTGCGGCGGTCGGCACGCTGTTGTCGCTGGTCGCGAGCGCGGTCGCGGCCGGGGCGCTCTATCGGATGGGCGGCTTCTGGGCGGCGGCTCTCTGGTTGGTCGCTCCGACGGCCGTGTTCGGGTTCGTGCCCTACACGGAGGCGCTATTCTGCGCGCTGGCGTTCTGGGCCTGGGAGCGGGCTCGCGCCGACCGCTGGTGGGTCGCGGCCCTTCTCGCGGCCGGTGCCTGTTCGGTCCGCGTCTCCGGCATCTTCCTCGTCGGCGCGCTCGGGATCATGATCCTGACGTGGAAGTTCCCCGACGGCACGACCGCCGGGCAGCGCATCCTCGGTTGGCTCCGCCGCGCCGTCTGGCTGGTGATCCCGGCCGTGACGGTGTTCGCGTACGCCTTCTATCTCTTCCTGCGGACCGGCTCCTGGACTGCGTGGTACACCGCCCAGGAGGCCGGCTGGTCCCGCTCCTGGACCTCCCCGCTGGAGTCGATCACGACCACGATCAACGTCATCACCTCGGACATGTATGACGACCGCCCCGGCTGGGACACCGTCTTCACCTTCGAACTGGTGTCCTTCGCCGTCGGGCTCTTCACCGTGGGATGGCTCCTCCGCCGGAAGATGTGGGCCGAGTTCGCGTGGGTGGCCGTGCAGCTGGTGGCCTTCTCGGTGGGCGAGTGGCTGTTCTCCGTCAACAGGGCCGTCCTGCTCTGGTTCCCGGTCTGGCTCATCGCCGCCGAACTGCTCAGGCGTCGCCCTGTCCTTCGCACCGCCTGGATCATCGTCTCGGTGCTGACTGCGATGTGGTGGGCCCGCATGTTCTATCTCGGGCAATGGTCCAGCTGAGGGAGGCCCGATGGAGCTCGTGACCGCCATCCGCGGCGTACTCGCGGAACACGCCGACCCCGAGCGCGCGGTCGGGCAGCAGAAATACATGAAGTCGGCGATGCCGTTCCGCGGCGTCGCGATGCCCGAGGTGCGGCGACTCGTCGGTGCGCTCGTGCGAGCCCAACCGCTCACCGAACGTGTGCTGTGGGAGACCGCGATCCGGCAGCTGTGGGATGCGGCGGAGTTTCGTGAGGAGAGGTACGCCGGCCTGATCGTCGCGCGGCATGCGCGGCACCGTGCGTTCGCGACAGAGACCTCCTCTCTCGATCTCTATCGCCACCTGATCCTGACCGGGCAGTGGTGGGACCTGTGCGACGAAACGGCCCATTTGGTGGGGCTCGTCCTCGCCGCCCATCCCGCCGAGGTCACCCCGGTGATGCGGCGCTGGTCCCGTGAGGACAACCTCTGGCTGCGACGCGTGGCGATCATCAGCCAGCTGAACCGGAAGGTGGACACCGACACCGCGCTGCTGGCGTACGCCATCGCGGGCAGCCTCGAGGATGCGGACTTCTTCGCACGGAAGGGGATCGGCTGGGCCTTGCGCCAGTACGCCCGGACCCACCCCGACTGGGTGCGGGCCTTTGTCGCCGAGCACCCCGACCTGTCGGGCCTGTCCGTGCGTGAGGCGTTCAAACACATCGGGCCGACAGCCACCGCAGTCGATTAGTCGTTGGGCCGGGCTGGCAGACTCCGGAAATGGATACGGCCCTCTTCTTCGGTTTCGCCCTCGCCTACCTGGCCCTGTTGATCTGGGGTATTGCCCTGGCCATGAGGCATGGGTGGCTGACCCCGGCCAACCTGCCGCTGCTCGTCCTGGCCGCGCTCGTCTATGACAACTTCATGCTGGGTATCGGCAGCTTCATCGGCGTGGGGCCGCTGCTGGAGGGCCTCAACCTGGCGCGGTTCTGGGTGCACGCCTTCGTGACCCCCGTCCTCGTCGCCTGGGCCCTGCACACGTTGCGCCGGGCGGGCTTCCGTTGGGCGCAGCCGCGCTGGTTCCAGTTGGTCTCGATCGGATCGGTGCTGGTGCTCGTGGTGATCGAGATCCTGACCGAGATCCGGGGCCTCGAACTGGTGCCGCGGGAGGAATACGGAGTGCTGTCCTATACCCATGCCGAGCCCGCCGGCGGGCCGCCGGTGATGGTGCTGGTCGTCGCACTCGTGCTGCTGGTGGTCGGCGCGATGATTTGGTGGAAACAGAAGTGGCCGTGGCTGTTCCTCGGCGCTCTGATCATGACGATCGGCAGTGCGGTCGAACTGCCGGTCGCCAGTGGTGCGGTGACCAACGCCTTCGAGCTGACGCTGCTGATCTCGATCATGGCCACCAAGGCCTACCAGGACAGCAACGCACCCGTGCGTCGCTGAGCCTCAGAGCGCGCGCAGTTCCTCCGGGCCCAGGTCGCCGAGGCCGAGGGTGTCGAGCGTCCGGGCGGCCTCGGCGCGGAAGTCGCGCCCGAGGATCGTGTCGGCGAGGGTGATCTCGGCGTCCATGACCGGAGTGGGTACGCCCATCCGCCGGGCCAGATCGGTCAGGAACACGAGCCCGTAACCGACGTCCTCGGTCAGGTAACGATGATCGAGCTTGTTCTGCGCCCCGATGCCGAGGAAGCCCGGAGCGGTGGAGTAGCTCGTCGAATAGTTGTCTTCGAGCATGTAACCCTGCATCATCCCGATCTGCGGCTCCGACATGACGGACACCCCGAGCGCCTCGGCGATCGCGAGCCGCTCGGCGTCGACCGCCCCGATCAGCCGGCCCACGCCCTCGGTGACACCGTCCTCATAGAACAGGAAGTCGCCGCCGCGGTCGATCGGCCCGGCGTTCATCAGGGATACGGCCGGATGGATCACCGGATTGCCGTTCTGCAGCGTTGTCTGCATCACGCTCGCGGCCCGCTCCAGCGGCCAGACGTCACCGATGAGATCCATGATCGCTTGCGTTCCGGCGGGCGGGGTCGCCGCCACGAACGTGCCGGCCTTCAGCTTGAGGAACACGTTGATGGTCGCCGGACCCGTGATTCGCACCGCATAGGGGAGCGTGCTCGTCTCACCGACCACGATGTCGCCGCCCGGCACGAGTCCCGCCACCTGCTGGAACGTCAGTGCCCCCGCGCACGAGGCCGGGCACACCACCACCGTCATGCCCGGCTTCAGGTGATCCTTCGCGATCTCGGCCATCGGCGGCGTGGCGTACGCCGGCCCCACCACCATCACGACCTCCGCGCCGTCCAGCGCCGTCGCGATGTCGTGCCCCGCGTACGCGATCGGCACCGTGCCCTCGAGATCACCGGTCGCGGTGATCGAGCCGGACGCGGCGACCGCCGCGATCTGCTCCCCGAACTCCGGCAGGTCGAACAACGCGACCTCCCGCCCGTGCTGCGCCAGATCGAACGCACACGCCAGCCCACCGTTGCCCGCACCAAGAACCGCAGTCTTCATGAACAGCATTCTTGCTCATGTCTCATGGACGACCGCTGGCTCGGGGGCTGCTGTCTCTATCATGTTCACCGTGTAGGACGGCGTGCGCAATGCGAACCAGGAGGGGTGACGTGGAGATCGACGACTTCGTCCACGATGCTCCGGCCGTCCGGGTGGTCTTCGGAAACGGAAGGATCCGCACGCTCGCTGCCGAGGTGGAGCGCCATGGCTCGCGCCGGGTCCTCCTGGTGGGAGGCGGGCACGCGAGCGGTTTCGTCGATCGGGCCGCTGCTGATCTGGGCGACAAGGTGGTCGGCCGCTTTGCCCATGTGGTCCTGAACGTCCCGGACGAGGTGGCCCGCGAAGCAACGAGGGTGGCGATCGAGTCGCGCGCCCAGATCATCGTTGCCATTGGCGGTGGCTCGACGATCGGCACGGCCAAGGCCATCTCCCATGAGCTCGGACTGTGCATCATCGCGGTGCCGACGACCTATTCCGGCTCGGAACTGACGGCGGTCTGGGGGATCACTCGACACGGCCACGGGATCACCGGACTCGATCCGCTCGTGCGACCGGTCTCGGTGATCTATGACCCAGAGCTGACCCTCGACCTGCCGACGGGGATGTCGGTCAACAGCGCCATGAGCGCGATGGCTCATCTCGTCGAGGGTCTCTATGCCCCGCAGGTCGGGCCGCTCACGGCCCTGACGGCCGAGGAGGGTGTCCGGGCGCTGGTGTCGTCCCTGCCGCGGGTCGCCGTCGAGCCCCGTGATCTCTCGGCGCGAGCGGAAGCCCTGCACGGTGCGTCCTTCGGGGGGTGGACGCTGGCCACCACCGGGATGGGCGTCCACCACAAGATCTGTCAGGCGCTGACCGGAACGCTGGGCCTGCCCCACGCCGAGACCCATTCGGCCGTCCTGCCCCATGTCACGGCGTTCAATGCCGAGGTGGTCCCGGCGGCGATGGAGCGCCTGCTGCGGGCGTTCGCGGCGGCAGGTCGGCCGATCAGTGATCCGGCCACCGGGCTCTGGGATCTGGCCCATGAGATCGGCGCGAACACGTCACTGCGGGCCCTCGGCCTACCCCAATCCGAGCTGGACGGGGTGGCAGCCCAGGTCGTGGCGGCCCAGCCGGTGAATCCGCGCCCGATCGACTTCGCGAGCGTGCGGGCGATCATCGCACAGGCGTACGCCGGCGCCCGGCCCTGTGAGCCCTAGCGGCGCAGTCGCAGGTCCGCGTCGATCGCCGCCGCCGTCATCCGGGCGGTCTCCAGAACCGAGCTCTCGAGTTCGTCCACCGTCATCCGCGCCGCGTGCGCTGAGACGTTCATCGCCGCCACCACGCCGTCGCTGTCGTGGATGGGCAGGGCGACCGAGCGTACGCCCAGCTCGACCTCCTGGTCGATGCTGCACCAGCCGCGTTCGCGCGTGGCCAGGATCTCGGCGCGAATGGCCGCCCGGTCGGTGAGGGTGTGGGGGGTACGCGGCTCGGGCTCAAGGCGGTCGAGATAGGCGTCGAGGTCCTCATCCGAGCCCGCGGCGAGCAGGACGCGGCCCATCGCCGTGCAGTACGCGGGCAACCGGTCCCCGACGGCGAGCGCGATCGACATGATCCGGTTGGCGGAACTGCGGGCGATATAGAGGATGTCGTCGCGATCCAGCACCGCCGCCGAGCACGACTCGGACAGCTGGCGGGCCAGGGGCTCCAGACGGAGCCTGGTGACCTCGGCGACGGGGGAGGAGGCGAGATAGGCGTACCCCAACTCGAGCACCCGCGGCAGCAGGAAGAACTCCCGCCCGCTGGCGCCGACATAGCCCAGCGATTCGAGCGTGATCAGGTAGCGCCGCGCCGCCGCCCTGGTCAGGTCGCAGCGCTGGGCGACCTCGGTCAGCGTCAGCCGGGATGCGTCCGGGCCGAAACACCGGATCACCGCCAGCCCGCGCTCGAACGATTGCACGTAGCCTGTCGGACGCAGAACCGGGCTCTCGTCGTCGTCGCTCATGGTGCGACACTCTAGCGAACTGTTCGCTGTGCGAACGAAGGATCAATGATGAACCGCTTCATCCATGCCACGCCCGCCACCCGCGTTGTCTTCGGCCCGGGTTCCCGCCGTGACGCCGTGGCCGAGGTCGAGCTGCTCGGCGCCGATCGCGTTGTGCTCATCGGTGGTGGTCACGAGTCCGGCGTGATCGCGGAGATCACTGAGGCCCTGGGTACGCGCCTGGTCGGCACGTTCGACGAGGTCGTCATGCATGTCCCGGTCGAGGCCGCGCAGCGTGGTGTCGCGGCGGCGAGGGACGCGAACGCCGATCTCCTGATCCCGGTCGGCGGAGGCTCTGCGGTGGGGATGGCGAAGGCGATCGCCAAGGAGTTGGCTACGCCGATTCTTGCGGTGGCGACCACCTACGCGGGGTCCGAGATGACGCCGATCTGGGGGTTCACCGAGCATGGGCGCAAGGTCACCGGGCGCGATCCGGGCGTACTCCCGAAAACCGTCATCTATGACCCCGAGCTCACGCTCACTCTCCCGGCCGGCCTGAGCGCCAACTCGGGCATGAACGCGCTGGCGCACCTGGTCGAGGGGCTGTATGCGCCGAACGGCTCACCCGTCTCGGCGCTCACGGCCGTCGAAGGCGTCCGGTCGCTGGCCTCGGCCCTGCCGCGCGTGGTCTCCGACCCCGGTGATGTCGAAGCGCGCTCCGACGCCCTATATGGAGCCTGGCTCGGCGGCTGGATCCTCGGCACAACCGGAATGGGTGTCCACCACAAGATCTGCCACGCACTGGGGGCACGTTCGATACGCCGCACGCGCAGACCCATTCCGCGGTCCTGCCCTATGCCGCCGCCTTCAACGCCGAGGCAGCTCCCGAGGCAATGGACCGGATCGTCCGGGCCCTCGAGGAGGTCGGTCGCCCGGCACCCGATGCCGCGACCGGCCTGTGGCAGCTCGCGACCGATATCGGCGCGAACACCTCACTCCGCGCTCTGGGTCTCCCCGAATCCGCGCTCGACGAAATCGTCACCCAGGTCGTCGACGCCGACCCGGTCAACCCCCGTCGAGTCGATGCGGAAGGCGTGCGCGAACTGCTTGCCCAGGCGTACGCCGGCGCGGCGCCCACGCCGATCCGCTAGCGCTGCGTCAGCGCACCAGCGCGGCCACCAGGGTCTTGAGCTGCGTGGCGACCGGGCTCGGGGCGTCGGGCTGGAGCAATTCGGAGGTCTGCGCGGCACGCTGCACCGCGTGGAGGATCTCGATGATCTGGGTGCTCGGGAGCGCGAGTGTGCGGTCGTGGGTCTCGAGGGCATCCTCGATCAGTTCGCCGAACAGGGTCACCGAGTTCTGCTGCAGCTCGACGAAGGTCCGGCCGAAGTCGGGGTGCCGCAGGGCGTACAGCTCCAACTCCTTCACCAGCATCGCCTCGGTCGGGTTCTGGGCCTGGCCGGCCAGGAACGTATCGACCGCAATGTCGATGAGTTCGTCCACGGTCGCGGGCACGGCCTTGATCCGCGTCAGTGCTTCCCGAAGGGCTTCCATCGCGCTGTCGGCCAGTGACCGTTGCAGGGCGAAGCAGAGCTCGTCCTTCGACTCGAAGTTGGAATAGAAGGCGCCGCGCGTGAACCCGGCGGCCTCGCACAGTTCCTCCACGCTCGCCCCGGCGACGCCCTTCTCGGCGAAGACGGTCGCGGCCGCCGTCATCAATCGCGACCGCGTCTGCGCCCGACGGGCGCTGACGGGGGGATCACTGCTGACGGACATGACCGACATCTCGCCTTCTTCTCCGATCGCGGTTCCGAAACTGGGAACCAGGTTTGCATACAGGACTGTATCGAATACATTTCTGTATCGAAACTTGTTGGGCGGAAGGACCCGGGTGTCGACCTATCTGTATGACCTTGGACGCTGGTGCTTCCGTCATCGACGGCGAGCCCTGGCGGGCTGGCTGCTGGTGCTGGTCGTGTTGGGTGCTCTCGGCGTGGGATTCCGGGGCAGCTTCGACGATGCCTTCGAAATTCCCGGCACCCAGTCGCAGGAGGCCCTCGACCGGCTCAACATGACCTTCCCCGAGGTTTCGGGTACGCGCGCGAGCGTCATCGTGATCGCGCCTGCCGGGCAAACCGTCGACGACGAACCTGTCCGGCTCGCCCTCGAACGGGGGCTCGGTACGTTCGAGGCCATCGACTATGTCGACAGCGTTACCTCGCCCTTCGACCCGATGGTCGCGGGCATGATCAACGACGACCGCAGTGCGGCGATGGTCAACATCCTGCTGGACGTCGCCGGCACCGAGGTCACCGACGCCCAGCGCGATGAGCTCACCGAGACCGCCAAGGAACTCGAGGCCAACATGCCGGCCGGGTCCCATGCCCAGATCGGTGGCGATGCCTTCTCGGTCGAAATCCCCCAGATGTCGATCATCGAACTGGTGGGTGTGGGCGTCGCGATGGTCGTCCTGCTGGTCACCCTCGGCTCGGTCGTCGCCGCCGGAATGCCGCTGCTGACCGCCATCATCGGCGTCGCCGTGACCATGGCGATCATGCTGATCGCCACCCGTTTGATGGCCATCAGCTCGACCACCCCGATGCTGGCCGTGATGCTCGGGCTGGCCGTCGGCATCGACTATGCGCTGTTCATCCTGTCCCGCCACCGCGAACAGCTCGCCGAGGGCATGGACACCGAGGAGTCAGCCGCTCGCTCTGTCGCAACCGCCGGCTCCGCCGTGGTCTTCGCGGGCCTCACCGTCGTCATCGCCCTCATCGGCCTGTCGATCGCCGGCATCCCGTTCCTCGGCGTGATGGGTGTCTTCGCCGCCGTCGGTGTGGCGCTCGCTGTGCTCATCGCACTCACCTTGCTGCCTGCGCTGATGGGGTTCGCGGGGGAGAAGATGCGGCCCAGGAAGTCGCGCGGCGCGGCGGCGGAAGTCGAGGAGCCCACCGAACCTGTCGAGCCCCCCGCCCTGCGCGGACCGTCCGCCTGGTGGGTGGGCGTGGTGACGAAGGTCCCGTTGCTGACGGTGATCATCGTGATCGCGACGCTGGGCGCCCTGAGCATCCCGGCCAAGGACATGCAGCTCTCGCTGCCCAACTCGGGCCAGCACTCCGCGACCGCCCCCGACCGGCTCGCCTATGACCTGGTGGAGGAGAAGTTCGGGCCCGGTTACAACGCGCCGCTCGTCGTGACCGCCGGCATCATCGGCTCCACCGATCCCCTCGGCCTGGTCGACGATCTGAAGGCGGAGATCGAGCGCGTACCGGGCGTACACTCCGTCCCCCTCGCCACCCCCAACCGCAACGCCGACACCGGCTTCCTCCAGGTCATCCCCGACTTCGGGCCGACCGATGAGGGCACCAAGGAGCTCGTCCAGGCGCTGCGCGACAAGGGCCCGGAGTGGGAAGAGCGCTATGCAGTCGAGACCGCCGTCACCGGCATCACGGCCGTCCAGATCGACGTGTCCGACAAGCTCGGCGGGGCGCTGCTGCCGTTCGGCATCTTCGTGGTGGGCCTGTCCCTGGTCCTGCTGACCATGGTGTTCCGGTCGATCTGGGTGCCGCTCAAGGCGACGGTCGGCTATCTGCTCTCGGTCGGCACCGCTTTCGGGGCCACCGCGATGGTCTTCAACTATGGCTGGGGCAACGAGATCATCAATCTCGAGAAGCCCATGCCGGTCATCTCCTTCTATCCGATCCTGCTCATGGGCATCCTGTTCGGCCTCGCGATGGACTATGAGGTGTTCCTCGTCTCGCGCATGCGGGAGGAATATGTCCACGGCAAGTCCGCGATCGAGGCCATCCGCCACGGCTTCGTGGGCTCAGCCAAGGTCGTCGTTGCCGCGGCGCTGATCATGGTCGCGGTCTTCGCGTTCTTCGTGCCCGAGGGCGACGGTCCGATCAAGCCCATCGCCTTCGGACTCGCGATCGGTGTCGCGGTCGACGCCTTCGTGATCCGCATGACCCTGGTCCCGGCGGTGCTCGCCCTGCTGGGTGATCGCGCCTGGAATCTGCCGAAGTGGCTCGACAAGCGCCTGCCCTCGTTCGATGTCGAGGGAGAATCGCTCGCCCATGTCCTGGCCGCCTCCGAGTGGGCGAGCGAGGATGACGTGCTCTTCGCGGAGCGGTTTGCGGTGAAGACCCATCGGGGGCCCCTGTCCGCACCCGTCGACCTGCACCTGTTGCCCGGGGAGGTGCTCGTCGTCGAGGGCCCGGTCGCCGCGCGTACGCCGCTCCTCCTCGCCCTCGCCGGCCGCGTCACCGACGTCGACGGCCGGGCGCGGATCGCCGGTGGCGTCCTCCCCGAGCAGGCGGCCGGCGTACGCCGAAAGGTCGCCTTCGTGGACGCCCTCCATCACGACGGCACCCCGGCGCACGCGTCCATCCGGCCCGACCTCGACCACGCGCTGGGGCGTTCCCAGACCGCGATCGTCGTGGTCGACGGGGCCGATGCGCTCCACTCCCACGAGGAACGGGAGGCGCTCGCCGCCGCGATCGACCGGGTCGGGGAGCCCCGGGCGGACGCCGGCGTACAGGCCCCCGCGCTCGTGCTCGGCGTCGCCGACACGTCCGTCATCGCACCGCTCGCGCCGCGCGGCTTCCACCACATCCAACTGCAGGCCCCCGCCGAGACCGGCGAATCCCCCGAACCCGAACCAGCGGACCCTGATACGGGCCCACCCGACCTCGTGTCGGATGACGAGTCCCCGTTCGCCCGCCCCCATGCCCTTGCCACCCAGGAGCAGCGATGATCACGCTCGAACGCGCCAGCCACAACACCCCGATCGGCTGGAAATCGTTGTTCGGGATCCTGGTCGTCCCTCTGATCGTGGCGCTGGGGTTCCTCGCCGCGACGTGGAACGCCGACAGCCGCATCCACCGCGCCCAGGCGGCCGTGGTCAACCTCGACGAGATGGTCGAACTCAACGGCCAGCCCGTCCCGCTCGGGCGTCAGCTCGCCGCGGGCCTTGTCGAGCGCCGCGACGACAATCTGTCGTGGGAGCTCGCCGACGCCGCTCACGCCAAGTCGGGCTTCGAATCCGGGCGCTACGTCGCCGTCATCACCATCCCCAAGGAATTCTCGGCCGATGCGACGTCGTTCGCGGCCAATGACGGGAACGCGCGGCAGGCGACGATCAAGGTCGAAACCTCCCAGGTCACCGGCATCGCCGATGGTGCGATCGCCCAGGTGATCGCGGAAACCGCCAGGGGAGTGTTCAACACCGAACTCACCGAGACCTATCTCGACAACATCTATCTCGGTTTCAACGAGACCGGGGAGGCGTTCCGGACCATCGCCGACGCCTCCGGGCAGTTGGCCGATGGCGGCAATCAGCTCGCCGACGGCATGCGCTCC
Organism: Propionibacteriaceae bacterium ZF39; assembly: GCA_039565995.1. Taxonomy (GTDB): domain Bacteria; phylum Actinomycetota; class Actinomycetes; order Propionibacteriales; family Propionibacteriaceae; genus Enemella; species Enemella fulvus. The sequence goes on along the minus strand of CP154795.1, from coordinate 3,812,266 downwards.
TCCGCCGATGGCACCGCTGAGCTGGCCGCCGGCTCCCGGGCGTACGCCACCGGCGTCGGCGAGGCAGCCACCGGAGCCGACCAACTGGCCACGGGTGCCGAGACGCTCGCGGCCGGGGGTGGCCAGCTGAAATCCGGTGCTGACGGCCTGGCCGACGGCGCTGGGCAGCTCGCCGACGGTGCGGGGCAACTCGCGGGCGGTGTCGGGCAGCTGAGTGCCGGCATGGGTCAGCTCGCCGACGGGTCCCAGCAGCTGGCGGACGGTTCCCAGCAGCTCGCCGACGGCACGGCCCAGCTCGCGCCGGGTGTCCGCGCCTATGTCTCCGGCGTCGACCAGCTCGTCGCCGGGATCGAGCCGGTGCTCGGCCTGCTCGAGGGCATCGACACGAGCCAGCTCGATCCCGCCCAGCTCCAGGCCGCCGCCGACAGCCTGGCGACCATGCAGGCCGAGGCGATCGCCCAGGCCCAGCGCCTCGAAGCGATGGCGACTGCGCCCTGCCCGAGGCCGGAAGGAGTGGAGTTCACGCCCGAACAGCAGGCCGCCTTCTGCGCCGAATGGGAGCGGATGACCGCTTCGCTGACAACCGCGACCCCTCAGACCGGTGGCAAGTCCCCGGTGCAGTGGGCCAACGAGATTGCTGCCAGCCCCGAACTCACCCAGGGCATCACCACCCTGCGCACGTTCCTGCCGCAACTCCCCGAACTCGTCGACGGTGCCGGCCAGATCGGTCAGCTCCGCCCCGCCGGCGCGCAGATCGTGGCCGGCGTCGACGGCGTAGCCGAGGGCACCGCCCAGCTCAACACCGGAATCCAGGCCTTCAACACCGGCGTAGGGGAAGCCGCAGCCGGCGTACCCCTCCTCGCCGACGGCGCCAACCAGCTCGCCGGTGGTTCGCGCACACTCGCCGACGGGGCTGGGCAGTTCGCGACGGGTGTCGGGCAATACACCGACGGCGTGTCCCAGGTAGCCGCCGGCACGCGCGGCCTCGCCACCGGCATGAGCAGCTTGGCCGGTGGCGCCGACAACCTCGCCACGGGCACCGAGGACCTCGCCGACGGCCTTGATCTCGCCGCCGATGGTGGGCGTGAGCTCGCCGACGGGCAGCGCCAGCTCGCCGACGGTCTCGCCGAGGGAGCAACGAAGGTGCCGACCTATTCCGACGCCGATCGCGAGGCACTCAAGACTGCGGTCGCCCAGCCGATCGCGGGCGGCGAGCAGGTGTCGGGGCTCATCCCGGCCGCCTCGTCGACGTCGCTGCTGATGGTGCTCGCGCTGTGGTTGGGCGGCCTGGCCACCTATCTGGTCATCCAGGCCATCTCGTCCCGCACGCTGACCTCGACGCGGTCGACGTTCGATCTGGTACGCCGCGCCCTGGTGCCCGGGCTCGGCATCGCCGCGGTGCAGGCGATCGCGCTGACCATTCTCGGCCAGGTGGTGCTGGATCTGTCCGCGGCCAAGGTCATCGGAGTGCTCGCGATGCTGCTGCTCGGTGGTGCCATGTTCGTCGTTCTGAACCACGCGCTGGTGTCGTGGCTCGGCGGATTCGGGCGTCTGCTTTCGGTGACGATGGTGACGCTCGCCGCCGCCGGGGGACTGCTCTCCGCGCTCCCGGCCTTCTTCGATGTGGCGCTGCCGATCCTGCCCCTGACACCGGTCTTGCACGGGATCCGGGCGATCATCACCGACGGTTCGGGGGTCACCGGGGCCGTGGCGATGACGGTCCTGTGGCTCATCGTCGGGCTGGCGGCGTCGATCGGCGCGGTCCTGCGCCGTCGGACCGTCTCACCGCAGCGGTTCGCGCGCCTCATCCCGAAGAAGTTTGTCTCCGCCTGAGGATCCGCCCACCTCAGCACCCACCCGCCTGATCCGGTCGGCCGGGCGGGAGTGGAGGGGACATGGAGTTGGCGCCCTATGTAATTGCTGCCGTTGTGGAAGCACAGCTCCCCAGCGGAGTCAGCCCCAACTGTGTTCAAGGACGCTAGGTGGCCTGATTCAGCGTGCCTTTTCGCCCGAGGTGCCTGCCGGACGGGTCGGGAGGCCCTCGTCACCGTCAAGGGCGGGGCTCTGAAGGCCGTTCAGCGTGCGTTTCCCTCTGTCAGCGTCCCTTTGACGCTTGAGCTTGCCCCGTCTCGACCCCGTAATCCATCCAGCGTGCCCTCCCCGACACAGCTCCCGGTGCACCGGGAGCCCAAGCGGGGAAGACAAGCTGGGTGGGATGGGGCGCAAGCTCGAGCCATCGACGGGAGCTAATGGGGGCAACGGGAGCTGAAAGAGCCAAAGGTGTGCCGAAGCGGACGCAATTCCGTAGGGCTCTGCGCGCGGGCCTGCACAGATGCGGATGATCGAGGGATCGCCCTCGCCGGGGCCCCTTCAGCCCCATCGGTCAGCCCAGCTGATCGGCCGTGTGCAGGAAGCTACGCACCCGGTCGTCCAGGCGACTGAGGCCCAGTCGCCGGAGGACCGCGCGGAAAATGTCATCCCCGGTCCCGTCACCCACCTGATAACGGGCCACATCGAGCAACAGCGCAACCTCGGCCAGCGGCATCTGGTCGAGGGCCCGGGGGCCCAGGGTGCGGGCGCGGGCAGCCGACTGCTCGGGCGTGCGGAAGGCGTGCTCGAGCCAGTCGGCGTTCTCGCGCGGGTTGTCGACGACGATCCGATCGGTGCGGCCGAGCTCGACGAGCGCCTTCGCGATATCGCTGCGATTGCGGGAAGGGATGGAGTCCCAGCCGAGCGAGTCGGCGTACACCTGCTGCAGCCGCGCCCCCGTCACCGGGCCCTCGACCGCGATGACCTCCATGACGGCCTCGGCGATCTCGGCGATCGGCGCCTGGCCGGGGTCGGGGAGAGCGCCGGAGAAGGCGACATACTCCTCGATGGCCGCTGCGCGCGGGGGTGGTGCGAGAGTCGGGCCGGTCGACTCGACCGCCTCCCACTCCGCGCCGAACGGCACCTCGGGCTCGACCTCGCCCCCGGACGCGCGGCGGGGCTGCGCGTCGGAGCCCATCGGCTCGATGCCGAGGACGTTGAGCGCATTCAGGATCGTCGCATAGGCGGCCTCGGGATTGGCCTCGAACTCCGACTGGCGCACCGTGACGAAGGTCCAGCCCGAGCCCTCGAGTTCGCGGCGGCGGCGGAGCTGGCGGGCGTACGCCTCCTCGCCCTCCCACGTGTCCGCCTCGCATTCGATCGCGAGGCTGCCGTGCCGGCCCTCGACCGTGAGGTCGATCCGATAGCCGAGCAGCTCCTGCTGCGGCCGGACGAAATAGCCGTCACGCGCCAGGCGATTGAACACCTTCTGTTCGAGCAGCGACTCGAACGGGGGCACCACCACATCGTCGACGACCTCGTCGATGAGCATCCTGGGCTGGCTGGCCGACCGCACGACCCCCAGGCAATAGCTGAGCAGGCGGAAGCGGAGGTCGGTCGAGTTGGGCAGCTCGGCGGGCAGCACCGAATGCACCAGGACCAACTGATCGCGGGCCCGGGTGGCCGCGACGTTGTATCGCTGCGCGATCACCTCCCGCGTCTGGGCCACGAGCTTGCGGCCCTTCGGCGCGGCCACCATCGACACGAACATGACATCGCGTTCGCTGCCCTGGAAGGTCGGGGCGTCGCCACACAGCAGCCGCCGGCGTACCCATTCCCCCTCCGGAATCCGGTGCATCAGCTCCGTTTCGATCGCGCGCGCCTGCCCCGACCCGAGGAGCGTCACGACGCCGAAGGTGAGGCCGCCGTACGCCGGGTCGGCGATGCATCGCTCGATCTCCGCGACGACCGCCTCGACCTCGGCCGCGTTCACGTCGTTGTCGCCGAGCGAGGCGTCGGGGACATGGACGGTCCGGACGGGTTCGAGATTGCTGCGGGCGAACTGGCGCACAGGCTCGAGCCGGATCCCGTCGGGCTCATAGAACTCGCGGTTGGCGAACTCGATGATCTCGGGTACGCAGCGGTGGTGCTCGGTCAGCACCAACCGGCCGCTGTAGCGCATCGTGGCCTCGTCGAACAGCGATCGTGTCGGGCTGGCCCACAACTGCGCATGCGGATGGTTGGGCAGGTGGCGGCGGACGAGCTCGCGCAGCTGCTGCTGGTCGGTGCCGACCCCGGCGGGGGAGACCTGCTTGTCGTCGCCGACCACCACGACCCGGGGCGCCAGCGCGTGCAGGAACAGTGACTCGAGCCCCGCCTGGGAGGCCTCATCGACGATGACGACATCGAAGGCGTTCTCGACCGGTTCGACCTGCTCGATGACGCGATAGAGCGGCATGATCCAGACCGGCACCGCATCGCGGCATTCGTTCATGGTGGCGCGGATCTCGGCGCGCAGGCGGCCGGCATAGCGCCCGGTGCCCTTGCCGAGTTGCCGCACCTGCTGGCTCCACGCCGTCAGGGCCGCCCGGGTCTGGTTGGTCAACCGCTCGGGCGCCAGCGCATGACTCCAAGCGCGTTCGCCGGCGAGCTTTTCGACCGAATGGGTGATCTCGGCATCGAGCAGGGCCACCCGCTGCCGCGCGCCGTGATCGGTGGTGGGCCGATGGCCCGCGAGCCACGTCTCGGTGCGGGCCCAGCGCAGCGTGTCGTCCCAGCCGAGGAACCGGCGTTCCCATTCCTCGTCCGTGGCCGACTCCGGATCAGCCAGGTCGGTCGCGAGCCGTGAACTCACCGCTTCCACGCGTGCCCGCAGCCGTGCGCGCTCGTCGTCGGTGGCGCGTTGCTCCAGGAGTTCGGTGTTGGTTCGGTACGCCGTGGCGTACGCCTCCACATCACCGTGCTCGACAGCGTCACTGAGGGCGCGGACGCAGGGGGCCGCACCGGGAGTGCCGGCCTCGGCCACGGCTTCCTTGCGGAGCTTCTCCATCTCCCGGCGGGTCGAGGCCTCGTGCTCGAGGTCCGGCAGAGCGGCGACGGTGGCCAGGAGGTCGTCACCGGCGCGGAAGCCCCGCCAGTCGGGGGTCTCCCAGCCCTCGCGTTCGAACCATTCGGTGATCCCGGCGAGCCCGGCCTGCAGGTCGACCACCTGCTTCAGCTTGGCTCGCTCCTCGGTATGCCGGTGCAGGCGCTGGCTCATCGGGCCGGTCGTCGTGGTGTTCCACTCGGCGTCGAGCAGGCGCAACACGCGTTCGAGCGCGAGGTGGCCCAGCAGGATCCGCAGGTCCTCGGGCGTGACGGGGGCGCGCCCGTTGACCGTGACGTGATCGAAGAGTTCAGCGGAGGCCTTGACGGTGCGCGGCGTCAGCAGACCGGTGCGCGGGCGGCCCTGGGGATCGAGCTTGAGGGGGGCACTCTCCACGTGATCGAGCAGACTCTCCGCCAGCGGCTCGAGGCCGTGGACCTCGCCGCTGATGAGCACCTCGTTGTTGGTGCCGATGTCGTCGGCCGCGGCCCGGGCCTCGCGGATCAGGCGGCCCAGCTTCGTCGACCGCTCCGCCCAGACCCCACTCCGGCCGGCCACGGCGTCGTCGAGCGCACCCGCCATCCAGGGGCTGTCGTGCTGCTGCAGCTTGGTCAGGGACGACTTGAGAGCGGTCAGGGACCTGCCGAATTCCCTGCGTTGTTTCGGCGACAACGACAGCACGACTTTGGCCCAGCGCCCGGCACCGCCGTCGCGGAGCCGGCGGACCTTGCGCAGGGCCTCGGTGCGGCGAAGCGCGATGCGGGCGAATTCGCGGGGTTCGGGCAGCGTGCCCTGCACGAGATGCACCGAGCGGGCATCCACCTCCGGCTGCGCCAGGGCCAGTTCCCGACAACGGCGCAGCAGGGCGGCGTCGAGATCGCCCAGATGCCGCCCCGGGGCCAGATAGGACTCGATCCACCCATGGGTCTCCCGGCTCTCGGCCTGGGCGCGACGGATGCCGCCGACGGTGGCGTCGACGCCCGATTCGGGCCACGTGCGGGTTTCGTCCTCGCGGGCGGCGACGATCTCGGCGTACGCCCGTGCGCGCTCGCCGGCCATGCGCCGCAGCTCGGCGAGATGGCGGTCGATGCGTACGTCCCGGGCGTCCGGATCGTCGTTGACCGACTCGCGCGCGAGGGTCTGGACCGCCTCGCGCAGATCGGCGTCGTTGTCGGCACCGGAGCTGAGCACGCTGACCGCGAGGGGGCGGACCGACTCGGGGAGCATGTCGCGTACGCGGTCGAGAGCCTTGTCGGTCTGAGCCGTGACGAGGACGCGCTTGCCCTGGGCCAGCAGGTGGGTGAGGAGCGTCGCGATCAGGTGGGTCTTGCCCGTGCCCGGTGGGCCCTGCACCACGACGTGGGCGTTGTGTTCGACCTTGTCGATGATGCGGCGCTGGGTCTCGTTGACGGGCAGCGGCAGATAGCGCTCGCCGGCGATCTCGGCCACGGCACCCGGGGGTGCTTCGGGCAACTCCTCGACACCGAGATTCGGCTCGACCAGGGGACGGATCCCGGCGGGCACCTCACCGGTCGTCCGGATCCGGTCGGCGATCGTGCCGAGCAGTGCCCCGAGACCGTGATTGGTGCGTTCGCGCAGGATCAGTGCCGGAGCGGGCTCGAGCTCGCCCTGCGGAGCGACCGCCAGGCGGACCTCGCGGAGGAACGGCGTGAGCCAGGTCGGGTCGAGCAGGTTGCCGGCGAAGCCGCCGGCATGGCCCTCGAGCCGGAGCAGCGCCCGCGGGTCGGCGACATCGCCCGAGCCGAGAAACCGGGTCGCCTCTGCGGTGAACGCGGCGCTGGCTTCGGGTAGCAGGTCGATGCGGGCGCTGCGGTCGTCGAGTTCGAGACGAACGGGCGCCGTGAGGACGTGTCGGCGAACCGTGCCGCCGTCGCCGATGCGGGTCGTGAGGAGGCCCACGCCCAGCACCAATTCGAGGTCCTCCGCGCGGGACTGGCTGGCCATGAGTGTGCGGAACAGATCCTCATAACACCCGCGGAGGTCCTCGTCGGCATCGGCCGCCGGCTTGCCCATCGAGAGCAGCGGGGCCTCGGCGTCCTCGGTGTTGGTGCGAATCGTCGGATGGTCCGGAAGCTCGTCGAACCAGAGCACGCGGGTGTCGCCACGGCGGGCGAAATCACGGGTATCCCGGACGGTGTGGACACGCTGGTTCTGGACGGCCTGGAGGAAACGGAAGATGCCCTCGGCGCGTTCTGCGGAGCCGTCGCCGGGGCTTGCCTGCTTTGCGGCGTGCAACATCCGACCTCCAGAGCTCCACATCCTCACGGACGCCCCCACGTTAGCGATTCCCGGTGGGCCTGCCCAATGGTCGTCCGCCCTTTTCGTCTTCGCCGATGCCCCCCTCCCTCCGTGGACCTCGCAGCGGTTCTATCGTGGGGACAGCGTCAACGGCGAGCGAGGAGAACGCAGATGCAGATGGGTCTGATTGGTCTTGGCAGGATGGGCGGCAACATGCGGGAGCGGTTGCGCGCAGCAGGCCACACCATCGTCGGCTATGACATGAACCCGGAGATTTCCGACAGCACCACCGTGGCCGACATGGTCGACCAGCTCGAGGGCACGCCCCGCGTTGTCTGGGTCATGGTGCCCGATCAGGTGGTTGACTCGGTGATCGACGACGTGGCTCAATATCTCGGCGAGGGCGACATCATCATCGATGGCGGCAACTCGCGTTGGTCCAATGACATTCCGCGCGCCGAGCGGCTCGCGCCCAAGGGCATCGACTACCTGGATGTCGGCGTCTCCGGCGGTGTTTGGGGCCTCCAGAACGGTTATGCCCTCATGGTGGGCGGCAAGCCCGATTCGGTCGCGGTCGTGCAGCCGATCTTCGACGCCCTCAAGCCCGAGGGCGAGTTCGGTTTCGTCCACGCCGGCGATCATGGCGCGGGCCACTTCGCGAAGATGGTCCACAACGGCATCGAGTACGCGATCATGCAGGCCTTCGCCGAGGGGTGGGAACTGCTCGAGGCCGCCGATCACGTCACCGACGTGCGGCAGGTCTTCAACTCCTGGCGCGAGGGCTCGGTCGTGAAATCGTGGCTCCTCGATCTGGCGGTCAATGCGCTCAACGAGGACGAGCACCTGGAGAAGATCCGGGGTTATGCGTCCGACTCGGGCGAGGGCCGCTGGACCGTCGAGGCCGCGATCGACCTGGCCGTACCCGTTCCGGCGATCGCGACGTCGCTCTTCACCCGCTTCACCTCGCGCCAGGAAGACTCCCCGGCGATGAAGATGGTCGCGGCGATGCGCAACCAGTTCGGCGGGCACGCGGTCAAGGAGAACTGACCTCTGGCCCACCCCGCGAGTGAGCGCGCCGGCTCGCGGGGTGCGGCCCTCCATAGACTGTGGCAGGTGTATGTCGATCACCTCACCCTCGCGGACTACCGGTCCTATGTGAGCGTCGACGTCGCGCTGACCGCGGGCGTCACGGTGTTCGTCGGCGCCAATGGGCAGGGCAAGACCAATCTGGTCGAGGCGATCGAATATCTCTCGACCCTCACGTCTCACCGCGTGGCCTCCGAGATCCCGCTGGTCCGGGCCGGGGCGGAGCGCGCGATCGTGCGGGCGGGCGTACGCGCGGGGCTCGATGACGACCGCCGCATCCTCCTCGAGATCGAGATCCACCCGGGGAAGACCAATCGGGCGAGGCTCAACCGGTCGCCGCTGAAGCGGCCGAGGGAACTCGTGGGGATGCTGCGGACCGTGGTCTTCTCACCCGAGGATCTGTCGGTGGTGAAGGGGGACCCGGCGGCTCGGCGTACCTTCCTCGACGCCCTCGTCATCAACCGCTGGCCGCGCATGGCCGGCGTCCGGGCCGACTACGACCGCGTCCTCAAGCAGCGCAACGCCCTGTTGAAATCCCTGGCGGGGCGCGAGGGCGGGAGCCGGCGGCCGGATGAATACGCCCTGTCGACCCTCGAGGTCTGGAACACCCAGCTCGCCGAGGTCGGGGCCGAGCTGCTCGAAGCCCGGCTCGACACCGTGGCCGACCTGATGCCCCATGCAGCGGAGGCGTACGCCGGCATCGCGCCTACCAACAATGTCGCCACCGCCGACTATCGCTGCGGCGTCGACCTGGCCGGTGTGACGGGGCGGGCGGGGCTGCGGGAGGCGCTGCTCACGGCCATGGCCGAGGTGCGCGCCGACGAACTCCGCCGGGGTGTCTCCCTCGTCGGGCCCCATCGCGACGACCTGCTGCTGAGTCTGGGGGAGCTGCCCGCGAAGGGGTACGCCTCCCATGGCGAATCCTGGTCCTATGCCCTTGCCCTGCGGCTCGGGGCGTTCCAGCTGTTGCGGGCCGACGGCATCGAGCCCGTCCTGGTGCTCGATGATGTGTTTGCCGAGCTCGACTCCACCCGGCGTGAGCGTCTGGCGCGGGGAGTCGTCGAGGCCGAGCAGGTGCTCGTCACCGCGGCCGTCGGGGCGGATGTGCCCGCCCTGCTCGCCGGCGAGCGGTTCACGGTGGCGAACGGGGAGGTGACATGAGCGACGGTCCTGAGGAAAACCCTGCCGAGGTGGAGTCCTCGGGTGAGTTGGCCGCGGCGGCGGAGGAGCACGACCCGACAGGCGTGGACCTGGCGCGTCAGATCGCAGCATCGGTGTCGGCGATCAAGCGACCGGCGGCCAAGCCCCGCAAACGCCGCCCGCCCCGGCCCACGGGCGTACAGTCCTCGGGCTCCCACCCCGACGATCGGGACCCGATGCTGGTCGGCGATGCGCTGGACCGCCTGGTCGGTGAGAAGGGCTGGAACACCCAGGTCAACATCCACCTGCTGCTCGGCAATTGGCCGCGGCTGGTGGGTGCGGTGAATGCCCAGCACTCGCAGCCGGAATCGTTCGCCGACGGGATCCTGACCGTCCGGACGTCGTCGACCGCCTGGGCCACGCAGTTGAGGCTGTTCGCACCCCAGCTCGTCGCGCGCCTCAACAAGGACCTGGGCGACGGCTCCGTCACGCGCATCAACGTGAAGGGCCCCGACGCCCCGAGCTGGAAACACGGTCGGCGGTCGGTCCGCGGGCGTGGGCCCAGGGATACCTACGGCTGAGGGGTCACAAACGCCGGCGGACGCGCTCGGCCCTGCGGTTGGCGAGGGGTACGCGGACCCAGCTCAGGATCGCGCCGATGATCACGAGCACGAGCGCGGGTCCGCCCAGCCAGCGCATTCCGTTGCCGAGAAGGACGTCGCCGATGCTGCCCACGAGCATCAGCACCCAGGCCAGGACCAGCAGCGCGAGCCAGATGGCGGCGATGGTTTCCCGTTTCCAGAAGCCGGCGAAGAAACGCTCCCCACCACCGGGCAGAGCGGCCCGGATGGGTCGGATGCCGCGATAGCCGAGGAAGAGGCCCAGGCCCACGGCCACGAGCGCGGCCCCCAGCGCAGGCCAGGCGCCGGTCGAGGCTGCCATGCCGAACAGGAGATATCCACCCGCGGTCACCCAGTGCAGCCAGCGGATCACGCCCACCAGCCGCTGGTCGAGCACGAAGATCGGGCTCTGGGCCCCCGGCTCCTCCGACAGCACGCGCGCCATGCCCTGGCTCGCCGTCGCCCAGTCGCCCCCGACTGCCGAGATTCCGGCGAGGTTGTGCTTGGCGGTGGTGTGGTGCGGGTCGATCGACAGCGCGGTCCGATAGGCGCGGGCCGCCTCCTGCGGGTTGGTGTCCTGCAGGGCGTACCCCATCGTGAAATGCGATTCCGCATCGTCCGGGGCGAGGCGGACCGCCTGGTTCGCGGCCTCGAACGACTCCCGGTGGCGACCAAGGTCGCTGAACACTTCTGCCAACGCCCGATGGGCGATGGCCTGGTCGGGATCGAGCCGGACCGCGGCCAGATAGGGACCGAGGGCCTCCTGTCGGCGCCCGCGCATCTGTAGTGAGGCCCCCAGGATCAGGTGGCCGGTCGGTTCGCCGGGAAACTGGGCGATGGCGCGGCGGGCGTGGGTCTCGGCCTCGGCGTACCGATTCGCCTTGAGGTGGGCGCGCCCCAGGCTCAACTCGATGTGCCCCGCCGCGCCGGGATTCTCGCGCAGCAATCGGAGCAGCAACTCCATCGCCTGGGCATCCCGCCCGAGGGAGATCAGCTCATTCGCGCGGAGCAGTTGCTGGTCGAGGTCGCTCACAGCAGCTTGTTCTGGCGCATGTAGTCGCGGAGTTCGGCGTACTCCCCACCCTGATCCGCGTAGGTCACCACGTTGCGGGCCATGTCGAACCACGGCCGCGCGGAGGGGCGTACCTGCCGGAGCGCGGCGGTCAGGTCCTTCATGTTCATCATGCGCGGCTTGCCGGAGCGCACCGAATCGATCATCGCGAGCTCGGCGGCGGTCTCGCAGAGATAGGCGAGATCGGCACCGGTGAAGCCGTCGGTCGACCGGGCCAGCTTCGCGAGGTTGATGCCCTCGACGGGGCGGCGGGAGAGGTTGTGCTGCAGGATCGCGGCGCGGGCGGGCTCGTCGGGAGGGAGTACGCAGACCGCGCGGTCGAGGCGCCCCGGGCGGCGCAACGCGGGATCCACATCCCACGGCGTATTCGTTGCGGCCAGCACGAAGACGCCCTCATTGTCCACGCCCACACCGTCCATCTCGTGCAGCAGCTGGTTGACCACATTGCGCAGCGACGACCATGTTGTCTGGGTGCGCTTGTGACCGATCGCGTCGATCTCGTCGATGAACAGCACCACCGGGGCCTTGCGGCGGGCCAACTGGAAAAGTCTGTGAAGGTTCTTTTCGGAGCTGCCGACATAGGCGTCGAGGACATCCGACAGCGTCACGTTGATGAACCCCGCGCCCATCTCGCCGGCGATCGCCCGCGCGATATAGGTCTTTCCGCAGCCCGGCGGGCCATAGAGCATCAGGCCGCCGCGCAGGCTCTTGCCGTAGAGCTTCCGGAGTTCCGGGTTGCGCATCGGCGCGAGGAACGAGACCTCCAGACGTTCCTTCACGTGGTGCATGCCGCCCACGTCCGCGAGCGTCAGGCCGGGGGCCTCGACCTCCCAGATGTCCTGCGGCGGGATCATCCCGCCCTCGGGCTCGGCGATCTGTTGGTCCTCTGCGTCCTGGTCGGCGGCATCCGCGTCGTCCTCGTCGTCCGTGACGAACATCGGTGCCGGGCCGTCGCCGAACTGCTGCTCCGCCCGGCGCCAGTCGAACTCGGGAGCCTGGGAGGACGACGGCTGCGGGTGGGGATCCTGGGGTAGGGGCGGCACCTGGTCGAGCTGAGGATCGGGAGCGGCCGCGCGGCGGGGCTGGGCCTGGGGTTCCTCGGTTGGAGTGGGTACGCCCGGGCTCTCCTCGAGTGGTGCGACCGGCGCAACCGGCGTACCCGATCCGGCCGGAGCCGCGAACGCCCGGCCCATCAGCTCCTGGGCGCGGGAATTGCCGGGATCCTGTTGCAGGACGACCGCGCACTGCTGCACGGCCTCGGGCCCGCGGCCGGCACCGATGAGCAACTCCGCGACATGGAGGCGCAGGGGCACATCGTCGGGGCGTGCGCTGATCGCCTGCAGGAGGGAATCGATGAGGGGGCTCGGCATGGGCCAATCGTAGGCCGCGTGGAGTTTAGGATGCCCACGATGCGAGTGCTGGGAGAGCTGGGGCGTTATCTGCGGGTGTTGTCCGTGGACACCGTCCGCATGTTCATTCGGCTGTTCCCCCAGCTCATGACGCTGCAGCTGCTCGGTTGGATGGGCTATGGCATCACGCTGCGCGTGGGCGCCTCGATCTCCTATGACTATCCGTGGCACGCGCTGGCCGTTTTCTCGACGGGGTTCGTGTTCATGCTGGGTGCGATGGTCCTGCAGTTGCGGCTCGTCGGTGCCGAACTCGGGATTCGGGACCTGATTCCCGAGGGCGGGGACGATGACCGGGATGAGGGCATCGGGCGACTCCTGGCCCTGACCCTGCTGCCGTTCCTCGGCATCTATGCCGCGTTCGGGTTCGTCACCGAGCGTGCCGAGCAGCTGATGGTGAGTTCGCTGACCCAGACCGGGGTCATGGCCGACAAGACTCTGACGTCGCAGCTATTTCCGTCGAACCGCCACGAGATCCTGGTGGTGATCGGCGTGGTGGCCGGCGCCTACGTGATCCGCCGCTTCCTGGACCTGCTCCATGAGGCGACCGACCGACGGGTCTTCGGGCTTATCGCTGCGTTCACCGAGGCCTTTTTCATGCTCAGCCTGATCCTGTCGGGCAGCCACCTGATCTCTTTCGTGCGCGACTGGCTGTCCGATCGGAAGTTCCAGGAGTGGATCGACACCTGGGTCGACGGCCTCGCGGCCGTGCTCGCCCTGGTCAAGGTCAACCTTCCCGAGGTCCTCCGCGTGGTCGGCGGATTCGTGGGGGAGACCGCCTGGCCGTTCCTCCTCGAGATCATCGGACAGCCGCTGGCCTGGCTGGCGGTGGCGGCCCTGATCTATGGCTCGCATGTGTTGTCGGTCGCCGACCTGTGGCGCAAGGGTGCCAGCCCCGCCGAGGCGGCGCGCGAGCTCGCAAAGCTGGAACGGAAGCATCCGGGGCGTACGCGATCCGGCCGCGGCCGCGGCCGACGCGCCTGGCTCGAGTTCCAGGAAGTGTTCCTGGGTGACATCGACGACAAGTACGTGCCGACGTTCCAGTCGTTGCGCCTCGTCCTGTCGGCCGGCGTGCTGTTCCTCGCGGCGTTCGTGTTTCTGCACTTTGCCATCACGCGGGCGGGGCAGAGCTTTTCGACCCTGGTGAACCGCCTGGTGGGAGGCCATTCGGTCGACTTCTGGTACACGTGGGATCTCGTCATCGATCTCTCCAAGGAGATCCCGTTCGAGCCGCTGCGGATCTGTCTCCTGGCGGTGGCCCTGCGCGAGTGCCTGCTGCTGTTCCGGGCGCGGTCGGAATCGGCGGGTGCGCAGAGGTACGCCGGGGTGGCCGCGCGCGGTACCGCGGTGGCTCCCGCCCGAGCGCTAGGGGACCGACATGCCGATGCGTGACCAGGTCAGGGCCCGCCTCACCCGGCGCAACATGCTGGCCGTCGTGGTCGCCGCGGTGGTGTTCATCGCGGCCGGTCTTCTGGACGGTCTCTATCAACGGGTGCTCGGGGAGGAATCCTGGGGTTATTCGTTCGAAAATGTCGATGCCGAGATCGGTGAATGGGTCAACGTCGACGGCATGCGGGCGCGCGTCCTGGATTATCGGACCGCCTATCGCGTGGTCGGCGATTTCGATGACGGCATGATCGCCAATGGCATTTATCTGATCGTCACCGTCCAAGCCGAACGGCCCGAGGCCGGGATGGATGATCTCGCCGAATTGTGGGTTCGTCAGAATGGGCTGCTGCTCGAATCCGTGGGCGGCTGGGCTCCTTCACCCACTGTCGGTTTTCGGCAGACGACCCAGGTCTATTTCGACGTGGATCCCGATCATCTGGTGGGGACGCAATTCACGGCGTACCAGAAGGAAGTGACCTTTCGCTATCGCACCCGGGCGGTGGTCGATCTCGGCATCGACGAGGCCAGGGCCGCCGAATTGCGAGCCGTGGACCCCGAGGAAGAAGTCACGGTGAAACGGCCTCCGATGGAGGCGATCCCATGAGGAGGCTCCGGGCCTGGCTGGCGCTGTGGACGGTGCTCATGATCTCGGTGGTCTATGTGGCCGGCTGGGCGTTCTGGGCGACGATCCACCAGAACACACGGTTCGTGCAGCTGCCGCCGGGGGAGGGTGTGACCACCGACAACGGCAGCACGCTGCGGGTGTTGTCGATCACCCGGGCCGCTGAGATTCCCACGAAATACAGCGAAGTGAAAGTCCCTGCAGAGGGGGCGGTTTTCGTGATTGTTCAGTTCGAGGCCACCGTGACGACCGATAAGGAAATCTGCCCCCTGCGACTGGTCGGGAGAGACGGTCGAACGTGGGAGGAAACCCAGCAGTCGGTGTTCCGGGAGCACGATCGATTCTGCATGTCCTATCCGCTGAACCAGCCCACCATCGGCGAGATCGTCTATGAAATCCCCCGCGCGGAGGCGGATCATCTCGGCGGGGTCTATCACCAATACCTCCGCGACTGGCGTCGTCAGGTGTACGCGATGTCGGCGCCGCAGTGATCGTGGACGAACGGATCAGGGCTCGGACGGAACCAGCCGGGTCGGCACCCAGAATCCGGCGGCAGCTCCGGAGCGGTCGTTGCTCCAGAACACGTTCGAGAATCCGCGATCGGAGTCATGCGCTTCGTAGGACTGCATTTTCATGCCGACGTAGAGGTGCCCGGTCGGTTTCCACGCCTGGTTGATCTTGCCCGTCAGCACGATCGGGACTTCCTTCTCGATCGCCTGGAACTGGTAGTAACGATCGTTCTCCCACTTCCCCTTCACGGTCTGACGCAGCGGCCGGACGTCATAACCGCCGATCACCCGGCCGTCCGGAAGGCCGACCACGCCCGGATCGCGCAGCAGCAGCCGCTCACCCGTGGTGTTGACGGCGGTCCCGTAGGCACGGATCTCCCAGTGCGGCGGATCGCTGCCGACCGTCGGCTCCTCGAACGACAGATCCGCGTGAGTGAACGTGATCCGCATCGAGCCCACATCCACAACCTCGCCGAGGGGGTACGCCTGGTAGCGGTCCTCACGTGTGTCCAGAGCGCCGGTCGCGAGGAGGGTGCTGATGAGCAGCAGCAGCGCCGCCATGATCGCCAGGAACGTCAGGCTTCCTGACCATTCAGGACCAGTTGGCTTCGGTTTGCGCCACGTGGGGTCCAGGGGCTCGCCGTCGAGCCGGATCCCGGGCGGATTCCGGTATGCCGAGCCGAGCGGAGTGGTCACAGCGGGATTCTAGGTGGGACCGGGTCCCGGGTGGGTGCTCCTCCCGACGTGAGCGTCACCTCCCGACGTGGCGCACGGTCGGTAAGAGGAGTTCATGTCGGTGGGAGACGTTCATGTATGGAAGTCGGCCGCATTCGGCGCGGGGGTGGGGGGACAGGCCCCGAGGCCTCAGAACGGCCAGTACACGAACAGCAGCTCGGCGATGATCAGCACGGCGAGGATCCCCAGCAGCAAGGGCACGATCGGCAGACCCTTTTTCTTCGCCGGAGGCGCCGCATGGTTGACGCGCACCACCGGCTCGGGCGCCGGGGCAGGCGGGGGTGGTTCGGGGGCCGGCCGGGGCGGGACCTCGTGCAGGGATCGGTTGTAATGCAGCGCTCCGGCGGCCATTGCGGACGTCGGCATCTGCACGACTTCCTGCCGGAACCGCGCGTCGAGGGTCTCGGCGAGCCCCGAGTCGGGAGTGTCACCGGCGAGGAGGATCTCGTTGAGGAGTTCAGGGCGTACGCCCGGCCTCGCCAGAGCGCGCTCCGCGAGGGCGATGACATCTTCCGACCCGGCCCCATTCTCTGTGGCCATCACAATGAAGACGCGGCCCATGCGGGCGACGGCCGACGCGCTCCCGCGAGCGGGGTCGAGCACCAGGAGCCGGCTGCCTTCGCCGCCGTCATGACGGTACGCCGACGCCAGCGCCACCGGTTCCGTCACCAGGTCGACCCCGAGGCCCGCCCGGGTGACGGCCTGGCGCAGCGCCATGACCTGCTCCATCGACCAGCCATCGGGATGCGTGAGGAGCGTGCGCTCGGGCCAGGACCCCGCCGCGGCCACCGCTCGCCGATGCGTTTCGGCAAGCAGGACAGCCACATGGTCGATGGCTTCCGACCCGTCCCCCTCGCCGAGCACTGCGTACGGGTTCCGCATCAGCCCCTCGGGAGAGCCGGCGCCGCGTGCCAGTGCTTCCTCGCCCACGAGGATGGCGTCGTCGCCGATCCAGACGGCCGAGGGCAGTTCGGCCTTTCCCTCGCCGAGTGGCAGCAGGTCGATCGCATAGTTGCGGACTCCCGGCATGTCCCGGGCCGCCCACGTGGCGGAGGCACCCAGGGCGATGGCAAGGACCCAGCTCACTGTCGCTCCTTCCCCCCGAAATCGTTGCGTGCGTGTCTGGTGGCAGTCGCGCCACGGGCGCGTCGCCAGCCAAGGATATCGGGCCACCCCCATCGAATCGCTCCGCGAATCTCCGGTGTGGGACGGCGTCGGACGACCCCCACCTGATGCTGTCCGGTGGTCGGGATCATTTTCGCGTTCAGGCGGCCTGGGAGGCCCGGGGGGCGTACGTGGCCATATCCAGGCACCCACCAGCGCGTCCTGAGTCGGGTTCTGGGCCGCTCAGAGCCGGTTTTGCTCGTGGCGAGCGCGCCCGGATGGGGAATTCCGGCAGAAAAGGGTAGACTTGCCAAGGCTGTGGACTCCGACGTCATCGGGGTCCACGTGACGTGAGAGGACACCCATGACGCAGAGCCCGGATCCCGACCAGGTTGCCGAGCGCCAGAACCGTCATCAGGTCGAAGCAGGAGCCTATGACGCCTCGGCGATCACGGTCCTGGAGGGCCTGGAGGCGGTGCGCAAGCGCCCGGGGATGTATATCGGTTCGACCGGCGAACGCGGTCTGCATCACCTGGTCTACGAAATCGTCGACAACGCGGTCGATGAGGCGCTGGCGGGCTATTGCGACACCATCGACGTGCGCATCCTCCCCGAGGGCGGCATCTCGGTGACCGACAACGGTCGCGGCATTCCGGTCGCCATCCATCCGGTCCACGGCATCCCGACCGTCACCCTCGTGCTGACCGAGCTTCACGCCGGCGGCAAGTTCGGCGACGGGGGTTACAAGGTGTCCGGCGGCCTCCACGGCGTCGGTGCCTCGGTCGTGAATGCGCTGTCGGACCGGTTCGTGGTGGAGGTACGCCGGGATGGCCACCTGTGGACCCAGGAGTTCAACCTCGGTGCGCCGGTGGGCGAACTGGTGAAGGGGCCGGAGCGCGACGAGACGGGTACGCGGGTCACGTTCTATGCCTCCCCCGAGATCTTCGAGACCACGGACTATTCGTGGGAGACGCTGTCGACCCGGTTCCGGGAGATGGCGTTCCTCAACAAGGGTCTGACCATTTCGATCACCGACGAGCGACCCGACCGTGTCGACGAGGAGGGCAAGCCCAACACCGCGACCTATCGCTATGACAAGGGCCTGATCGACTACGTCAACTATCTGACGCGACGCATCGGCAAGGACCCGATCCACTCGACCGTGATCGATGTCGAGTCCGAGGACGCGGACCAGGGCCTCAGCCTGGAGCTCGCGATGCAGTGGACGACGGCCTACACGGAGTCGGTCCACACGTTCGCCAACACCATCAACACCCACGAGGGCGGCACCCACGAAGAGGGCTTCCGCGCCGCGCTGACCAACACGGTCAACAAGTGGGGTGAGACCTGGGGCCTGGTCAAGAAGAAGGACCGCGTCTCGGGCGAGGACATCCGCGAGGGCCTCACCGCCATTGTGTCGGTCAAGATCGCCGAGCCCCAGTTCGAGGGCCAGACCAAGACCAAGCTCGGCAACACCGAGGCGCGCTCGTTCGTCCAGAAGGCCGTCAACGACACGCTGTCGGACTGGATGGAGGAGAACCCCTCCGAGGGCAAGATCATCGTCCGCAAGGCGCAGGCCGCGATGACCGCGCGCGCCGCGGCCCGCAAGGCCCGCGAGATGGCCCGCAACCGCAAGGGCCTGCTCGGTGGCGGCGGCCTGCCCGGCAAGCTCAAGGACTGTCAGTCGACCAACCCGGAGGAGTGCGAGCTCTTCATCGTGGAGGGCGACTCGGCCGGTGGCTCGGCCCGCAACGGCCGCGACCCGCGCATCCAGGCGATCCTCCCGATCCGCGGCAAGATCCTCAACGTCGAAAAGGCGCGCCTCGACAAGATCCTCCAGAACAAGGAGGTCGAGGCGATCATCAACGCGCTCGGTGCCGGCGTGCAGGACGATTTCGACCTCAACAAACTGCGCTATCACAAGCTCGTCCTGATGGCCGACGCCGACGTCGATGGCGCCCACATCCGCACGCTGCTGCTGACGCTGCTCTTCCGCTTCATGCGGCCGCTGATCGACCACGGTCACGTCTATCTGGCCCAGCCGCCGCTGTTCCGCCTGCGGTGGACCAATGCGGCGCACGAGCTGGCGTACAACGATGCCGAGCGGGACGCGCTGCGCGACAAGGGCATCGCCGCCGGCAAGAAACTGCCGACGGTGAACCCGATCCAGCGCTACAAGGGCCTGGGCGAGATGGACGCCGACGACCTCTGGGAGACCACGATGGATCCCGAGAAGCGCGTCCTGCTGCAGGTGACCCTGGAGGACGCCGCCCGCGCCGACGAGATGTTCTCGATCCTCATGGGCGAGGACGTCGAACTGCGCCGCACGTTCATCCAGCGCAACGCCAAGGACGTTCGTTTCCTCGATATTTAGCGACCGCACGGGTACGCAGGGTCTCTGCGTACCCGCGCGATCCCGCGCCCCCGCTGACCTGACCAGACCAGGAAGACCCGCATGACTGACACTCCCGACGAACCCGGCACCGAGACCGAGTCGACCGTCGACGAGATCGTTCCGCCCGACAAGGGCACCACCGAGCCGATCGACCTGCAGGTCGAGATCCAGCGCAGCTATCTCGACTATGCGATGAGCGTGATCGTCGGCCGCGCGCTGCCGGATGTGCGCGACGGCCTCAAGCCGGTGCACCGCCGCGTGCTCTATGCGATGTATGACGGTGGTTATCGCCCCGACCGCGGCTGGAACAAGTGTTCCCGCGTCGTCGGCGAGGTCATGGGCCTCTATCACCCGCATGGTGACTCGGCGATCTATGACACGTTGGTACGCCTCGCGCAGCCCTGGGTCATGCGCCACCCGCTGGTTTCGGGCCAGGGCAACTTCGGCTCGCCGGGCAACGACCCGGCGGCGGCGATGCGATACACCGAGTGCAAGATGGCGCCGCTCGCGATGGAGATGGTGCGCGATATCGACGAGGACACCGTCGATTTCAAGCCCAACTATGACAACCGCGAGATGGAGCCCACGGTCCTGCCGGCGCGGTTCCCGAACCTCCTGGTCAACGGTTCCACCGGCATCGCGGTCGGCATGGCGACCAACATCCCCACCCACAACCTCCGCGAGGTCGCCTCCGCGGTGCAGTGGTCGCTCGAGCACCCGGATGCGACGGCAGAGGAGCTCCTCGAGGCCGCGATGGAGCGCGTCAAGGGCCCGGACTTCCCCAACGGTGCCCTCATCGTGGGCAGGGACGGGATCGAGCAGGCGTACCGCACCGGTCGCGGCTCCATCACCATGCGCGCCGTGATCGACATCGAGGAGGACAAGAGCGGTCGCCCGCAGCTGGTCATCACCGAGCTGCCGCACATGTGCAACCCCGACCGGCTCGCCGAGAAGATCGCCGAGCTCGTCAACACGGGCCGCATCGGCGGCATCGCCGACATCAAGGACGACACCTCGGCCCGCACGGGCCAGCGCCTGGTCATCGTGCTCAAGCGCGATGCACAGCCGCGCGTGGTGATGAACAACCTCTACAAGCACACGCAGCTGCAGGACACGTTCGGCTGCAACATGCTGGCGCTCGTCGACGACGTGCCGCGGACGCTGCGGCTCGACCAGTTCATCTCTTACTGGATCACCCACCAGATCGAGGTGATCCGCCGGCGGACCCAGTTCCGGCTCAACAAGGCCGAGGAACAGGCCCACATCTATCGCGGCCTGGTCAAGGCGCTCGACGCGCTCGACGAGGTCATCGCGCTCATCCGCCGCTCCGCGTCGACCGAAGAGGCGCGCGAGGGCCTGAAGCAGCTGCTCGACATCGACGACGTCCAGGCGACCGCGATCCTCGACATGCAGCTCCGCCGCCTCGCGGCCCTGGAGCGTCAGAAGATCATCGACACCCTCGCCGAGATCGAGCTCCGGATCGCCGACCTCAAGGACATCCTCGCGAGCGATGCGCGCCAGCGTGAGATCGTCGGCACCGAGCTCGGCGAAATCGTCGACAAATATGGCGATGATCGCCGCACCCGCATCATCTCCGCCGACGGTGACATGTCGGATGAGGACTTCATCCCCGACTTCGATGTCGTGGTGACGATCTCCCAGGGTGGGTATGCCAAGCGCACCCGCATCGAGAACTACCGCCTGCAGAAGCGCGGCGGCAAGGGCGTACGCGGGGCCACGCTGCGGGCTGATGACGAGGTCGCCCACCTGTTCTCGACGACCAACCATCAGTGGGTGCTGTTCTTCACCAACATGGGCCGGGTCTATCGGGCCAAGGTGTGGCAGCTGCCGGAGGCCGGGCGCGATGCGCGTGGCTCCCATGTGGCGGGCCTGTTGTCGTTCCTGCCCGACGAGAAGATCGCCCAGGTCCTGACCATCCGGTCCTATCAGGATGCGCCCTACCTTCTCCTGGCGACCAAGAACGGTTTCGTCAAGAAAACCGACCTGGAGGCGTACGACTCGCCGCGCCAGGCCGGCGTCATCGCCATCAACTTCCGCGACGACTTCGACCAGGTGATCGGGGCGGCGTTGTGTACGCCGGAGGACGACGTTCTGTTGCTGTCCCGCAAGGGCCAGGCGATCCGCTTCCAGGCCAGCGACGACCAGCTGCGGCCGATGGGCCGGGCGACGTCGGGTGTCACCGGCATGAAGTTCCGCGACGGCGATGAGCTGCTGTCGATGGCCGTGATCAGTGAGGACCTGCCGCAGGACGACCGGTTCGTGTTCACGGTGACCGATGGCGGCTTCGCGAAGCGTACGCAGGTCAGCGACTATCGCCAGCAGGGTCGTGGCGGTCTCGGCATCAAGGCGATGCGCCTGAACGACGAGCGCGGCGTGCTGGTCGGCGGGCTGGTCGTGCAGGAGTCCGATGAGGTCATAGCGATCAAGCACAGCGGGCAGATCACGCGCAGCGAAGTGGCGGGCGTACCCGTCAAGGGTCGCGACACCATGGGCGTGAAATTCGTGAATGTCGGGTCGGATGACTCGGTGACCCTGATCGCCCTGAACCCCGAAAACACTGTGGTTGCCGACGAGAACGGCACGGCGGAATCGACCGATGCCGAGTCATCGGGGCATGATGGACCGTCGGAGGACGCAGAAGACGACGTGACAAACACCGCGCAGGCGGAGGAGGACGACCGTGAGTGATCCGAACAAGCCGGGCCCTCAACCGGGCTCGGAGTCGGAATCGACCATGATCCGACCTGCGGGCGGTGACGCCGCGCAGGCTCCCCAGGGTGGGACGCGGGCCGATCGCGTGCGTGATTGGGTACGCCGGAACAGCGCCTCCCGCGCCGAGCCGCCCACGGAGACCCGTCCCGCGGTTCCCCGTTCGGGGGGTACGCCCCAGCCCGGCGGTGCGCCGGCTCCCCAGGGTCAGAGCCAGGGCCAGGGCCAGCGATACAACCCGGTTCCCCAGCCCGGCGCTCCCATGACGGATGTCCGCTCGGAGCCGTCGCGTCGTCTGCCCGGTGCGCCGATGCCGGCCGAACAGCCGCAACGGGCTCATGCCGCACCGCAGGCGCAGCCCGTCATGCCCCGGCAGGCGCAGGACGCGTCGGCCGCTTCGGCTTCGTCCGCTCCCGCCCCCACGGCGCGCGGCCAGCAGCATTTCCTGGCCGGCGAAACTGCCGTGCAGCCCGCTGTGAAGGGTGATGCTCCGGGCGCCGACCCCGCGGCCGGGGGCACTGCCGAGTCGCTCGACGACAAGGACAAGGGCAAGAACCGGGCCGGTGGGTTCGCCAACAAGCTCCGCGACCGGGCCAAGACCGTGACCGCCGGCATGGCGGGTGCCATGGGTGGCGCGGCCGGTGCGACGGCTGCTGGTTCGGGGTCCGCCGCGGCGGCTCCCGCCGGCGGTGGCGGCGGTGTGGCGACCGTGACCGAGGCCGATCCCGAGGACACCACCCAGCTTCGTCGGGCCGGGGTGGCACGGCGTACGCGCAAGGCGCGCCTCCGTCTGTCCCAGGTCGATCCCTGGTCGGTGATGAAGACCGCATTCCTCTTCGCCGTGGCCGCGGGCATCGTGCTCTGGGTCGCGACCGGCACCGTCTGGGCCGTCATCAGCTCCTCCGGCATGTTCGAGGAGATCAACAAGATGGTCGGCGACATCATCCAGACCCCGGGCGATGACACCCCGTTCCGGATCCAGGACTACATCAGCACCAGCAAGGTCATGGGCACTGCGGCGCTGATCGCCGTCATCGACGTCGTGATCTTCACCGCGCTCGCGACTATGGGTGCCTTCCTCTACAACCTCGCCTCCGCCATGATCGGTGGCCTCGAAGTCACCCTGGCCGAGGACTGATGCATTGTCAGCACCGGGGCAGGACGGATTTGGCACGACTGGGGCCTTGTAGTAACGTTCTTCCTCGGTGCTGATGCACCTTGCGCCTATAGCTCAGACGGTTAGAGCGCTGCCCTGATAAGGCAGAGGTCACTGGTTCAAGTCCAGTTAGGCGCACCAAGATCAAAAGGCCCTTGACTAGGCATGACGCCAGTCAGGGGCCTTCTTCAATTCCCCCGCATGCGACACGTATGCAACAGGATCCGAGGGCCACCTGAGCCAACAAAACGGCCCCGGGTGGCGCGCCAACGCCATTCCCAGGGCCTAGACCAGCGAAGCGAGCGCTGATCATGGCTAGAGCCTATTCGACCCCACCGACAAGAATCACCAGGCGCAACCCGACAGCAGCCTGGGACATAGACACCCTCGTCGGAGCCCTCGCCCGCAGAGGTTGGGGACCGATCGCCGCAGAGACGCAGGGGGTCCGCACCGTCCTCCGCGCGCTCGTCGACGTCCTGCCCCACGGCAGCGCCGAGGGACGCGCGACCGCGCACCAGCTCGCCGACGTCACCGGATTGAGTGAGCGGTGGGTCCGCAGGTGCCTCGCCCGGCTCGAACAGGTCGGCCTCGTGCAGTGGACCCGCGGATGGATTGAACGCGGCCGAAAGGTGCCGTCGTTGTTCAGGATCAGCAAGCGGACCATCGCGGCATGGGTCCGCGCGGCAGCCGGCGACCTGGACGAGCGCCGCACCGAGCGCGCCGAGCAGGCCGCTGAGCGCCTCGCAGCCCTCCGGAGCACCACGGTCCCACCCCGACGCCGGAAGCCGCGCCCAGCAGCGCCACAGCCCGCGCCAGAACGAAGCGGAACTGAGCTCCGCCCCTCTCCCCATGAGGAGGTAACGGGCCGCGCAGCGGAGCCCGTGCCGCTAGCCGCAGGCATCGCAATGTGCCGCGACCTTCTCGCAACAGCCCGAGCAGCCACGACGAACCGGAAGGCAACCCGATGAACACCAACACGATCCCCACGACCGGCCAGATCTTCCGGGAGTACGCGACCAGGACCCGCGCCGAAATCGTCGCGTGGTCCAGCAGCGACGACCAGGGCGAGCACAAGCTCGACGTCGCCACCGACGCCGCGATCGAGCTCCTCGTTGCCGCAGGGGTGGCGGAGCACTACGCGGACACGCGCCAGCTCGAGGACGTCCAGGAGTTGCTGGCCCTCGCGTTCGCGAAGTGCCCGCAGCTCGCCGATTTCGTGTTCAGCCTGTGAGCCGGGAGGACCCACGATGCAGCAGCCGACATTGACGCCGACGCCGCGCGACCCCCGCGCCCCACGATGCCCCGATTGGTGCGAGCTACCGGCCGGCCACGGATATGACCTCCAGGACGCCGACGGGCAGCACAGGGACCATTCGTGGCGACCGTTCACCGACCCCGAGGTCCGGCTCGTCATCTTCCAGCGCGAGACCAGGACACCGATGAGCCGGATCGTCGTCGGCCCCGTCGAGACGCTTCTCGCAGCCGAGGAAGCCGAGAACCTCACCCCCGAACGGTTGCGCCAGATCGCCGACAGGTTGCGCGACGCCGCGAACCTCGTCGAGACCATCGAACAGGCCGCCAGCAGGCCAGCACTTCGCGCGATCGACGGGAGCCGGCGATGACCACCACGGCAGAGCAGTGGGCGGCCGCGATCGGCGAGCTCGACCAGGCCCACCGGCACAAGTTCACCGAGGCGACCCTGCGCCGGATCCGCGGGCAGGTCCGCCGGTTCGGCGCCGACATGGCCGCCAGTGGGATCGGCCCGTGGGACCCCACACCGGAGCAGATCGACAGCTGGCTCGACGACACCCCGGACTCCACGAGATACGCCCACCGAGCAGCCCTCCGCACGTTCTACCGGTGGGCCGCCCGGGTGGGCCGGGTCCAGACCGACCCGACGGAACCGATCGTCCGCCGATGCCGGCCCCGATCAGCCCCGACAGGATGGGCCGGCGAGATCGATGCCTTCCTCCGGCACCTTCGAGCAGCCGGCCGACCAGAAACCACGATCAGCCAGCGCCGGCACCAGCTGCAGCGCCTCGCCCACCAGACCGGCCAGGCGGACCCGTGGACCATGACCACCGACGACCTCGCTGACTGGGTCGCCCGCCACCGGTGGAGCCTCGAGACCAGGCGAGCGCACCGCGCCGGGATCCGCGCGTTCTACGCTTGGGCGCACGAGACCGGCCGGATCGACCACGACCCAGCCGCCCGATTGCCGATGGTCAAAGCAGCCCACCCGGCCCCGCGACCCGCGTCCGAGGACGCGTACGCGGCCGCGCTCGCCCGAGCCGGCGACCGTGAGCGGTTGATGCTCCGGCTGGCCGCCGAGTTGGGGATGCGCCGGGGAGAGGTCGCCCAGGTCCACAGCGCCGACCTAACCCGCCAGCGGGATGGTTGGTGGCTCCACGTCCGCGGCAAAGGGGGCCGGCCCCGCACGATCCCCGTGCCCGACGGCCTCGCCGAAGCAATCCGCCAGAGGGGAGCCGGCTACGTGTTCCCCGGCCAGGACCAGGGCCACCTGTCGGCGCCCTATGTGGGCCGGATGATCAGCCAGCTGCTACCAGCCGGGGTGAGCATGCACGCACTGCGGCACCGGTTCGCAACCCGCGCCTACGCCGTCGACCGCAACGTCCTCGCCGTCCAGCAGCTCCTCGGCCACGTCGACCCAAACACCACGCAGCGTTACGTCCAGATCCCGAGCAGCGACCTCCGACGCCTAGTCGGATGAGCCGCGATCAGCCACGACCCCAGCGGACCGCGGACACCCATAACCAAATAAGCGGGCCCGGAAACGTAGACCTTTCACGCGCGCGCGACCCGGGGGCAGGGGTTGGGGGGGAAACGGACAGGTACCGGGCTACTAGGCCAGCCTTGCCCGCGTCGAAGATTATTCGCCTCCGCGTCGGCCGTCGTCGTGGCGTGTCGAGTTGCAGGACCGTCGGTTGTGTCGGGGTGGTGCCGGTGCGCAGGCCCGCGGCCGGGTTCTCGTCGGCCATAGTGCGAGCCTTCCCTGGTTGAACCGGTCAGAGTTCACGCACCGGCACCCGTTCGGGGTGCCGGCCGGCCGCAGCGTGTGCGGCCGGCCGGGTGGCGCGCTGGGCAGCTACGGGCGCGGCTTCATCGAGTATCGGAGCCGCTCACCGCCCATCGGTCCGCCGCGGCTTGGAAGGGGGCTGCAGCGGTGGCGTTGACGCGCCAGGGGGCCGCTCAGGCGGCCGGTCCAGTGGGCCAGGCCCTCGAATACAGGTCGCCCCGTGCGGTGCGCCGGTTCGCGCGCCGCAGGGTGGCCCGGGAGTAGGCCCGTGCGCGTCGGTTCGATGCAGCGGTGTCCTCGGCCGGTTGATCGGCGAGGGCATCCGCCAGGACGTCGCGCGCGTCGGTGACGTCGGCGACCAGGGCGTCGGTGTCGCCGTCCTTGTCGAACGCCGCGAGCGCAGCCGACAGGAGCGCCTCGGCCTCGACGCAGGCGTCCTCGAACGGATCAGCCTCCGAGGGTGCAGGTTCGGCCGGGGCCGGGTCCTGCGCCAGCGGAGCGGGTTCGGTGACAACCTGCCCGTTCGGCAGACGCCGGGAGACCAGGCCACGCCGGCCGTTCGGGAACCGGACGTCCTGCGCAGCCTTCGGCACGGTGACCGCGTAGCCGGGTGTGGTCCGTTCAGGCTTCGGCCCGTGAAGCATGGTCATCGCGGTGACCTCCTTGTCGTGGAGCCAGGCCTGTTCGGCCGGAGTCAGCAGGACGCGAAACTCGGGATGCCTAGGCATCGTCGCCCCCCATCAGTGCGGCCAGTTCAGCCTTGGTGGGTTGCCGGATCGAGGCCTGCAGCGCAGCGCGACGAGCGGCACGGTCGAGGTCGTCCGCACCCCAAACCGCGGCATAGACCAGGTCCCCATCGTTCGCGGTGTCCGGGTCGCGCCGGAGTTCGTACTCGATCGTTTCCCACTCCGACCGTTCGTCCCCGGTCAGCATCACAGCCCCGTTCCGGTCAGGACCAGGCCCGCGCCCGGGTCGAGCACGACCGCCGCGGAGACGCGCCGGCCCTGCAGCGTCCAAGCGTCCGTGCCCTCGTTCCGGTAGGTTTTCGCTTCCACGCCCGCCGTGCCGGTCGTGTAGCCGCCGCCGAGCTTCTCGAACGCGACCGCGCCGAGCCGGTCCCGGTCGACCAGCAGCGGATCGGCAGCAGCGTAGGGCGAGCTCACCCAGTCCAGCCCGAGGAACTTCGGCACGGACCCGTTCGTGAGCGGGTTCCCGGCTGCCTCGCGCGGGAAAATGTCGCCGGCGACGAGGTACGCCATGACGGCCGCGTAGGCCCGCGGCCGCAGCACGATCGCGTCGAAGTTCACGCCCTCGTCGGCCTCTTCGGCCTCGGCCTTCGCCGTGAGCACGCCGCGGACGATGGCGTCCGCAGCAGTCCACGCGCCGATCGAGGTCACGTCCAGCGAGCCGGTCACCAGCGAGGTGATGATGCCCAGGCCGACCGCGTCGGTCGTGCGCAGGATTTCGGCCGCGATCGCGGTCAGCGCCCGGTCAACCGGATCGATCTGCATCCGCGAGATCGCCTCGTCGGTCACGATCGACGCGAGGCCCCACTTCTTCGTCTCGACATAGGACGCGTCGGCCTTCACCAGCGCCAGCGGATATTCACCACCGGCCGCGATCACCTCCGGGGCGCCGTCGACGGTCGGATAGCCACGTTCGAACACGACAGCGCCGCCGTCGGCCTGCAGCCGGCCAGCGAGCAGGAAGTCGACAAGGAACTTCCGCTCGAGGAGGTCCGCCAGCCGGCGAGTGACCAGATTGGGATTCTTCAGCAGGTAATGCACCTGGCCGGGAGTCAGCTCAGAGCCCGGCCGGGCAGGAGGATAAGTCGTCATAGTCAATTCCCTTTCAGGATGGGCCGCCACGGCGGCAGCCCGATGGTTGGCGGGTTCGGTCATGGAGGCGGACAGAGCCGCCAAAAGCCGGGACGTCATGCGGCGACCTCCCGGGGTGGTCGGCCGATCCGGGGCGAGCGGTCGACGCCACCCCAGACGCCGAAGGGCTCGAAATCGCCGACAGCCGCGCAGGCGGCAAGGATCGGGCACGGTCCGCAGCGCCAGGCGGCCGCCTCCCGGTCCTCGGTCGCCCGAGAAGTCCAGAGCCCACGATCCGCAGCCGTGCACGGCGTGGACCGACGGTCACCGGCCAGCGCGAGAATCGCGGAGTCAAGCGCAGCGCGCGCTGCACGTTCGTCAGCCACGAAACACCCTCCGTTCGGGTGCGAACGGGTGCCGGAGCTCGACGGGCAGTTTCGCCTCGGCAGCGTCGTGCCGGGTCTGAGTCCGCCCGCAGGAGTTGCACCGGGGCCCGTGATCAGCCGCGGAGGCCTCGCCGGAGCCGGCCGCAGCGGCGGGCCGGTACTTCGCCCAGGTCATGGCGATCGGCGTCCGCGCGGACTCGTCGGCCGCAGCAGCAACACCAGCCGCCACGATCGACACGACACCCAAGCCGGCCTCGACCAGGTCCCGCACCGCGGAGACCACACCGGGCGCTTGCCACGGCAGGTCCGGGTGCCGGCAGTCACGCTCGAGGACGACGACCTCGGCAACAGCAGCAACCATCGCAGGCGTGATCATCCGACCTCCCGCATGCCGCCGTCACGGTTGACCAGGTCGAGCGTCCGCGAGTCCGCGCCGACGTCCCGCGCGCGGTCTGGAGGTACAGATGATGATGAGTTAGGAGGGAAGGGAAGGGCGTGTCCGGGATTCCCCGGACAGTTAGCCCGGACTGTTAGCCCGGACAGAGTTACCGCACCGATAGTCCGGGATTCCCCGGACGGTCCAACAGTCCGGGATTCCCCGGACAGAGCAGAGCCCCGATCCGTCCGGGATTCCCCGGACAGTTCAACGCGGAGCCGGTACTGCGTCCGACGCCCACCAGCACGCGCACCAGGAGCCACAACCCGACCCTTCGAGTCGAGCCGTTCGAGCAGCGCAGGACGCCGATCAGTCGGCACCTGCAGCCCGGCCAGCACCGCATACAGGTCGCCCCGGAACATGCCGCACCACGCGGCCAGATCGTCACCACCAGGCGCAGAAACGTCCTCGAACGCGTCACATGCGAGCACCGTCAACACGAGCCGCTCCCGCGCCGACGTCCAATCCCGAGGCAACCCAGCCACCCACGCAACCGACGGCCGATGCCCGTCAACGACCAACGGCCGCGGATCCGCCCGGCCATTCACAACGCCCCCGCGAGCCAGGACAAACGCAGTAGAAACCGCGCACGACCTACACCTAGAATTGCCAGTGACCCGCACCCCAACAGGTCGTTTTGCGCCGCCTCGGATTCGCCCCCGAGGCGGCCATTCTTTTCAGGCAGCCGCAACACGATCACCGCCGTCATGGGCACGACGAAGGTAGGCGTCGACCTCGTCGAGGTCGATCCGGATCGAGCGATTACCGAGGCGATAGCCGGTCAGCTTGCCGGCCGCGATCAGGTTCCGCACCGTGCGCTCGGTGCAGTCGAGGTACTCCGCCACGAACACGGGGGAGCCGTACCGTTGATTCTTCGATTTGCGCATAGCAACGCAGACCTCTCAAACAAGAAGGTCTGCGGCGCGCGACCCGCAGCAGTGGGGCATTCACCCCGCGCCAACGTCAAACCCGAGTATACGAACGTTCAGGAAGCTCCGCTAGCCGGGGCCGCTAAATAGATCGACCGCACGTCTCGGCCCCGCCGCGAATCCAGCAGAGCCGCCGGCAGGTTCGGGATCTTCTCGACTAGACGCGAGGCGGCCACGACCTGCCCGCCGTGCACCGTGCAATCCATCACGAACTCGACCGGGACAGCCAAGCTGGGCAGGTCAGGCACACGAGTAAGCGGACCCAGGCGGTGGTTCAGCACAGGCGGAGGCCCGCCGTCGACCTCCCGTTGCGCGATCACGTACAAGAAACCGCGCCCCGGACCAGGATCGACATGGAAGATCCGCGCCAGCACCTGCCCGCAGGCCTTCCGCCCGTCACCGTCGGCGAGCTGGGCCCCGCACCGGACGAGCCGAACCAACGTCCGTACACCGTCCGAACCCAACAGCCACATTTCGCTGGGCGAAACCCCATCGACGCCACGCGCGACGTTGCTATTTCCGGCCACGACGATCCTCCTCCGTCCAGCCGGCCATAGCCGACAGTTGAGCCGCGATGTGTGCGTCCCGGTCCCGAGCCGCGTGTTGGTAGATCAGCGCAGCGGCCGGGGTCGAGTGCCCGAGCCGCGACATGAGCTCCGCGAGCGTGGCGCCGGTCTGGGCCGCCAGCACCGCGCCCGTGTGCCGCAGGTCGTGGAACCGCAGATCAGTCCGGCCAGCAGCCGCCCGGGCACCGTAGAACCCGCGGCCGGGAATGACCTTGATGAGCCGGCCCGACCGTTTCACCTCACGCGGAGCTACCCCGTTCAGCGTCGACGGGGCCAGGTGTCCGCCACCGGCTGCCGGGAACACGAGCCCGGCCCTACCCGGTTCGGCATGCTCGGCCAAGTGTCGGCGCACCAGGTCGAGCAGATGGGGAGGGATCGCGACGTTCCGCGACCCGGCCTCCGATTTCGGATCGCCGATGATCCGTTCACCCGGCAGCTGGACGACGCCGCGACGGACCTTGATGATCCCGTTCGTCAGGTCGATGTCGCGCCGGCGCAGTTCGGCGAGCTCCCCGAACCTCAGCGCGCACCAGGCCGCGAGCAGCACCGCGAGCTTGTGATGGTCCGGCATGTTTT
The DNA here is from genome assembly GCA_039565995.1 of Propionibacteriaceae bacterium ZF39. Taxonomy (GTDB): domain Bacteria; phylum Actinomycetota; class Actinomycetes; order Propionibacteriales; family Propionibacteriaceae; genus Enemella; species Enemella fulvus. The sequence goes on along the minus strand of CP154795.1, from coordinate 3,781,402 downwards.
CCACGATCGTCGCAAGTTCCTCCAGCGAAGCCGGCTCGATCTTGTGGCGACGTTTCGCCTGCCCCGCGCCCCGGATCCGACACGGGTTCGCCGTGATCAGTTCTTCGTCGAGCGCCGACCCGAGCACAGTCCGCAGCAGCGCATAGGCGTGGGCGTTCATCGTCGGGGTCTTCGAGTCCTGCTTTTCGTGCCAGGCCCGGACCGTCGAGGGCGTGATCGCCTTCAACGTGAGGTCACCCAGCCCGGGCAGGATGCGCTGATCGAGCAGCCGCTGATAGTGGTCCCGGGTCCGTGGTTTCAGGTCGCGCCGGGTGAGCCAATCGGTGACGTAGTCGTCGAGGGTGCGGCCGCGGGTGTGTTTCGCTGACGCACGGGCAGCCGGGGGAGTCCAGTCGTCGCGCTCGATAAGCCGGCGTTCAGCATCGATCCAGCCCTCAGCCATGTACTTCGCGGAGAACGTCGTCGGAGCCTTGTGGAGCCGCGCGTCCGGGCCCATGTAGGCGGCCTGGAATTTGCCCGACGGCAGCTCCCGGATGCGCCCGAAACCCCGTCGGGACCGGCCAGCGTGTGACATGTATGCAATATAACAGGCCTAAACGTGCCGCACGTTTCCGCTTGATACCAAGTCCCGGAACCGATAGAATGCAGTTAAACACCTAGTCAGGGGCCGGTACGATAGGCAACCGAACAGTGACCGTTGGTAAGTGCCGATACTGGTTCAAGTCCAGTTAGGCGCACCATTCCAAACCATCTGCTACCAGCGCAGATGGTTTCTTTTTTTCCGGGGGTTTCCCTTCTAGTTACAAATCGACAACTCCTTCACGTGGCTGGTGTGACTGGTGAGGCCAAAGTGATCCACTGGGGTTGCACAATGCCAGCCCTCAGCGGGCTCGGCTCACACATCTCAGGGGGATCCATGCAGGCCCGTTCCAAGCGCCGGCTGGCGGCGGGCAGCTCATTGGTCGCATTGGCCATGACGCTGATCGCGCAGCCCGCCATCGCCGCCCCGACCGCTTCTCCGACTACGACGTCAAGTGCATCACCAGCCGCGACCGTCCGGCCCGCGGCTGAGCCGACGGCCGAGGCCAGAGCCGCGCAGGTGGGCCCGGGCATCCTCATCGACGACTTCGACGGTGCCGCCGGATCGGCGCCCGACCCCGAGGTGTGGGGCTTCGAGACCGGCCGCGGTTTCGAGGGTTGGGGGAACTGGGAGAAGCAGTTCTACACCGACTCGCGGAACAACTCCTGGCTGGACGGTCAGGGCAACCTGATCATCCAGGCGAAGTACGAGGCACCCGGCGCGACCCAGCAGTACGGCGATGACCCGGGCAACTCCCACAACTGGGAAACCCAGTGGACCTCGGCCCGCCTGACCACCAAGGACAAGTTCGATTTCCAGTACGGCCGGGCCGAGGCCCGACTGAAGGCCCCCCAGGGTGCCGGCATGTGGCCCGCCTTCTGGGCGCTGGGCACCGAGGGTCCGTGGCCGCAGTCCGGTGAGCTGGACATCTTCGAAGGTGCGTCCTGGCGGCCGGATTCCACCCTGTCCAATGTCTTCGGCGGCAACGCCTGGAACGATCTGCGGATGATCGACGGCTGGACCGACCAGGGCGAGCCGCTCGGCGATGATTTCCACACCTATGCCATGGAGTGGACTCCCGACACCATCCAGTACTTCTTCGACGGCCGGCTCCACCACGAGGTCACGCGCGCCAACATGGGCAGTGATTGGCGGTCCAGCCAACCCAACTACCTGATCCTCAACGTCGCCGTCGGCGGCAACTTCGGTGGCCCGTTCAACGCCGACTCCGGCCGGGATTCCACCATGGTCGTGGACTACGTCCGGGTCACCAACGGACAGAATCCACGGCCCACCGGCCGCCTGGCCATCAGCCGGGAATGGACCGCCCTCGGCGGCCTCCGGGGTCGCCTCGGCGACACCGCCCGGGACGATGCCCGCACCTTCTGTGGCCTGCGGGCCGATGGCTGCGGCCAGCGTTTCGAGGGCGGACTGATCCTCTGGTCGCCGGCGAGCGGTGCGCACCCGGTGTGGGGCGAGATCGGCAGGAAGTACGCCGAGGTGGGTTACGAGAACAGCACGCTGGGCTATCCGACGTCGGGTGAGTTCTGCGGTCTGCGCGGTGGGGGCTGTGGGCAGCGGTTCCAGAACGGATACATCTATTGGTCCCCGACCAGCGGGGTCCAGACGGTGTGGGGTGCGATCGCCGGCAAGTACGCCAAGAAGGGCTGGGAGAACAGCGCCCTCGGCTATCCGACGTCCGGCGAGTTCTGCGGCCTCCGTGACGGTGGCTGTGGCCAGCGGTTCCAGGGCGGCTACATCTACTGGACCCCGGCGACCGGTGCCCATTCTGTGTGGGGTGCGATCGCCGGCAAGTACGCCGACAAGGGCTGGGAGACCGGCCAGCTGGCGTACCCGACCTCCGACGAGTTCTGCGGACTCCGCGACGGCGGATGCGCCCAGCGGTTCCAGAACGGCCTCATCTACTGGAGCCCGCGCTCGGGGGCGCATCCGGTGTGGGGTGAGATCCTCGACCAGTACGCCTCCCAGGGCTATGAGCGCGGACGGCTGGCGTACCCCATCACGGACGAACTCGTCACTCCCCGGGGCTGGGAGCAGCGCTTCCAGGGCGGCATCCTGACCTGGCCGCGCTGACCCGAACGCGAAGACCCGTTATGGGAGCTGACCGCGGTCGCCAACGTCCTCGGGACAGGCTGGGGCGGCCGTTGCCGTGGGGTACGCCAGGGGTGGAGCCGGTGCCGGAGGAGGCGCTGCCGCCAGATCGGGCGTTGGCGCTGGCCCGGGACCTGCTGCTGCAGGGCCGGCCGTTCGGGGCACACGAGGTGCTCGAAGCGGTGTGGAAGGCTGCGCCCGACGCCGATCGGGACTTCTGGCAGGGCCTGGCCCAACTGTGCGTGGGCATCACCCATGCCGAGCGTGGCAATGCGATCGGTGCCGGGCGCCTGATCGAGCGGGCTGCGCAGCGGCTGGCGGCCACTGAGGACATCGCCACTCGCCACGGGGTGGACCTGGCCTCGGTGATCGCCTGGGCTCGTGCGGGACTCACCGATTCCAGAACCCGCAGACTGCCCGTCGGCTGGCCGGCTCCCGATCGCGGATAGGGACCTCGACGTCAGAGCCAGGTGCCGCCCTGGGCGTCGGTGGGTTCCTCCTCGTCGGCCTTGAATGAGTGGATCCAGTCGAGATGCCGATCCCAGGCGTCGGGAGCGGCGAGTCGGGCGTTCCGCTCGTCGGCCCGGGGGCCGTCGGGCAGGTGCAGGACATCGGCGTTGGTGATGGAGGCGAACTGGATCTTCCGCGTACGCCCGCGGCGCAGCCGCTCGAACTCGGCGCGCGCGGCATCCAGGTCGGTGTTGGAACCGAGCTGATCCGCCAGCACGATCGCGTCCTCGATCGACGTGTTCGCACCCTGGCCATGGTGCGGCACCAAGGCATGCGCCGCGTCACCGATCAGCGTCACACGCCCCTTCGACCAGCGACCCAGCGGCGGACGGTGGAAGAGCGCCCAGCGCTCGCCACACGAGACGGCAGAGATCATCTCGACGATCGCCGGGTGCTTGTCGTGCCAGCGGGCGAGCTTCTCCTCGTCGTTGGACGGGGCGATCCAGCCCTTCTCCTCCCACGGCAGGCCGTTGCGCTCGACGAGGAAGAAGTTGTGGTCGCCGTTGGCGCCGATCGGATAGTGCAGGCAGTGCTGGCCCGGCATCATCCAGAACTGGATTGCCTCGGGGTCGGGCATCGAGGGCATCTTGTCGGGCGTCACCACTCCGCGGAACGCGTACGCCCCCGAGTAGTAGGCATCGTCATAGCCCAGCAGCAGCCGGCGTACCGTCGACCGGGCGCCATCCGCACCGATCACCAGATCGGCCGTCGCGGACGAGCCATCGGCAAAGGTCAGGACGGCCTCGTTGCCCGAATCATCGATGCCGACCAGGCGCTTGCTCAGCTCGATCTTGTCCAGCCCGACGGCCTGCGACAGCACGACCTGGAGGTCCGCGCGGTGAATGCCGACATAGGGCGCGCCATAGCGACCCTTGTAGTCGAACCGCATCTCCGCGATCTTCTCGCCATCGCGGGCATCGCGATAGATGAGGGCCTGGACTTCGTACCAAACCTTGGAGATCGCGTCGCCCAGCTCCAGCCGGCCCGTGTAGAACCGCGTGGCATTCGCCGACAGCGCCACCGCCGCACCGACTTCGCGCAGTTCGTCGGCCTGCTCATAGATCGTGGAATCGATGCCCTTCTGGCGCAGCGCCAGCGCGAGCGTGAGCCCGCCGATCCCGCCACCGACGATGGCGACCCGAAGATCCTTCATGGGTGTCCTCCCCCTTGAGTGCTTGCTTGACCCAACCCTAGAACCCGGCACTGTGTCGCGTCGTGGAGCAAACCACCGGAAAATCAATCGCCCAGATCAGACAGACTGTCGGAGTCCAGCGAGCTCCGCGATGCGCAGGCCGGTGTGCAGTTCCCGCCGGAGTACGCCATCGGCCAGGTTCAGGTCGCCCACGGCGCGGATCCGATCGAGCCGGTAATAGAGCGTCGACCGATGAATGTGGAGGGCCCGTGCGGTCGCGGCGGCGTCACCGCCGAGAGCGAGATAGGCCTCCAACGTCCCGAGCATGTCGTCGCCGAGCCCGGCCTCGAGCAGCTTGCGTACGCTCACGGGCAGGTCGGCCAGCGTGAGCTCATCGAGCGGCAGGCGGACCAGCAGGCGATCGAGCCCGAGTTCGGTCCAGGCCAGCGCTCGCCCCGGCGCACGGGTGGCGCACCCCACGCGCCAGGCATCCCGCGCCCGCGCGAACGATCCGCCGATCTCGGTGAGTGAACCCACGAGCGGACCCAGCCCCGCGCGGACGGGGGCGTACTCGGACCGATCCAGGATCCGCTCCAGCCGCTCGGCCACGACCGGACGTGGGAACACGAGTATGCCGAAACCGTCGCCGATGCCCGTTCCGGCCACCGACGCGGTCGACGTGCGGCCGACGAACTCGATGATGGCCTCGACCGCGAGGCGGGCGATGGTGTCGGCGAGGGCGGGATCGTACGCCGGGTGTGCCGGATCCGGCCCCAGCGCGACCGCCGAATACTGCCGGGCCGCACCCAGAAGCCCTTCGTCGATGAGCGTGCCCGCAGCGCTGGCCCTGGCCGAGGGGTCGGAGCCGATCAGGTCGGTGAGCAGGAGGCGGGTGCGGTTGCGATCGCGCTCGGCATACAAACTCCGCAGCGACAGCATCAGCCCAAGTTCGCCGGCATGTTCATCGAGCACAGCGGACGCGGCCGCGGGCAGCTCGCGCTCGCCCGGCTCCAGCGTCAACAAAAGGAACCCCACGCGATGCCGATGGTCGCGCAACGGCGTGAACAGCACGCGCCCGATCCCGGCGATCTCCCGGACCACCGGACGCGACCCGGCTCGAGGTGCCGTCCACGCATCGCTGTGGGTCAGGGTCATCGACAGGCGGGCGCGATCGACCTCGGTTTCATGGATCGAGTACGCCACCACGCGCAGCCGCTCATCCGTCAGCACCAGCCGGCGCTCGACGAGCTCCGAAAGATCCTGGAGTGCGTCGTGGAGATCGGTGGTGGCCACCCCAGGAGCGTACGGCTAGACCCCCAGCGGCCGATGCCGCCCTCGTTCGCGCTGCCGCTCCAGATAGACCTCGGGGACGGTGTGGGCGAGGACGCCGCCGATGGCGACCGCGATGCCCCAGCCCATGATCGGCCAGACGGGCCAGAAATATCCGGCCCCGGTGAACAGCCAGATCATCACGAAGAAGACGGCGAAGACGGCCCACGGCGCCAGTGCCACCGAGCGCCACAGCGTCCGCGCCTTGCGGGCCGGTGCCTGGTCACTCCGGCGGGTCGCAAGACCGCGGCTCGGCGTGATGGCCGGCAGGTCCGCCAGCACCTCCTGCAGGTCCACGCCGTTGCGGGCGCGCAGGACCACGGCAGTGCGCTGGTCCAGCTCCTCCCGCGTCAGTCGGCCGGCGGCGTAATGCTCCGCCAGCGCCTGCGCAGCCTGCTCCCGCTCGACATCCCCGATCCGGACGAAATCCTCGGCCATGGCGGTCACCCTTCAAATAGATAGTCGCACTCCCTATAAATAGATAGTACGTTTATCTATCCAATGCGGCAACCCCGAAAGGACCCCGACATGCGCATGGCGGAACTGAGCCGCGAATCGGGCCTCCCGGTCGCGACGATCAAGTTCTATCTCCGCGAGGGCCTGCTGCCGCCTGGCGAACGCACCAGCCCCAACCAGGCGCGCTATTCGGACGAGCATGTGCGGCGGCTGCGCCTGACCCGCGCGCTGATCGATGTCGGTGGACTGTCGGTCGCGTCGGCGCGGGCGGTCCTGGATGCGATGGAGGAGGGGCCGATCGCTGCGCTCGCGACCGCACAGGACGCGATGGTCGAACCGATCGGCGCGGAGGACCAGTGGTCGCGGGAGCGCTACGAGGAACTGGTGCAAAACATGGGCTGGGAGGTGTACGCCGACAGCGCCGCAGCCCAACACCTCCGCGACCTGCTGGTCACCGCTCGCAACGCCGCCGGGATCGACTTCGTGGCCGACTGGTCGGCGTACGCCGAGCACGCCGACGCCGTCGCCCGCCATGACCTGGCGTGGATCGCAGGCCTGCCCGACCTGGAAGGGACGATCTCCGGCGCGGTCGTCGGCACCGTTCTCGGAGCTGCATACTTCAATGCCCTGCGCATGCTGGCCCACCAGCACTACAGCAAGCAGCGCTGGCCGAATGCATCACTGCCCCCGGCTGAGTAGGGTCGGACCAGCACACGAGGAGGCACGATGCGCACGCTGGAGATGTCCCTGGGCTGGATGAACCAGGGCACCGAGATGTTCACCGCAGCGCTCGCCGAGTTGAGCGATGAGCAACTCACCGAGCCGATCGCCCTGTCCGGCTGGACGGGCAAGCACCTGCTGGCCCACCTGGCCAACAACGCCGAGGCGCTCGGCAACCTCGTCGAGTGGGCTCGCACGGGCATCGAGACCCCGATGTATTCCTCCAACGATCAGCGCGCCGCCGACATCGAATCGGGTGCGCAGCGGCCGGTGGCGGAGTTGCGCGAGAGGTACGCCGAGACCGCGGCCACGCTTGCCTCCCGGCTCGAGGGGCTTTCCGAGCAGCAGTGGGAGGCGGGCATCCGCACGAATGCCGGCCGCCCGGTGCAGGGCACCGAGATCCCGTGGATGCGGGCCCGCGAGGTGATGGTGCACACCGTCGACCTGGGTGCGAAGACGTTCGGCGATCTGCCCGTGAGCTTCCTCGGCGCCCTGCTGGACGACGTCACGGCGAAGCGCGCCACAGACGGTACGCCGACGTTGGAGATCCTCTCCCGGAACACCGGCGAGAGCTGGCGCATCGAGGGCGACGGCGACAGCCTGCGCGTGATGGCGATGATCGACGATCTGGCCGCCTGGCTCACCGGTCGCAGTGACGGCGCCGGCGTCAAGGTCCTCGGCCCGGGCGAACTCCCGGCACTGCCGAAGTGGCTCTAGAAGCTCACTCGACCTGGTCGGCCGGGACCGTGAAGGTGTTGCACTGCCGATAGTGCTCCGGGCCCTTCGAATCGGCTCCGGTCTGGAACCAGCGCCGCTGGGCGCGTCCACTGCCATGCGTGGCAGCCCACTCGGGCGGCACGGACGCGCGAGCCCAGACGAGCGAATCGAAGTCGGTCTGGCGTACGCCCAGCGGCCCGGCAGGGCGGGTCAGCACGCCGGCGACGCATTCGGCCTGCAACTCGACCCGGCGGGACAGCTCCTGGGACCGGATCTCGCCGTTGGGCTCGTCCTTGGCGGCCAGCTGATCCTCGCTGACCGGCGCGAGGATGCCGGTCAGCTCCTGCAGATGATGGGCGTATTCGTGGGCCATCACATCGACCAGGAACACGGGATCATCGGGGGCCCAGTCGGGGCGGAAATAGATAGCCTCGTCGGCTCCGCAGTAGAGCCCGGCCCAGTCGTCGGAGGTGTTGTCGGTGATGCAGCGCGACTGGTTCATGGCGGTTTCGGGATGCAGGCTCGGCCTGGACAGCGTGAGACCGGCATCGGCGAAAGCCTGCCTGTGGGTCAGCGTCAGGCAGTCGAGCACCTCGTTGAGATAGCCCTCAAGCTCGTCCCGCGGCACCGCGCTGCGCCGCACCGTGAAGTCCGGACACTGGGTCGCACTGAGACCCAGCTTCTGCAGGGGGCTGTCGGCGGGTTCCACCCGCGGCGTCGGGGTGGGGCTGGGCGTGGGGGACGCCGTCGGGGTCTGGCTCGATCCCGGTGCGGCCGGGGCGCCACGGCTGGGGATGGCAGACGACGGTGCTTCGGGCATCACGATGATCACGAACAACGCCCCGACCAGCAGCGTGACCAGAGCGCTGAACCCCACCCAGATGCCGATCCCCCGGTCAGCTGCTGCCGGGGGCGGGCTGCCCGGCTGCGCGTGACCTGTCAGTGTCATCGCTCCTGATCGCTATCCGGTGGAAGTCGGCGTCCGACTAGGTGGGCGTCCGCGATCGGCACCTGCTTGCCGATCGTCGGGTTCTGGCCGAACGTCCCGAGGTCGGTGCGCTTGGCGGCCTCGGCAATCTCGGCATCCTCCTCGGCGCGGGCCACGCCGCTCGCGCGACGCTGCGACTCCGCCTGCACGACGGCGGTCAGGCGGGCGAAGACCGCGTCGGGCATGGGGGGCGCCGGCAAGGACTCCAGGGCAAGGCAGGCATCCGCAAGGGCGGCGGCCACGTCGCGACAGTCCGCGCAGGCCTCCAGATGGGCCTGTATGCGTTGTGCTTCGGAGGCGCTGAGCAGATCGGCTGCAGCGTCCGACAGGACTTCCACACTCGGATGGTCGGCCTGGTTGTGCACGTCGTCGGTCACGATGCATCCTCACTCTGGAACCGGCTGCGCTCAAGGGTCGACCACGATGGGGTCAGGACGGAGCGCCGGCAGTCGGACGCGGGCTTACGGCCTGCGGGTTCCATGCGGGGCGTACGCCCCAGGGGGGCCTTCGTCATGCGTTGGCCTCCGCCCTGGTCTCGCGGAGATGGGACAACAGGGGGACGAGCTTGGCGCGCCCGCGCGAACAACGACTCTTGATCGTGCCGGTCGCACAGCCCAGGATGGCCGCAGCCTCCTCGACCGAATAGCCCTCCATATCGACGAGCACGAGCGCGGCGCGCTGGTCGGCGTTGATCCGGGCGAGCGCGTTGACCACGTCGGCCCGCCGCTCCTTGATCTCGAGCTGGTCGGAGTCGGTGATGATCCCCAGCTCGACGGCCCGGTCGGGGTCGTCCGGCAGCGGCTCGGCCCGCCGGACCTTGTTGCGCCGGATCCGGTCGAGGCAGGCGTTCACCACGATCCGGTGGAGCCAGGTGGTCACCGCCGCATCACCCCGGAAGGTGTCGGCGCGGCGGAAAGCCGAGATGTATGCATCCTGGAGCGCATCGGCCGCTTCCTCCGGATTCCGCATCGTGCGCAGCGCGATCGCCCAGAGCCGGTTGGAGTGGCGGGCCACCAGGACCTCGAAGGCATTCGGGTCACCGGCAACGTGGTCGCTGAGCAGTTCGTTGTCCGAACGCTCGTCATCCGTCACGTCGCACCCTCCCCAAGGATTCAGCCAGCAGTTCAGAATACGTCACGGCTCACCCCAGAAACACCGCTTCGGCGATGCCGCCACGGAATCCGGGCCCGTCGGCGGGCAGTTCGGTGAGCGCAACGAGCACGAACCGGGTCCGCACCGGCCCGGTCGGGGTGAGCGTGACCTGCGCAGGCGCCTGTTCGGCGCTCGCGATCGCGCGCCACTGCCCCATGTTCTGCATCGGGGGCTCGGTGAGCGTGTCGGCCCCGCTCGCAGGAATCCTGACCTCGAGCGAGGTGCCCGCACCCACCAGGGTGAGGTCGACCCGCGAGACCTGGCGTACCTCTCCGAGATCGAAGATCACACCGAGCCCGTCGGGGGCCTTGTCCATGTCGGCATTGCGGTACGGGACCGTGGTCCAGGCGGTGTCGGGATTGCCGTCATGGGCGCGCGGGACGGTGTCGGGATTCTCCTGCCGGTCGTTGCCGCGCGGATCGAAATCCCGCGCGCTGACGATCGCCCAGCTGGTGGGTTCGCTCGGCGGGGGCACCGATCGCTCACGGGGAGCCAGGTTCATGGCAACGGCGATCAGGCTTCCGACCATGACAAGGACGGTGAGCAGGACGAGCAGGGGGATCCAGCGTCGCGGCGGATCCTTGCGCACCTCGCCATCGGAGAAGAACGAGCGCTCCTCAACCTCGACCCAGCCGTCGCTGTCCTCGGACGGGGTGACGGGGGAGAACGGCTCGATGGGCCCGGTGGTTTCCTCGTCGGCATCCTTCACGACGGGGATGCGCCCCGTGGGGGCATCGGGATCGGCCAGCGGTGCGAGCGGCAGCCCGGCGGCGGTGTCCATCGCGCCGATGGTTTCGGGATCGGGCTCCGGCTCGGGTTCGTCGTCCATCTCGACGACCGGCACCGGATAGTGCAGTCGTCGCTCGAGGTCCTGGGAGGCGTCGGCCGTGCCGAGGATCTGGTTGAGGGCCTGGACGACGTCCTGCGCGGTCGTGAGGCGCGTCTCGCGATGCCGGGGAATGGGCGACAGGATGCGGTCGCAGATGGTGTCGAGGGCGGGGGAGACGCCGGCACGGACCTGCCTGGGAGTGAGCAGCTGTCCCTCGGAGTCGTACGGCGCGCTCGCCATGCCGTGCGCGTGGCCACCCGGCCAGCGGGACACGAGCGTGCAGTAGAGGAGCCGGCCCAGGTCGGCGATGTCGACGGCCTCCGGGTCGGAACCATCGGTCATCGGATGATGGTGCATGGGCGCCAGCTCGGATTCGAGCAGGAAGCCGACGATCTTGATGTTGCCGGCGGCGGTGATGATGATCGTGTCGGGGTTGATGCGCTCGTGATAGAGGCCCTGTTCGTGCATTCCGGCCAGCCCGTCGGCGACCTCCCGCACGACCCAGGCGGCTTCGAGTGCACTCAGCGGACCGGAGGCGAGCAGCCATTCGAGCGAGTGCCCGGGGGCGTACTCGCACACGATGAAGTGGTCCGGCACCCGGTCGTCCTCGTCGACGCCGGATCGGCCGTCGCCGAGACGCGCATCGAGCACCCGCAGGAACCGCGAATCCGTCGCCACGGCCGCCCGCTTGGCGGCGGCGATCAGTTCCTCGGACTCGCCCTCGGGCACCAGATGGATCAGGACGGGCCGCGACAGGGTCTGGTCATGGGCGCGCCACGTCTCGGTCTCCGCGCGCCGGACCAGCAGTTCCTCCAGCTCGTAGCGGCCGCCGAGCAACTGGCCCGCCTTCGCTCGGATCGGGTGCAGCTCCTCGGCCGTGTCCGGCTCGTCCTGCTCTTCCAACGCGTCGGTGTCCTCTTCATCCGGGTCGGGATCGTCCGGGTCGAGATCGTCCGGATCCTCGTCGGCCTCGTCGTCCTCGTCGGCCTCGTCGCCGATCGGATAAGCGTAGGTCGGGGCGTCGGGATCGACGGGCAGGCGTACGCTCGCCTCGCGCTCCTGGGCCGGGATCGCGCGGGTCGGGATATCGGCCGCGGGCCGGACCATGGTCGGGGCGTCGGGGTCGTACGGCGGGGCGAGCTCGGCCTCGAGCGACTCGTGCTCCTCGCCGTGGGGGTGCTCGGCGGCCTCCGCCGACTCGGCCTTCGCGCCCCGGCGGCCCCGCAGCTGCCGGAGGATGCCGGTGACCTCGTCGATGTGGAAGACGCGGGCGAGCAGGAGATAGCTGACCCCCGCGACGACGCCCGCCACGGCCAGGCCGAGCAGGCGCATCGGCTGGGACGTGCCGAGCCGGTCGGCGATGAACCAGGCCGCCAGCGCCCCGGGCACGATGGCCACGGTGACCCGGACGATGTGGCGGAAGAGGTCGCTGCCGCTGAGGGCCGGCAGGAACTTCCGCAGGTGCCGGAACGACACGAACAGGCCGACGAAATAGGCGACCGAGAGCGACAGCGCGAGCAGCGGGGCGGTCGTGGCGGGGGTGGCGATCCCGAGCCCCAGGATCAGCAGCAGGGACATGCCGATCTGGACCGAGGCGATGAGGATCTGCAGGAAGAAGGTGTCCTTGTTGCGCTCAAGGGCGTAATAGGTGCGCAGGCAGACGTGCTGGATCGTGAACGGCACCAGGCCGACGCCGAACGCCATCACGGTCCAGGCGACGAAGTGGGCATCATCGCGCAGGTTGCCGAACATGAGCTGGGTCATCGGATCCGCCAGCGCGATCAGCAACAGGGCCGCCGGCACCAGCGCGGTCGTGACCAGTCGCATGGTGCGCATCACCTCGGCCGCGGTGCCCTTGAGGTTGCCCTCGGCCGCGAGGCGGGATGCCGAGCTCACCATCGCGGTGGCCAGCGAGACCGTGATCAGCGAATGCGGCAGCAGGAACAGCAGATAGGCGTTGTTGTAGACGTTGAGGCCCGCACCCTCGCCACCGGCCGGGGCCGAGGTGGCCAGGCGGCTGACGACGACCAGCGCGATCTGGTTGACCAGCACGAACCCGAGGGCCCACCCGGCGAGCTTGAACGTCTTGCCCAGCCCTGTGCCCTTGAGGTCGAAACGGGGCCGATAGCGATAGCCCATCTTCCGCAGGAAATAGACCAGGACCGACGCCTGCAGAACCGAGCCGGCGAGATAGCCACCGCCCAGCACCGCGATCTGGCCGCCGCTGAACGGTTCCTCGCCCGGACTGATGCCCCAGACTCCCCAGAACACCAGGAACGACGCGATCTGCAGGATGTTGCTCGCGACGGGCGCCCACATCATCGGCCCGAACTTGTCGCGCGCGTTCAGGATCTGGCCGAACACCACGAAGGCCCCATAGAAGAAGACCTCGGGCAGGCACACCATGGTGAGCACGACCATCGCGCGGTAGTGATCCGCCATCTCCGGCGTACGCCACACCGGCGCGGCATAGACCCAGGTGATCGCGGGCGCGGCCAGGGTCGCCACGACCGTGACGATGCCGAGAATGGTGAGGAAGGCGGTGGTGATGCGGTTGGTGTAGGCCTCACCGCGGTCGTCGTCGTTCTTCGCGGCCCGGGCCAGCTGCGGGACCAGGACGCTGTTGAGCGCCCCGCCGGCGAAGAGGATGTAGAGGGCGGCCGGGATGGTCAGCGCGAGCGCATAGATATCGGCCTGCCGCGAGGCGTTGCCGATCACCGTCGCGGTGAGCATCACCCGCACCAGCCCGAGGACGCGCGACACCATCGTTCCGGAAGCCATCACGGCGAGGGCGCGGAGCAGGCGGGTGGTGGCGCCGGAGGGGGAAGTCTCGCGCGTCTGCGTCACCGCTCGTCTCCTCGTGGTTGGGTTTGCCTTCGGCGTGGTTCGGGTTCGGGCGCGGTCTCGGGCGGCGGGGGTTCAGTGATCGCGCGGGCTGGTCTTCGGGCCGGGTGGTCGTCGAAAGCGCGGCGGCGTTCGTGGCGGACCTGCCGGATCCGCAGCGCGGTTGCCGCCAACAGCACGATGCCCGACGCGATGACGATGATCCATCCGACGCGGCCGAGGTCGGTCGCTTCGACCGTCATCCAGACCCGTTTGCTGACCGCTGTGCCGTCGGGAGACGTGGCCCAGGCGGAGATGCGGACGGGCCCGTTGGCGGCTGCCAGAGGTTGCACGTTCACCGTCACGCTCTGGTTGGCCCCGACCTCGAGCTCCATGTCGGGGATCGACAGACGCTGCGGCTGGAACGATTCGAAGGTGAGGCGCAGGCTCACGGCCTGATCGAGCCGATTCGTCACGGTCATCGGGAAAGATCCGGACTGGCCCGACATCAGCACCGATGGTTGCGCGGTGACCGTGATCGCCTGCCCCGACCAGAGCCGGTCGACGGCGGCGACCTGCGGGTCGGCGTACGTATCGAAGCCCGCCTGATCGACCCGCCACCAGCTGCTGGCCGACCGGGCGAGCGCCGCGTCCATCGTGCGGCTCGCCGGCTCGGGGTCGACGAGCATCCGCAGATAGGCCTGGTAGTTCGTCGCGACCTCGCGCAGGACCTCGACCCGGGGTTCTGTGAGTTCGTTCTCGCGGTGGGGTTCGGCGTACGCCAGCTCGCCCGACCAAGCGGCCGGTCGGGTCTGGAGCAGGTCCGGGAGGGTACGCCGCACCGTCCAGGAAGGATCCGGTCCGCCATCCGCGGCGGCGGCCTCGGCGGTATCGATCACCCGCACCGTCGTCGCGCCCGGCTCGGACAGCGAGATCAGGAAGCTCTCGGCCAGCATCCGCTGGCGGACATGGGCCTGGGACGACGGACCCGGTTCGGGACCTCCCGCAGTCGTCGCGGCCGTGTAGTTGATCAGCGGCGCCGTGCCCAGGGGTTCGAGCAGCGCGGGCGAGGCGAGGGGGGAGGACGTGAGGATGGCGCGGGGTTCGGCTTCCTCCTCCAGCGCTATGCCGGCCTCATCGACAATGCCGTCGTTGCTCCAGGCGATGAGGGGTAGTTGGGCGATATCGCTGAGCCGGCCGGCGGCGGCATCGGCCCGCGTCATGACCTCCGCCAGATCGGCGCGCTGGAGCATGGAGGCGTCCGGGACCGCGAACGGCACGCGGAAGCCACGGCCGGTGTCGAGACGATCGAATTCGACGAGCCACTCGCGGGCGGCCAGCTGGCCGGCACCCGGGGCCTCGCCGTTGGCGGACCGCACGACATAACCGTCGGCCATGGCCGTGAGTTCCTCGATCAGGGCCGGGTCGACGAGCCAGGACACCTCCGGGCGGCGCGCCGCCGCGAGCAGTTGGGCGAGCCGACCGGTGGGCTGGAGCTCCTCGGCGAGGTGGTCATCGACGAACACCCCGGGCTCGGTCATCGACGGTCGGCTCGACAGGATCACCGCCGAGATCACCGTGTTGGCCGGGGCCGCGGGGACGGCGTTCACCGGGGCGTCCTCCGCCGCCAGCGGAAGCAGCAGTCGCGTCTGACCCTGCGTACCCAGCGGAGCACCACCCAGCCGACCCACGACCTGCGCGCCGACGAGATAGACCCCCGCCGCGTCCGGGAACCCGAGCGAGTCGACCGGTGCGCGCACCTCGAACGTGCGGATCTCACCCGGTTGCCAGGTCGGTGATTGGTTGTTGGTGGTCAGGGATTGATAGGCGCCTTCGGTCCAGATCTGAGCGCCCGACACATCGCGCGGTGGGCTGCCCACCGTGTCTCGCAGGTCGCTCAGCGAGCGCATCCCCGGGCGCGAGCGCCAGAACACCGCCTGGGCCTGCGTGATGGGCTGATCCGAATCGTTGCTCGCCACGGCCCGGATCGTCACGGTGTCGTCGCGCCCCGGCAGTTCGGGGACCAGCGACTGGACGTGGATGGAGACCGGCGAGGGCGGGGTCTCGTCTGCATGGGCCGGCGGCGCGGAGCCCAACGGACCCAGCGATCCCAGCGCGACGAGCACGAACGCGAGCAGGAATTCGACGACGAGGCGAAAACGAGGACGGCGTCGACGCGGGGTCGGCTGCTGGCGGGCCAACCCGTGCAACGCCCGACTACTCACCTGTTCATCGTAGTCGCGAACGCCCCCGCGACCCTCTCCTTGTGCTGGTGGGCGCGCGTCGGCGAAGTCGGCGGCCCGATCGGCCGGCCCAAGCTAGGATCGTCCTCCGTGCCGAAGACCCCACCGAATGCCCTGAGCGTCGCGCAGACCAATGCCGTGGCGCAGCTGTTGCGGATCGCGCCTGTCGCCGACCGATTGGGCGAGTTGTTCACGGCGGCCGGGTTCGAGCTCTATCTCGTGGGCGGCTCGGTGCGCGATGCGCTCATGGGGCGCCTCGGCCACGACCTGGACTTCACGACCGATGCCCGCCCCGACGATGTCGAGGCCCTGCTCAAGCAGTTCGTGAAGGGCGTCAGAGGCGGCGCTGTCTGGGATATCGGCAAGGCGTTCGGAACGATCGGCGCCCGCGTACCCGCCGAGAATCCCACCCCCGACATCAGTGACGACGACGATGCCTACTGGGTGATCGAGGTCACGACGTTCCGCGCGGAGGTCTATCGCGAGGATTCGCGGAAGCCGGAGGTCAGCTACGGCGACTCGATCGCCGGCGACCTGGTCCGCAGGGATTTCACCGTGAACGCGATGGCGATCAAGCTGCCCGAACGTGAGTTCGTCGATCCCCACGGCGGTCTGGGGGACCTCGCGAACGGGGTGCTGCGAACGCCCGGTACACCCGAGCAGTCCTTCTCCGACGATCCGTTGAGGATGATGCGGGCCGCGCGGTTCACGTCGCAGCTGTCGAGTGAGAAGGTACGCTTCGCGCCGGCTCCCGAGGTCATCGCCGCGATGACCGACATGGCCGACCGCATCGAGATCATCTCGGCCGAACGCGTGCGCGACGAGTTGTCGAAGCTGATCCTCACCGATTCGCCCCGGCCGGGGCTGAACCTCCTGGTCGAGACAGGGTTGGCCGCGAAGGTGTTGCCCGAGCTCCCCGGTCTGCGCCTCGAGGTCGACGAGCACCACCGGCACAAGGATGTCTATGAACACTCCATGACGGTGCTGGAGCAGTCGATCATGCTGGAGGGCCCCCGCGGGCACGGCCCCGACCTCGTCAGCCGGTTGGCGGCGCTGCTGCACGACATCGGGAAACCGAGGACGCGGAAGTTCGCCGACGGCAACCGCGTGACCTTCCACCACCACGATGTGGTCGGCGCCAAGATGGTGAAGAAACGCCTGCAGGCCCTGCGGTTCTCCAGCGAACAGATCAAGCAGACGGCGAAATTGGTGGAGCTGCACCTGCGATTCCACGGCTATTCGGACGGGATGTTCGACGACACGCGTGGCTGGACGGACTCGGCCGTGCGGCGGTATGTGCGCGATGCCGGCGACCAGCTCGAGCGGTTGCACATCTTGACCCGGGCCGATTGCACGACCCGCAACCAGCGCAAGGCCGCGCGCCTGCGCCGGGCGTACGACGATCTCGAACGCCGCATCGCCGAACTGGCCGAACAGGAGGAGCTCGACTCCATCCGCCCCGACCTCAACGGCGACCAGATCATGACGCTCCTCGGCGTGCCGCCGGGCCCGGTCGTGGGGAAGGCGTACAAGTTCCTGCTCGACCAGCGCATGGAGCACGGGCCGCTCGGGGAGGAGCGGGCCGCCGAACTTCTCCGCGAATGGTGGGCCACCCAGGACTGATCCCGACTCCCAAGTCGACCGGGACCCCGCTTTACTAGGGCGCATGTTGATCGTCACCAGCAACGGCATCCCGGGTTATCGGATCGAGGCGGTCCTCGGCGAAGTGATGGGCATGACTGTCCGCGCAGCGAACCTGGGGAAGAACATCACCGCCAGCTTCCGCAGCCTGGGTGGGGGCGAGGTCCCGGAATACACCCAGCTGGTCTACGAGAGCCGCAACGAGGTCATGAACCGGATGTGGTCCGAATGCCTCCGCCGCGGCGGCAACGCCATCGTCGCGATGCGCTTCGACAACGGTGAGATCGCCAACAACTTCACCGAGGTCTGCGCCTATGGCACGGCGGTCGTGGTGACCCCGATCCCCGAAGGCGAACCCGGCGCGACGCCGCAGTCGATCGCCCGCGCTGCCGCCGCCAACCCGGGCCCAGGCAACTGGCCGCGCATGGACGGCCAGCAGCTCCCGACCGAGGGTGCCGTGCCCCCGCCAGTCCCCGAGGGCCAGCGCCCCCAGGCCCCAGCGCCCGAGGGTGTACGCCCGCCGGCTCCCGCCCCCGAGGGCCAGCGCCCACCCGAAAACCCCCGCCCGCCCGAGGAGCAGCGCCCGTCCGACGACCGGCCCAGGCGAGCCGAGGACCAGCGGCCCAATACCGACGGCTCCTGGCTGGATCTGGGCTGAGCTATGAACGAAATGGGTCGGTCCCCCGACGCGGGGGACCGGTTCGTGACGGCACCGCTGCCCGAGGGGTTCCGGGTGCGCCTGCGTCCGGGAGTGGCGACCACCGGGGACGGGCGGGTGCTCGTGGGGGGCTCGCCGAGAACGCTGGTCGAACTGGGCCATCCGGCGGTCAACACGCCCGAAGAAGTGCTGACGGTGGCCGACGCCGCGTCAGCCGCCGTCGCCGCGCGGCTGCTGGCCGACAACCTGGCGGATCCGGTGGTCGACCCCGGGGACGGGCCGACGGAGGCAGACCTGACGGTCGTGGTGCCCGCGTACAACTCGCCCCAGTCCCTCGATCGGGCCCTCACCGCTCTGGCCGCCGGGCCGCAGGTGATCGTGGTCGACGATGCCTCCTCGGACGGGGGAGCGACGGCAGCGGTGGCCGAGCGCCACGGGGCCCGGCTGATCCGGCGCGAGGCGAACGGGGGGCCGGCGGCGGCGCGCAATACGGGCCTGCGGGCTGTCGGTACGCCGCTCGTGGCCTTTGTCGATGCCGACATCCGGGTCACGGCGACCGCCCTGCGTGGGCTTCTGGCCCACTTCGCCGACCCCGGTCTTGCCCTCGTCGCACCCGTGTGGTGGGAGTCGTCAACACGCCCCATCCGCGCTGGTTCGAACGGTTCGACAGCGTGCACAGCAGTCTCGACCGCGGCACCGAACCCGCACAGGTCACCGATGCCGCAGGGGTGAACTGGCTTCCCGGCGCGTGCCTGGTCGGCCGGGTGGCCGCGCTCGGCGATGGGTTCGACGAGGGTCTGCGGGTCGGGGAGGATCTCGATTTCGTCTGGCGCATCATCGACTCGGGAGCCCGGATTCGCTATGACCCGACCGTGTGCGTCGAGCACGACACCCGCACCACGATCGGGCACTGGCTGGCGCGCAAGACCGCCTATGGGGCGTCGCTCGGCCCCCTGTCGCGCATTCATCCACAGCGGATCGCCGCGGCGGAGTTCTCAGGACTGCGCATCCCGCTGGCGGCAGCTCTGGCCCTGCCGGGGTGGTGGTCCGTGCCGGTCATCGCTTCGGTCATGGCCCACACCACGGTGACCGCGGCCCGGAAACTCCCGGAGACGATGGATCTGGCGTGTGCCTGGGGCATCGCGACCCAGCAGTTCGAGCACACGGCCGGGCGGACCACGGACCTCTGGCTGCGCCATTGGTGGCCGCTGCTGCTGCTGGGGCTGCCGTTCTCCGCGTGCCTCCGGCGGGCCGGCGCCGTCGCGCTCATCGCCGATGTGGTGCGGATCGGCCGCAATCACCAGCGCGGCGTCGATCCGGCGACCTACCTGGCCGGTGCCCGGTGTGACGACCTCGCCTTCGGGCTGGGGCTGTGGATCGGGGCCTTTCGCGGGCGTAGTCTGCGCCCGTTGCTCCCGAAGCTGCGTTAGCCGGCGTTCCCGCCGACCGCCGCGTGCGGCGTACCCGGATCGAACTCCGTCCCCCGGTCGAACACCGCCGAGCCGATGCGGGCACTGCGGATCCAGAAGACCACTCCGACGGCGATGAGCAGCGCGCCGAGCAGGACGAACCCGGTCAGGGTGTGACCGTCCGCCGGGAACGTCAGCGCCACGATCACGGACGCGATGACGAGACAGGCGTTGAAGATCATGTCGTAGATCGTGAAGACCCGGCCCTTGAAGTCGTCGTCCACATGGGCCTGGACGAGGGTGTCGACGCAGATCTTCAGCGCCTGGGAGCAGAGCCCGAGGCCGAGACCCGCGGCGACGAGGGTTGGCAGGGTGAAGATCGATCCGGGCACGATCTGCAGCACCCCGGCGGCCACCAGGACCACGACGATGGCGCGGCGTACGCCGACCCGCCGGGCCAGCGGTGGCACCACCGCTGCCGAGGCGACGAACCCGACGCCGGTCGCGCCCGCCCACAGCCCGATATCGCGCATGGCTGCGTCGACATCGTCGACCGCGTGGAAGTGGTTGCGGAAGAGCAGGATCGTGGCGACCCAGGTCATGCCGTAGATGATCCGCTGGGCGCCGATCGTGACGAGCCCGATGGCCGCCGGGCGGCGTTCGGTGAGATGGGCGACCGCTCGGGCGAGGCCCTGCAGCACATCCCGGACCGGCGTGGTGCGCGTGTCGACGGAATCCAGATCGGGGCCGAGTGCGCGCCGCGGAATCCGCAGAGCGATCGTGACCGTGATCGCGAATCCGGTCGCCGACGTCAGGAAGATGATCGCGTCG
Organism: Propionibacteriaceae bacterium ZF39; assembly: GCA_039565995.1. Classification (GTDB taxonomy): domain Bacteria; phylum Actinomycetota; class Actinomycetes; order Propionibacteriales; family Propionibacteriaceae; genus Enemella; species Enemella fulvus. The sequence goes on along the minus strand of CP154795.1, from coordinate 3,761,272 downwards.
GCCTGATAGCTCTCCATGACGCCTCCGGCGACGAACCGGATGCCGAAGGCGAGGGCGGCGCCGAGGAGTACGCCGGACGGCCCGATCGTCGGCATCACCGACGACGCGATGAGGTATTCGTCCTCGTCCACGGTGTGCGGCAGGGCTGCCGACAACCCGGCGAGGAGGTAGCGGTTGAGGCTCATGGCGACGAGTACGCCGGCGTAGAACAGCCACATCGACCAGTGTTCGCGCAGGTCCGGGTTGAGCACGAGTACGCCCAGCATGCCCGCGATGAGGACCCGGATGATGTCGGTCACCACCGCGACCTGGCGCCGGTTGAACCGGTCGAGGGTCAGCGAGACGAACGGCCCGACGATCGAGAACGGCAGCAGCGTGATCGCCAGCACGAGCGCGATCGACGCGGCGTCGGGCTGGTTCTGGGGGGAGAACAGGACGTAGGCCGCCATCCCGACCTGCAGGATGCCGTCGGAGGCCTGGGTGCCGATGCGGACCGCCACCAGCTGACGGAACAGCTTGTGGCGCCACAGCCTGGCAAGGCCGCGGAAGAACTCCATCTGACTCCCCGGGTTAGGTCCTCGCCAGATTAACCGACTCGGGCGAACCAGCCCGATCGCTCGGTCCGCCAGGGAGCACCCGCAGGCTGAGGAGCGAGGAACGAGCGTCTCGAAGCCTCACCAGCCCCCGCCTCCGCCGCCGCCCATGCCGCCACCGGAGCGTCCGCCGCCGGAGGAACCACCGGAGGACCGGCTGCTGCTGCTCCAGGAGCTGCCGCCGCCACCGTCGTTGTCGGAGCGCTGCATGTTGGAGAGTGCCTCGCTGAACGAGGCCGTGGCGTCGGACACCGAATCGCCGAGGGACATGTGGGTCTGGCGCATGGATTCGGAGCCGGAGTAGCTGTAGAACGACCGGTGCTGGTGGCCGTGATCGAGCGTCGTGACGAGATCGGCGAAAGCCACGTTGAGCCGAAGGTCGGACAGCCAGGCCGACTGCTCGGGAAGGGCCTTCTCGTGCTCGCCGAGCAACTCGCTCCAGGTCTTCTCATGCCCCAGGATCACCGCATAGGGCAGCAGCGGCTCATAGAGCTTCACCAGGGCCGCATGATCGTCGGAGCTCACGCGGGGCGCGCTCTCCACGCCCTGCAGCCAGGCGATCCGATCGGAGTCGGCCATGGCCATGAACTGCTTCAGCCCCAGCAGATGGGTACGCAGGTCGCGACCCTTCTCGGTCAGCGGCCCGAACGACGGCTGCCGGAAGTAGGCGGCGATCACGAGGAGGAGACCCAGGACCGCTGAGGCGTACGCCAGCCAGCGCTCGGGGCCCTCGGGCGCGAGCAGGAGCATCCCTGCGCCGGCCAGGAGCGCGAACAGGATGAAGACCGGCAGCAACCAGGTGCGGGAACCGCTGGCCCAGGTCCGCCAGCCGCCCTGCTGGACGAGTTCGGCCTGTTTGTCGGCCATCCAGGCGGCCGTATCCGGGTGGGGTGCCACACCGAGGCCACCGCCGAAATAGCCCTTCATGATGGTCTGCAGATCGGCGTTCTCGATCTGTTCGAAGTCCTCGGTGGGGATGAACAGTTGCTTGCGGAGTTTGCGGCGCTGCCACCAGCCGAGGCGACTCGGTGGGCCGTCCGGGCCGGGCTCGGCGGGTTGTGTGCTGCGAAGGGTCAGCGTGCCCGCCACGACGAACTCCAGGAGTTGGGCGCTCGGGCCGCGGGGAGCGCGCCCCATCACGTCGGCTGCGACAAGGGCGGGTACGCCCTCGGGCGGCAGGTATTCGGTGACGATCGCGCCGGGTCGTCGGCCACGGGTGGCGCGGAACCATTGCGCGAGCGCGATGGCGTACGCAAGCAGGCCGATGACGGGCAGCACAAGCAGCCACCAGGGCAGGGCTGCCGACTTGGGGGTATAGGCGACCGGGAAGGCGTCGTTGGCGAAGCCGACGGCGAACGTGAGGTTCTCGCGCCGGTCGAGCGGGCCGGCGGAGGCCGTGATCACGGTGTCGTCGGCGCCTGCGGCCGTGGTGATCGGGCAGGTGTTCCGGGCACCCTCGGGGCCCCAGTAGCAGGCGGTCTGACCATCGAGCCGGCCCGCGAGGTCGGCCGGCACATGCAGACGCGCGGTCACCTTGGTGAACGGCACCTCCCAGCCGGTGCCGTTGGCGTCGAGATAGATCTCCTGGCGCAGGCCGTCGGGGGTGTTCATCGCGACGTCTCCGAGCCGATAGCTCAGGGTCCAGGACTGATCGCCGGACATCAGATAGCGGTCGGGGTTGCCGATGCGGATGATCAGGACGTTCTTGTCGACGGTCGTGCTGACCGGCTGGGTCCCGGTGTCGACCTCGGCACCGCCGATGGTGGTCCTCGCCGACCGCACGGTCCCGGTCACGGTGATGTCGGTGACCGAGTTGGTGTGGTCCTGATAGGTCAGCGGGATGGCCCGGGTGATGCCCCGGTTGACGCGGCTGCGGGAGAAGTTGGCGTCGATCTGTTCGGTGACAACGACATCGGTCGTCCCGTCCGGCTGGATCTCGAGCCGGTAGTCGGCGACGAAACTGCGGATCGTGAACTGGTTCAGCGGGTCGTCGGCGCCGCCGCTGCGGCCGCTCGCGAAGCCCTGCACACACGACGCGAGCAACATCACTGCAACGAGAATGATCGGATAGGCGATCCATCGTGTCCAGGTGCGCAGCATGCGGCAAGTCTCCGTGACCCCGGGTTCATCGCCCGGGCGTCAGACCTCTTCGGAGTTCTGCTCCGAATTCTTGACTTTGAGAAACTCCAGATAGGCCGCGGTGACCTCGTCCGGATGGCCGCGCATCATGAGCCGGCCGTGGTCGAGCCAGATGCACTCGTCGCAGAGCTCGCGGACCGACGCGAGTCCGTGCGATACGAAGAACATCGCGCGGGAGCGGGCCCGGAGCTCCTCGAGCTTGGCGGCGGCGCGCTCGCGGAAGCCGGCGTCACCGGTGGACAGGGCCTCGTCGACCATGAGGATGTCGGGATCCATGTGGACGCCCACGGAGAAGCCGACCCGGGCCGACTGACCGGACGAATAGGTCCGCATCGGCCGATCGACGAAGGGATCCGTGCCGCCCTCGGCCCATTCGCCGACTTCCTGGGCGCGGAGGCGTACCTCCTTCTTCGACAGCCCCGTCGCCAGCCCGCCGAGGATGATGTTCTCGCGGCCGGTCAGGGCGTTGTTGAAGCCGACGCCGAGGGCGAGCATCGTCGACGCCTTGCCCCAGGTCTCGATGTGGCCCGAGGTGGGCGGCAGGATGCCGGCGAGCGCGCGGAGAAGCGTCGATTTGCCGGCACCGTTGGCGCCGATGACGCCCATCGTGGTGCCATTCTTGACGTCGAACGAGATGCCCTTGAGGGCTTCGACGGTGTGGACGGTGCGCGTACCCCGGCCGAACCGCACCACCGCCTGCTTCAGCGTCGGGCGCTTCTCGAACGTCGTCTTGTAGGTGATCTTGAGATCGGTCACCCTGACGGCGAGGTCGGTGCGGTCGGGCTCGAGGGTGTAGCCGTCGCGGGTCGTGCGCGTGTTTCTAGAAGATTCGGACAGCGAACTCACGCTCCCTCGTCATGAAGATCAGAGACCCGATCAGGAACACGCCGATGCCCCAGGCGCTGGCGATGAGCCACGTGCTCAGCGGAGGGATCTGGCCGCCCATGATGAGCTGGGAATAGCCGCCGAGGAGGTGGTACGCCGGGTTGAGCTGGGCGATGGTGAGCACGGAATCGGCCTTTTCCTGCAGCATGGTGGCGGTCCACAGGATCGGCGACAGATAGGTCCAGATCCGGACGAAATAGGGCAGGAAGTTGTTCGTATCGCGGAAATAGACCTGCATGGTGGCGAAGAACGCCGCGAGCCCGGCGCCGAAAAGGACCATCATCACCAGGAAGAAGATGGCGAGCAGCTGTTGGGGTCCCCACTCGATGTGGGCGTCGCCGAACAGTGGTGTGAGCAGGAAGATGACGATCGTCACCGGCAGCGTCGGCAGGAACCGGAAGAACGCCGTGTGCACGGCGCCGAGCGGGATCAACAGGCGCGGGAACGCGGTGTTGAGGATCATCTTGCCGGCGGTGGTCACCGAGGTCGCGCCGGCGTTGGCACACGTGGTGATGAACGTGAAGACGAAGAGGTTGGTCGTCAGGTGCGCGAAATAGAGCGGATTCGCCGTCGCGCGACCGGACAGGATGGCGACCAGGAGGAAATAGACCAGGGCCATCAGCAGCGGGTTGAGCACGAGCCACAACTGGCCGAAGAACGTGTCCGAACTCGAGGCGCGCATGTTCGAACGGGACAGCTCGAAAGCAAATTCGCGGCGCTGCCAGAGTTCGGAGAGATATTTCCGCAGGGGCGGCAGGCCGTTGCGGTGGGGCCCGTAGTGGTTGTAGACGGTCGGATGCGGAGCGGCCGCCGACCCCGTGGCCGCACGATCGTGCAGACCCGAGGTGAACCCCTCGTCGCTGCCCAGCACCGGATCCTTCGGCTGGGCGTGATCGTGGTCCGTCACCACACCACCTTCGATTCGCCTGTTCTTTCAGCGAGTCAGTCTGCCACCCGTACGCCCGCGCGTCGCGTGCCGTGCCGTGCGGGCGTCGGGGATGACCCTTTGCTGCGCCCCGAATCGGCTGTGGCGGGGAACACTTCGGGTGCTTCGTCCCTCCAAGGGACAAGAACCATCCATTGACCGGCCGCTCGGAGGCTTGGGAATCACCCCCTCCGGCGGCCGCGGCAATTGCGCGCAGGTGTGGTCGTCAGGCGCGCGAGAGCAGCGACACCATGAAGTCGGAGGTGCCGGTGAAGGGACGGAGATCCCAGGTGGCGAAGCGCGCGTCGATGCGGAGGCCCGCACGGGTGACGTCTGCGGCGTACGCGTCGAACGAATAGCCCCGACCCGCACCGAAACCGACGACCGCTCGGCCGTTGTCGGTGAGGTGCGCGCCCAGGCGGGTGAGCACGGCGACCCGGGTGGCCGGGTGAAGGAAGGTCATCACGTTGCCGGCGCAGACGATCGCATCGAACGGTTCTTCGATCCCGCGGGATGGGAGGTCGAGTTCGGCGAGGTCGCCGACCAGCCAGGTTGCACCGGGGAAGTCCTCCTCGGCCGCCTGGATCAGGACCGGATCCAGATCGACGCCCACGACCGTGTGGCCCTGCCGGGCGAGATAGCCACCGCTCCGGCCGGCACCACAGCCGGCATCGAGGATGCGCGAACCGCGCGGCACCATCGCATCCAGGAGGCGGGCTTCCCCATAGATGTCGGTCCCCTGGGCCTCCAACTGGCGGAATCGCTCGGCATAACGATGGGAATGCTGGGGGTCGGCCTCAACGATCGACGCCCACTGGCTCGGCGGTGTGTTCACAGCTTTCAAGAATAGGCTCCTGGACGTCCCGCGTCTGCATGAGGCCGGGGCATGAACGTCCTGGTGGAGGACCGCGTTGGCGAGTGAGTTGAGTTGGGATCGGTCCCTTCCGCTGTGGGCCGGAAGAACCCTTCGCGTGAGTGTTACGATGGACAGCGACGGGGCGGCCTCGGTGTTAACTGGGGATACGCCCCGTCGATTTATTCCAGTCGAACTGAATAAAGCTTGCCTCGGCTCATGACCCAGAGTGTTCGAATCGGACGCCGCGCCTTTGAGTTGTAGCCCGCGAGTTCGCCGAGCGTCCCGTCGGGCAGCTCGCGATCACCAACGTCTACAGGTATCCCTGTTGCTCGGGTCTGGCGGCTCGGCAAATGTTCGAGGTCCAGTCACATGGCGTCGACGAGTTGCTGCGCGTGGGCACGGAGCGTACGCAAACCGCGGCTGCAGCGGCGGCGAATGGTGGTGGGGGACACCCGGAACAGTTCGGCGGCAGCGGGGGCGCTGAGTCCGTGGGCATAGACGCTCACCAGCGTGGCGTGGGTCGGTGGGTCGATGAGGCCGAGGTCGGCGGCGAGACCGAGCACGTGTTCGGCGCTGGGCAGCGGGGTCTCGGGATCCTCCATGACGACGGTGTTCAGTTCGAGGGGATCGCGGAGGTGCAGGCGCTGGGGCGTACGCTCCGCGTGGACCGCCTTGAGGGTGTCCAGCACGAGGTTGCTGGCGATGCGTACCGGCCGCCGATCCAGCGGATAGGTGCGGATCCGCAGCCAGAGATGGGTCACGTAGTCACCCACCTCCGCCTGGCCATCCAGCGCTGCGAGCGACCTGAGGCGGGGCATCAAACCCTGCAGGATCAGGCGCGGAGCCACCTCGCAGCCGGAGAACGCTTCCACCAACAGCGCGGTCAGGACTGGGTCCGGGTCGGTGCGGATCGCAGTGACCACGTGGGCCGCCGACGCACAGGTTTCAAGAGCAGGATGCCGATCGGCCCAGCCCCGGACGAGCCCGGCAGTGGCCGCGTCCAGTCCCTCGAAGTCCTGCATCACCGTCATCGCCCTCCCGTCGTGTTGCCACGAGTCTCGCGAGAGAGTGTTGTCAGCGGTGTTGCCCACCACCAGCCCGGTGTTGTCCGGATCGCCGCGGTGTTGGCGGGGCCGGACCCGAGTTAGCCGAGCCGAAGATCCCTCCGACCGATCGACAACGCCGCCACGCCGACCCCGACGACTGCCGCACCCGTGAGTCCGAGCGTGAGAGAGTCGACCCAGCCCGCCCAGTCGGGCGTACCCCCTGGCGAACCCGCCGGCGGATGACCCAGCAGGCTGAGATCGAGTGCCCATTGCGGCAGGTCGACGAGCGCGCCGAAGAAGACCGTGAAACCACTCCACGCGACGACGGCCCAGATCAGTCCGGTCCAGCGCGGCGCGACCGCCGTGAGCAGGGCAGCCCCGGCGACCGCGGCCAGGATGCCCGGGGTTTCGCCGAGCGTCGCGGACAGGGCGTACGCCATCGGCTCTCCCTCGGCCAACTGGGCCCGGCCGATCAGCCCCATGACCAGGCCGGCGAGAGCGAGGAGGGCCATCGACCCGATGGCGGCGACGAATACGCGGGCGAGGAGCGATCGCCATCTCCGGACGCCGGTGGCGAGCTCCTGCACGAGCCGGCCGCTGGATTCCTCACCGCGCCAGCGGAGCGTGAGGAGGGTGCCGCAGATCATGACCAGCACGGCGACGAAGGAGCCGAGGAACTCGAAGTACGTGGCGACCGGATCCACGGGCGCCCGCCCGATGTCGCGGAGAAGATCCCCGGTCGCCGGATCGCTGGCGATGGTGGTCACCAGTCCGTCCGCCATGGATCCGAACAACGCCGCGGTGCCGAGAACGGCGACGGTCCAGCCGATCAGCGAGCCGCGGGCGCTGAGCCAGGCCCAGCGCTCCGGGGTCGCGACGCGGATCGCCCGCGCCCGGCCGGCCACGTCGCCCAGCACGGAGCCCCGCAACTCGCGGCGGCGACTCAAGCCCACCCCGACTGCGGCGAACAGCGCACACAGGCCCGCCATGGGCAGCAGCGCCCAGAATCGATCGTCGGTATAGGGCGCGACTACGGCCTTCCAGCCGAACGGCGTGAGCCACTGCAGCGCATCGGCCCACCATCCGTCGCCGAAGTCGGCCACGACGCGCTCGGCGAACCCCACGGCCAGGGCCACGAAGGCGAGGCTTCGCGCCGACCGGGCATCCGGGCGCAGCTGGGCGCAGATGATCGCCCACAACCCGAGGCAGAGCGCGGCGAGGAAGGCCGCGGCACCGTACGCCAGCGCCCCGGCCACGGTCAGCTCATCGATCGTCGTGCTCTGCGCGGCCAGGATCGCCGCGGACCCGCCACCCACCGCCGCGCACGCCAGCGTGAGCACGAGCAGGGCGGCTCCGAGAGGGGCACCCGGGCGTACGCCGGTCGCTCGGAGCACCTCGAGCCGACCCGAATCCTCCTCACCGCGGGTGAACGCGATCGCGAGGATCACCGCCATGACCGCGGCCAGGATCACGATGTAGCTCCCGGTCTCCCACGCGAACAGCTGCCCGAGGGTGCCCGGATCCGGCAGCCGGCCATAGAGCACCGTCGACCCCTGCGTCGACTGCATCTGGTCGACCAGGACGGCACGCGACTGCGGGTCGCCATAGGTCGCCTCATAGGAGGGCGCCGTGATCGACACCAGCACCAGCAGGCCCAGGATCCAGGCGAGAAGGGCGATGCGGTGACGCCGTACCAGGAGCCAGGCGATGCGGATCATCGCGCCGCCACCTCGTAGTGGCGCAGGAACAGGCTCTCCAGGCTGGCCGGGACGACCGAGACATCGGTCGCGCCCGCCGTGGCGAGCCGGCCCAGCACCTCCGGCAGGTCGGCGCGGTCGACCTCGCAGGTGAGGGTGTCACCGTCGCGATGCGGTGCCCAGCGCCGCAGATCCTCGACCAGCACCTCGACGGTCGGGCCGGTCACGGTGACGTCGAGGGCGGCCAGGTGACGAAGATGGGCCAGGCTGCCGGACTCGACGATCAGCCCGTCGCGGACGATCGTCACGTCGGTGCACAGGCGTTCCACCTCGGCGAGGATATGGCTCGACAACAGGACCGTACGCCCGGCCGCGGTCGCCTCGTGGATGCAGTCTGAGAACACCCGCTCCATGAGCGGGTCCAGCCCCGCCGTCGGTTCGTCGAGGATCAGCAGCGGCGTCGGTGCGGCGAGTGCGGCGATGAGCATGACCTTCTGGCGGTTGCCGGTCGAATAGGACCGGACCCGCTTGCCCGGGTCGAGTGCGAATCGGTCGATGAGTTCGCGCTCCCGCTCCCGATTCCGTACGCCCCGGAGCCCGCCCAGCACGTCGAGCACCTGGCCGCCGGTGAGATTCGGCCACAGGGCCACATCGCCGGGGACATAGGACACCTGCCGGGTGACCTCGGCCGGATGAGCGCCGGGGTCGAGGCCGAGGACACGGACGTGGCTGGAGGTAGCGCGATAGAGCCCGAGGAGCACGCGGATCGTGGTCGACTTGCCCGCACCGTTGGGGCCGAGGAAGCCGTGCACGCTCCCGGCAGTGACGGTGAGGTCGACGCCGTCGAGGGCGCGGAACTGACCGAAGGTCTTGACGAGGTCACGGACCTCGATGGGCTGGGTGAACGTGGGGTCGGGGCTCATCGGGGGCTTCCTTTCGGTTCGTCGGCGCCGTCGACGAGCGCCACGGCGGCCGGGATGGCGCGCCGGATGACCTCGGCCTGTCGCCCGTCGGAGCAGACGAGGACCGAGAAGTTGACCAGCGTGCTCATGGCCCGCGGGGCACGCGCCCACCGGGGCAACAGGTCCAGGAACGCGCGCGTCAGGTCGAGGTTGGTGGCGCACCAGCCGACCAACGCATCGACGAGGGAGTCGATCTCCGCCGTGGCGTCGTCGTCGGGCAGCGATCCCAACCGGGCATAGCGCGCATAGAAATCGACGATCACGGCCATGTCCTCGTCGGTGAGGGTCGTGATGAGGGCGTCCGCGCGCCTGGGCACCAGCCCGCGTTGGGCGAACAGCTCCGCCAGGCGACGCTCCCGGTTCAGCACCTTCAGAGTCGCGGGGTCGTCCACCTTGCGCGCGATCCGGTCATAGAACAGCGCGACCGCCGGAGGGAGCGCCGTCAGCCCGCGCCCCTCCTCGGCCATGGCGATCAGCGCGGCGATCTTCTGCTGCTGCGTCCGCAGCTCCGCGATCCGGTCCTCCAGGCCGGCCGCTGTGGCGTACAGGTCCCGCAGGCTGCCCGCATCCGGATTGGGGGTCGGCTCCCCGGCCTCGGTCTCCGCGGCGATGAGGTCGGCCACGGTCTCGAGCGGCAGACCGGCTTCGGCGAGCCAGCGGATGCGGAGGATACGGGCGATGTGTTCGAGGCCGTAGTCCCGGCGCAGCCCGCCCTCGGGGACGGGCAGGAGGCCGATCTGGTGGTAATACCGGATCGTTCGCACGGTTGTGCCGGTCAGGTCGGCGCAGTCGGAGATTCGCACGAACGATTCTCCTCATGTGACGTTGCGTCACAGTCAAGCTTTGACGCGATCTCCCGCGAGAATTTGCTGGGCGAGGGTGTCACCCAGCCACTCGGCGTACGCCTCCGGGGTCCAGGCGCAGCGCTCGGTCGCGTCGAAGTAGGTCTGGAGGCCGGTGAGCAACCACGCGCGATCGGTGGCGTGCTGCTCGGACAAACCGTCCCGTAGCGCACCCATCCCCGCCAGCCGCTGCACCAGTGAGGCGAGGGCCTGCCGGCGATGCGCGTCACCCTGCGCAGCCAGGTCCGTCAGCTCGGACATGGCCTCCTGCGCGATCGAGAACGACGGGCTGCTCGCCTCGAAGAACGCCCGTGTCCATTGGGCGAAGGCCGCGAGGATCCGCGCCGGGTCCTGTTCCTCGGCGATCCGTTTGCGCCAGGTCGAGGCCTCGGCGGTCTCCTCCATCTGTTCGAGGATCGCGCGCACGAGCGCGGGCTTGTTGCCGAACACGGCATAGACCGTCTGCTGCGACACGCCCGCTTCCTTCGCGACCGCCGCGATCGTCGTCGCTGCGAACCCGTCGCGTTCGAAGAGTCGTCGCGCGGCTGCGGTGATGGTCGCGCGGGTGCGGGCGGCCTGTTCGGTGCGTTTCGGCGAGCGATAGGTACGCCGGGTCTGCGGTTCGGATGTCATGGGGCCTCCTTCTTCAAAGATTGTAGTTGACTCTATTCAATAAAGTGCACTACAGTCAAAGCATGCAGACCATCGAGAAGGCAGTCACCATGACCGAGAACAACGAGACCACCACCGATCGCGCGGGAGTGCGGGCCAAGGATCACGCGAGCATGGCCGTGGTCCTCGCGGCGGCGAGCATCGCGTGGTTCACCTGGGGGCATCAGGGCGGCGAGATCTCCGGCTGGCTCGAAGCCGGGATGGGTGCCGGGCTCCTGGCGTTGATCGCCGCGATCGTGGTCATGCGAGGCATTCGCGTCGCACCGTCCCTCGCCTTCGACCCCGCGATCCGGAAGGTCTATTGGACCTCGGTCATCGCCGAGATCGTGCTGATCGTGGGCGGCGTCATCGTGCTGAACCTGATCGGCCAGAGCGCCTATCTGTCGACCTGGACCCTGGCGATCGTCGGCCTCCACTTCCTTCCGTTCGTGAAGGCGTTCCGGGCGCCGCTCCTGCGCTGGACCGCGGTGGCGTGCGTCGTGGTCGCAGGCATCGCCCTCTGGGCCGGGCTCGCCGGCTGGGCCCCGGCGCCGACGATCGCGGGTGCCGGTGGCGGATTGGTCCTGCTGGGCTTCGCGCTCCTGCTGATGCGCGAGGCGCGGAGTCAGCGCCCGGCGATGCCGGTTTCGTAGGCGAACAGCACCAGGCTCACCCGGTCGCGGGCCTGCAGCTTCGACAGCAGCCGGCCGATGTGGGTCTTCACGGTGCCCTCGGCCATATAGAGCCGGGCCCCGATCTCGGAATTGGTCGCCCCGGACGCGATCTCGGTCAGCACCTCGAGCTCGCGTTCGGTCAGCACGTCGAGGCGGGGATCGGGCCCGCTGCGCGGATTGGCCGGCAGTGAGGGCACGACCTGGTCGAGCAGTCGCCGGGTCGCGCTGGGCGCCACGACCGCGTCGCCCGCGGCCACATCGCGGATCGCCGAGAGCAACTCCTGTGGCCGCGCATCCTTGAGCAGGAATCCCGACGCGCCGGCCTTCAGCGCGGCAAAGACATATTCATCGAGGTCGAACGTGGTCAGCACGAGCACCCGGGTGCCCAGATCGGCCCGCACCAGCCGCCGCGTCGCCTCGACGCCGTCCATCACCGGCATCCGGATGTCCATCAACGCGACATCGGCCGGCTCGGCGGTCAGCGCAGCAACCGCCTCGGCGCCGTCGGAGGCCTCCCCGACGACCTCCATGTCGTCCTCGGCCTCGATGAGCATGCGAAAACCGCTGCGTACGAGTGACTGATCATCAACGAGGAAGACACGGATCACGGGAGGCCTTTCCTTGGTGTTCTGAACGGGGTGGTGTGGTCTGCACCGGGCCCGGTGCGCAGCTGGCTGCCGGTGGGACTGACCGGCACGACGGCGTACACCCGGAAACCACCCTCCGGGCGCGGACCGGCTTCGAGTGTCCCACCCCGCGCGGCCACGCGCTCGTGCATGCCTTTCAGCCCGTTGCCGAGCCCATCGGATCGGCTCTCGGCTCCCAGCCCGTCGTCGGTGACATCGACCTGGATCCGGTCGGCATCGAACGTGAGGCGTACCTCCGCCCGAGCTCCCGGACCCGCATGCTTCAGGAAGTTGGTCAGGGCCTCCTGCACGATCCGATACACGGTGAGCTGCGTAGCGGCGCCGCATTCGGGCGTATCACCGGAGCGCAGCAGGCGTACGCGTTCCCCGGTCCGGTGGACCATCTCGCCGATATCGCCCAGGCCGGGCATCGGGGCGTACGCCGAGTCCTCCTCCGGCGTGTTCCGGAGGACGCCGACGATCCGGCGCATTTCGACCAGGGCCTCCCGGCCGGTCCCGGCGATGGTTTCCAGCACTTCGGCGGCGCGCTCGGGCTTCTTGGCGGCCAGCGCGCGCCCACCCTCGGCCTGCACGATCATCACCGACAGCGAGTGGGCCACGATGTCGTGGAGCTCGCGGGCGATCTGTTGCCGGGCGTTGATCTCGGCCATCCGGGCCCGTTGGTCGCGTTCGGCGAGCAGCGTCTGCACACGCTCTTGTTCGTTGCGTTCGGCCACTTCGGCCGCCTTCTCGGTCTCGCGCAGGCGGCGACCGATGACATAGGGCGTCAGGACCATGCCGAGGCACACGAGCACGACGATGACGAGGAAGTTGAGCTCCCAGCGATTCAGCAGATACCACTGCAGCGGGCCCGCGATCGAGGCCGCCAGCCCGACGAGGACCGCGCTCCGCGAGCTGCGCGCATCGACCTCGCGGGCTACCGAATAGACCACCAGGGGAATCGCGACAAGTGCGGGCAGGGGGCCGTTCACGACCAGCATGTGACCGATTCCGCCCAGGGTGCTCAGCAGCAGCATGACCTGGGGGTAGCGGCTGCGAAGGGCCAGTGGCGCGATCAGGGCGATCGACACCACGAATTGCAGCTCGATGGGGGAGCTGAGATACCGGAACCCGATGGCGTACGGAAAGAAGGCCGCCAGCAGCAACACCAGCCCGGTCAGCGCAAGATCGCCGCTCAGCTTGTTGCGCCGAGCGGCGCGGGTGGTGGCGGACGAAATCCGGTCGCGCAGTGACATCGACCACAGCCTAGGCGGCGCGGCCGACCGGGGGATCGGCCTCGGGTCGTCGGGGAGGTGAGCCTGCGGAAGCAGATACGGGAGTACGGGTCATAAGATACAGTTAACCGTATGAAGACAACCATCGATCTCCCGGACGCCCTGGCGCTCGAGGCCAAGGAGTTGGCGCGCGAAACGGGTGCCACGTTGCGTGACCTCGTGGTGTCGGGGCTGCGGGCCGAGATTGCCGCCCGGCGAGCAGCGCCACGGGTCGATTTCGTGTTCCCGACCGTGGGCGGGCGGGGGCTGGCCGCAGAGATCGCGCCCGGTGAGGCCATTGCGCTCTCCTATGGATTGGGCGCCGATGATCGCGGTTGACACCAACTTGCTGGTGTATGCCCACCGGGAAGACTCGCCCCACCATGAGCCGGCGCTGCGCGTGCTGACTGACCTGATCGCCGGGCCGCGGCAGGTCGGCATCCCGTGGCCGTGCCTGCACGAGTTTCTCGCTGTCACCACCCATCCCCGCATTTATGACCCGCCGACACGGATGTCCACGGCGCTGGCGGCAGTTACCAGCCTCGCTGATGTGCCGGCGGTCCACCTCCTGGCCGAGGGCCCGGACCACCTGCAGGTTCTGACCAGGCTCCTCGCCTCCGAACGGGTGACCGGCCCGCGCATTCACGATGCTCGCGTCGCGGCGATCTGTCTCAGCGCCGGTGTCGAGGCGTTGTGGTCGGCGGATCGCGACTTCTCCTGGTTTCCCCAGCTCACCGTGGTGAATCCGTTGGCGACCTGACCGGTGGGCAGGAAGAGGCGGGTGGGCCTGATCTCGTAGCATCGATGTATGCCCGCCCCGCACCCCGTTCGTGATGGCATTCTGGCCGTCACCATCGGCGGGGTGCTCGCGCTGGCGTTGCTGTTGGGCGTACGCCTGTCGCAGGGGACGCTTGCCCCCGGCGACCCGACGATCGGCGCCACGCCGGTCGGGCCGCAGGCATCGGCCCGGGATTCGTGTGACCGGCAGGCGGGTGGCGGAGGCGGACCTTCGGAGCCCGATCCCGTGCCCGGCCCCGAGTTTCCCCGCCAGGAGCATGACCTCGACAACGGCCGTCCGGTGACGGTCACGGCACAGGGCAACGCCGAGGTCGCCTATCACCGGCTCTCCGAGTTCGCCACGGTCGTCGAGTTCCGCTGCGCCGACTGCCAGGGCAAACTCGATGTCTTCAACACCGGTGCGGCGGTGCCCATCGTCAGCGGCGAAACCAACGGTGAACCGGTCACCATCGAGTGGCTCATCGACACGGTGCACGAGGTGGCGGCAGGGCCCAACAATTCTCTGCTGATCCGCGCCACCGGCAACTGGACGCTCACCCTGAAGTCTTGGCACGACCTCTCCACCACGACTGACCGCGTCGAGGGTCACGGTGCCCGGGTGCTCCGCGTGGACGCGCCCAAGGTGCGGCTGACGTTCGCCCCGCTCAACTCCCGCGATTCGCTGAATGTGTATGCCTATCGGATCGCCGACCGCGAATTCCGCGCCAACGACTGCATCGGTCGGTTCGAGAGCAGCGAGCTGGATCTCAACGGCGGCGAGGTATTGCTGCTCTGGTCACTCGGCGAGTGGACCATCGAGCCCCTGGGCTGAGCGCCGGCTCAGCCCGCTTCCCGAAGCCGGCGCACATAGCGCCGATACTGCCGGGCGCCGACGGTGCGGATCATCAGCTGCTGGCTGCGCGGGAGGCGCTCGAGCACGAGGGCCCGTTCCCGCTTGTTGGCCCCCTCGAGAACCAACTGGACGATCAGGGCCGCCTTGTCCTTCGGCAGGGATTCGTGACCGTGCTCGACGAGGGCCAGATATTCGGCGTGGGTGAGATGCTGCTCGACGAGTGGCAGGATCCGGTTCTCCTCGTCCTCCAGGTGATCGCGGAGAATGTCGGCCAGTTCGGTGATCAGGCCGGCCAGTTCGTCGCGGATGCCCGAATCGGCCTGTTCGCGCCAGCGGCGCAGGAGGTCTCGCGCGCGCCCGACCCGATCGTGGATCGCATCGTGCTGATCGCTGACCCGGTCGTGCACGTCCTCCGGGATCGTGGTGCGGGCGGCCAGCAGTGGCCAGATCAGGAGGTCCTCGCCGTGGTGGTGGTCGACGAGCGTGTTGAGCACGATCTCGAGGTGATCGGCGACGATGCCTGCGCGATGGAGATCGCCTCCGGGCACCCCGGTGACCAGATCGGGCCCGGCGGTCAGCTCGCGGTTGAACAGGCGATGGATGACGATCATGTCCTCCGCGTCGGCGCGCTCGACCACACTCGCCAGATCGGCGAGGTCCTGGGCCAGGACCTCCTCGGTGGCCTTCGCCCCCAGTGACCCGAGCACGCGCCAGAGGATGTGGGGCGCGGTGGCGAGCTGATCGGCGACGAAGCGGGAGACGACCAGCGTTCGGGGTGCGCTTTCATAGTGGTCCCCGGAGCGCGTCAGCTCGCACGAGATGCGATAGCGCACGCCGGCGGCCTCGGACTCGAGGACCGTCCGACGGTTCGGGTCGACTTCGACCACGGTCAGTTCCCGCGTCTCGCTCCGCCCGAAGACGGTGAGGGTTTCGCGCCAACGGAACCCGGGGGCGTACCCTCCGGAACCCAGCACCTCGACCGCGCTCACCGACCGGAAGAAGTCCGGGGCGCGCCCGATGTCGGTGATGACCTGCCAGATTGCCTCGGGCGCAGCCGCGATCGTCCGACTCACCACCACTTCCTGCGCACCCATGGGGTCAAGTCTGGGGGTTGGCGCTCAGGGTTGCCAATGAATCAGGCGGACGTGTCCCGTTCGTCGACATGATCGGCCGACATGACGGTGATGCCCGGCTTGCCGTCGTGGACGATGACGCCCGGGTTCAGGTTGTCGCCCGGGTCCACGGCCTGGATCAGGTCGCGGATCATCTGCTCGCCCGCGGGCGAGATGTCCTGGCTCATCCACGGGGCATGTTCGCGGCCGACACCGTGATGGTGCGACAGCGTGCCGTCGTTGTCGATGAAGGACTGCTGGATCGCGCGCTTCACGTGGTCATATTTCGCGAGCACGTCGTCGGACATGTCAGCGATCGCGAAGGTGAAATAGAGGCAGGCGCCCGAGTGATAGTTGTGCGACAGGTGACACATGATGTAGCCGCGGCAGTCGACCTCGGCCATCGCATTCTCAGCGGCGGCGATGGTGTTGTCATAGAGACCCTGCAGCTTCGAATACGGAGCCGAGGTCTCCGACACATCGGCAGCGGCGCCGCGGTCGAGCAGGAAGTCGCGCAGATAGGGCGTGTCGAACTTCTTCTGGTCATAGAGCACGCCCGGCCCCTTGCCGACCACCATGCCGCCGTGGGCCTGGACGATCTGCTTCACCAGTTCCTTGTTGCGCTTCACATGCTCCTTGGAGCCCTCGAAGCCGATGAACGACATGCAGAGCTTCGACAGATCCCAGCCCCGGCGCTCGAGGACCTTGAAGACGGCCTCGGTGACGTACTTCTTGACGCCCTTCTGCTTCTTCTGCGTCGAGAACGAGAACGCGGTCTCGCGGTCATCGGAGCAGCGGGCCACGATGACCTCGGCCTCCGACTTCGACACGGCCGCCATGGCCTTGAGGCCGGTGGGCCAGTCGGGGAAGAAGTACGCCAGGATGACGCGCTCATCGGGCAGGCGATGCACCTGCACCGTGGCCTCGGTGATGATGCCGAGGCGACCCTCGGAGCCGAGGATCATCTCGCGGACGCTCGGGCCGGTGGAGGTCGACGGCAGCGGGCGGAGCACGAGCGTACGCCCCGGCTGCACGACGCGGACGCCGCGCGTGATGTCGGCGATGTCGCCGTATTCGTCGGACTGCATGCCGGAGGAACGCGTGGCGATCCAGCCGCCGAGGGTGGAGTGGGTGAACGAGTCGGGGAAGTGGCCCATCGTCCAGCCGCGTCGGTTGAGCTGCTCTTCGAGGGCCGGGCCGAGGGCGCCCGCCTGGATGCGGGCGAGGCCGGCCTCGTCGTCGATCTCGACGACGCGGTTCATCCGGCCGAGGTCGACGGAGACGACGATGCGGTCCTCCCAGGCGCGCGGCTCGAGCGAGCCGACGATGTTGGAGCCACCGCCGAACGGGATCAGGACCGCGTCGGCGGCCACGATCGCATCGACGATCGCGCGCACCTGGTCCTCATCGGCGGGATAGAGCACTGCATCGGGGATGCGCTTGAGCTGGTTGCGGCGCATGCGAATCAGGTCGCGCACCGACTTGCCGAAGGTGTGGACGATGCGGTCCAGGTCCTCGGTGACCACGAACTTCTCGCCGAGCAGGTCGACCAGCGTGCTCTTCAGCTCGTCGGACAGCCGGGAGGCGGGGACCTCGATCTCGTCGAACGACGGCGGCTTGTCCGGGGCGTGCGAGAGGTCGAGACCGACCTTGTCCAGCACGAACGGAGCGAAGTTGGGCTTGTCCTCGTGGTGGAAGCCGATGCCCTCGACACCCCAGCCCCACCACTTCATGTGCTTGACGCCGTTCGTCACTGCTCGGGCTCCTTCTCGTTCGTGGCGGCCGACTCGTCCTCGGTCTTCTGTGCGGCCTTGGCTTCGAGAGCGGCTCGTTCATAGTCGCTCATCAGGGGCAGCTTCGCCTTCTCGGCGCGCTCATCGTGCATCGTGCGAATGACCGCTGCGATGCGATCGGAGAATTCGTGGGCGGTTTCGCCGGGTTTGGGCCACATCGGCTCGCCGAAGACCACGTGCACCTTGGGCCGGCCCTTCTTGGGCAGCGACCTGCCGGTCGGCATCGCCAGGCTGGCGCCGACGATCGCGACCGGGAGGCAGGGGACGTTGCGCGAGATGCACAGGGCCGCCGTGCCGGGACCGAACGACCCCATGGCTCCCGTGCGGGAACGGGTGCCCTCGGGGAAGATCAGCAGCGGGATGCCATCGTTGAGCAGGTGGCCCGCGAGACCCCGGTGTTTGGATCCCTTGCCGCGCAGGCCCTTGCCGCGCTCGACCGGGAACGTGTTGAAGAAGAGCCCGGTGGTCGTGCTCTTGACGGCGTTGCCGAAGAAATAGTCGGCGGCCGCGCCGGTCGCGAGCTTGCGCGAGAGGCGCCGGGGCAGGGCGCCGATGATCAGCGGGCAGTCGAGATGGCTCGAATGGTTGGAGACGACGATGTAGGGCGGCTCCAGGTGGCGGATCAGCTGTTTGCCGTGGACCTTGATGTCGAGCAGACCCCACAATGTCGGCTTCAGCATCAGCTGTTGGGCGACGAAGCGGGCCGCGCGGTGGGTCCTCGACTTGTATCGCCCTCGTTCACTCACCGGCACAGCCTAAGCCTCTCGCATGGGCAAAGTCGCATGCTGGTCCGCGGTTGTGGGAGCTCGCCAGCGCCGCTGGCGAATCGTTGTGGGACATCTCCAAATCCCGGTCTGTCAGTGGCGTTTCGAGGTCAACTTGCCCGAAATCAGCCGGATCACGGGCCGCGGCAGGATGCGCGCTGCGCCCATCGCGACCTTCCAGCCGATGCTGGGAATCGAGATCACGCGGCCCTTCTCGGCGTCGGTGATCGCCTGACGCACGAGCAGGGTCTTGTCGATCCACGCGAAGTCCGGGATCGAGGCGGCATTGATATTCGCGCGCTCGTGGAACTCGGTCTTCACCCAGCCCGGGCAGAGGGCGGTCACGGTGACGCCGGTGCCTTTGAGCTGGGTCGCGAGGGATTCGGTGTACGCCGTCACCCATGCCTTGACCGCCGAATAGTGGCCCATGGCCATGAAACCGGCGGTGGAGGACACGTTGATGATCGTGCCGCGCCCGCGCTCCTTCATCGCTCGAGCCGCTGCCCCGGCCAGGATGAGCACGGCCCGGCACATCACGTCGAGGGCCCGCTCGTCGATCGAGGTGTCCGACTCCAGCAGCGTCGACCGCAGCCCGAACCCGGCGTTGTTCACCAGCATGTGGATCGGCCGGTCGGCATCCTCCAGCCGCGCCGCGACCCGCAGGGTCTGTTCGCGGTCGGCCAGGTCGGCGGCCAGGATCTCGACGTCGACGGCCGTTGCGTCGCGCAGTTCGTCCGCGTACTCCTGCAGCCGCGCCTCATCGCGCGCGACCAGAACAAGGTCGTAGCCGCGGTCAGCCAGCTGACGGGCGAACTCCGCGCCGATGCCTGCTGTGCCGCCGGTGATCAATGCTGTGGGCATGCGCCGATGTTAGCGACGGCGGTCAGGGCTTGGATACGGCCCGTTCCGTCCGGACGCGTCAGAGCCGCTCGAGCAGCCAGCGCATGTCGGCCACATGTTCGGACACGCCTCCGGGGGTCTCCAGCATGATGGGCGCGTCGGCGGTGGCCACGACCTCGACGAGGCCCTCGGGGTCACAGTTGCCAGTGCCGAGATTGGCGTGCCGATCGGCGCCGGAGTTGAACGCATCGCGCGAATCATTGACGTGCAGCAGGTCGATGCGGCCGGTCAGGCCCTTGATCTTCTCGACCAGGCCGGCGAGTTCGTTGCCGCCGGCATGGGCATGACAGGTGTCGAGACAGAACCCGACCGTGTCGCCGCCCTCGGCGTCGTGCACGGCCTCCCAGAGTCGGCCGATGCGATCCAGCTGCCGCGCCATCGCATTGTCGCCGCCCGCGGTGTTCTCGATCAGGAGAGGGACGGGCATCTCGAGTCCGTCGATGCATTTGCGCCAGTTGTCGAACCCCTTCTCGGGATCGTCCTTGGCCGTCACGTGACCGCCATGCACGATCACGCCGGCAGCGCCGATCTCCGCCGCCGCGTGGAGCTGGGCCTGGAGTTGCTTGCGGCTGGGGATGCGTACGCGATTGTTGAGGGACGCCACATTGAGGACATAGGGCGCATGCACATAGAGCGCGACCCCTGCTTCCTCGGCCGCGGCCTTCAGCGCGGCCGCGCCGCCTGCGTACGCCACCTCCGGACCCTTCCAGCCCTGCGGATCGCCGAGGAAGAACTGCGCGACATTCGCCCCGCGTGCCACCGCCTCCGCTACCGGGTCGGTCTGGTCCACGTGTGCGCCGATGGCGACCATGTCTCTCCTTCTGAGTGCGAGCGTCCGGCGGTGGAGTCTAGATCAGCTCAGGCGGTCGTGCCCGGTTCGAGCCGGCTGCCCGGAGGCAGGGTGCCGGTCACGCGGGATTCCGTGCCGATGAGGCACAGGTCGTCCGGGCGGGGGCGGGTGCCCTTCGGCTGGGCACCGACGCGGGCACCCCGGCCGATGACGCAGCGTTCGTCGACGATCGCCGTGATCACGGAGGCGTTCGCCTCGATCACCGTGTCGGCCATGATCACGCTGTCCTCGACCACGGCGCCCGTGCCCACGACGACGCCGGGTCCCAGGACGCTGCGGCGTACCGTCCCGCGCACCACCGCGCCCCCGCTCACGTGCGAATCCGCGACCACGCACCCGTCGGCGAAGCGGGCCGCGACCCGGTTGGCGTGGCGCGTACGGACCGGATGCTCCGGGTCGTCGAAGACGTCGATCCGGCCGGCGAGCAGGTCGCGATGCGCTCCGAGATAGGCCTCCGGCCGGCCGACATCGCGCCAATAGGAGGTGATGGGAAAGGCGTACGCCTTCCCGCGGTCCACGAACCACGGCAGCAGGTGCTCCCCGAAGTCGCCGAGCCCGGAGTCCTCGGCGTCATCCGACTCCTCCTGCAGGGTCGAATGAAGACTGGCCAGCGCTTCGCCCAGGAGCTGGGCGTCATAGACCGTGATCTCGGTGCAGACCGTGGTGGCGGTGGTCGATTCGGGCTTGTAGTCCAGGTGGGTCACCCGGCCGTCCGTCACCGTCAGGACAGCGTTCTGGGCGGCCTCCTCGCTGGATACGTCGGCGGTGACGACGGTGCATTCGGCGCCCCGGTCGCGATGGAGGTCGATGACATCGCGAAGATCGAGCCGGAAGACGTGGTCGGCGGACAGGACGACCACGAGTTCCGGTCGCTGTTGCTCGATCTGGCGCCAGATCTTCAGCAGGGCATCGGCGTTGCCCTCGGCGAACCCGTTGCGCACCGGCTCGTCGCCGTTCTCGGGGGCCAGCAGGCGAAAACCTCCGTCGGTGCGATCCAGATCCCAGGGCCGGCCGCCGGCCAGGTGTCGTTGGAGGGTGCTGGCCTGATAGGCCACGTCGACCCAGACGTCCGGAATCTTGCTGTGGGTCAGCGACGACAGGGCGAAATCGATCAACTGGAATTCGCCCCCGAACGGCAGGACCGGTTTGGCGCGCTCCCGGGTGAGGACGTCGAGGCGTGAGCCTTTCCCGCCCGCCTGCACGATGCCGAGTACGCGGTCGAGTCGAGTCATTCAGTCAGGGTAGGTGATCGCTCCGACATTCTCGCCGCGGATGTGGAGGTGCGACGAACCGGGATAATGAGGCTGTCTCCCGATCAGACCGAAACGAAGGCTCCCGTGGCTGATTCCTGTTCGTGCTCCGCGCCGGCGGCACCGGTCCTCGACGCGACTCCGCCCGAGCACACCCCGGTGTGGCAGGTGCGCGATCTGCAGCTGGCCGCGCTGTCGGGCGTACTCCTCGGAGCAGGCTTCCTCTCCACGCTACTGGCTGCGCCGGCGCTCCTGAGCACGATCCTGTACGCCGGCAGCGCGCTGGCGGGTGCGGTGACATTCGTGCCGGGAGCGCTGCGGGCGCTGGCCAGGGGTCGACTCGGAATCAGCCTGCTCATGACCATCGCGGGCGTCGGGGCGATCCTGCTCGGCGAACTGCCCGAGGCCGCGATGCTCGCGTTCTTGTTCTCGATCGCGGAGGGATTGGAGGGGTACGCCATGACGCGGACCCGCAACAACCTCCGCTCCCTGCTCGCTCTGGCACCGCGGGAGGCGACTGTCCTGCGCGGTGGAGAGCCCGTCACCGCTGCGCTCGAGGACCTGCGTGTCGGCGATGTCCTCCTGGTGAAGCCGGGCGAGAAGCTCGCGACCGACGGGGTGATCCGGTCCGGCCGCACGGCTCTCGACACGTCGGTCGTCACCGGCGAATCGGTGCCGGTCGAGGCAGGGCCGAGCGACGCGGTGTGGGCCGGCACGATCAACGGCACCGGCGTGCTCGAGGTGGAGGTCACGGCTACGGCTTCGGACAACTCGCTCGCACGGCTCGTCCACATCGTCCAGGAGGCCCAGGACCGCAAGGGCACGAGCCAGCGCATCGCCGAGAAGATCGCCCGGCCCCTTGTGCCGGGCGTGCTGATCCTGGCGATCGCGGTCGGAGTGCTCGGCAGTGTCTTCGGCGATCCGGGCGTGTGGATCCCGCGGGCGCTGGTCGTGCTGGTCGCTGCGGCGCCGTGCGCCTTCGCCCTGAGCGTGCCGATCACAGTGGTGGCGGCGATCGGGGCGGCCTCGAAGTCGGGCGTACTGATCAAGGGTGGTGCCGCCGTCGAGGCCCTTGGGGCGGTGACGACCGTCGCCCTGGACAAGACCGGCACGCTGACGCGCAACAGGCCTGTGGTCATCGACATCGTGCCCGCCGATGGGATCGCCCGGACAGATGTGCTGGAGGTCGCGGCAGCTCTGGAGCGGCGGAGCGAGCATCCGCTGGCCGCAGCCATTGTGGCGGCGGCCGACGGTAGGGCCGACGCGGTTCAGGTCGAGGCCGTGCCCGGACAGGGGCTCGTCGGGGAGATCGACGGCCAGCCGGTGCGTCTGGGCAAGCCGGGGTTCGTCGACGTGGGGACGTTGGGTGAGGAGGTACGCCGGCTCCAGGACGCCGGCGCGACGGTGGTGCTGGTCGAGCGGGCCGGCGTACTCCTCGGAGCCATCGCCGTGCGCGACGAAATCCGGCCGGAAGCCACCGAGGCCGTGCGGATGCTGCGCCGGGAGGGCATCACCGTGGTCATGTTGACCGGTGACAACGAGCGCACGGCTCGGGCGATCGCGGCGCAGGCGGGGATTGACGAGGTGCGCGCGGAGCTGAGCCCCGAGGACAAGGCCCGGATCGTGGCCGACCTGCAGGCGGGTGGAGCGAAGGTCGCAATGGTGGGCGACGGCATCAACGATGCTCCAGCGCTGGCGACCGCCGATGCGGGGATCGCGATGGGTGCCATGGGCAGTGACGTTGCGGTCGAGGCCGCCGATATCGCGCTGATGGGTGAGGACCTGAGGCACCTGCCGGATGCGATCGCGCATACACGGCGTGCCCGCTCCGTGCTGCTCCAGAACCTCATCGTGTCCGGCGGGTTGATCGCGGCGCTGGTGCCGCTGGCGGCGTTCGGGGTGCTCGGGCTCGCGTTCGTCGTGCTGCTGCATGAGCTCGTCGAGGTGCTGGTCATCGCCAACGGCATCCGGGCTGGTCGCCGCGTCGCGCTGCGGACCCGCACGCCGGTGGACGGGCACTACCGAATGTCCACCGGGCACACCCGGCTCGAATCAACGGGAACCGTTTGAAAGTGTGGGCGTTATGACTGAAGAGAAGCAGATCGTGGTGACCCGCGTCATCGACGCTCCCGCCGAGCAGATCTTCGATGTGCTGACGGATCCGGCACGACACCAGGAGTTCGACGGCTCCGGGATGATCGTGTCCGCAGAGGCGAACATCCCGCGACTGCAGGCCGTGGGCGAGAAGTTCAGCATGAACATGCATCACGAGTCCCAGGGCGGGGACTATCAGATGGAGAACGAGGTGGTCTCCATCGTCGTCAACGAACTCATCGCCTGGGCCCCGGCGCGGCCCGGTGAGGAGCCCCCGGGCTGGAAGTGGATTTATCTGCTTGCCTCGCGCGGGCCGAACACCACCCGGGTCGTCCTCACCTACGACTGGGAGAACGTCACCGACGAAGAGATCGCCGCCAACCTCCCCGCGATTCCGGCTGAGGCGCTCGAGGAGTCGCTGAATCGCCTGGCGGCTGTGTTCGCCTGAGCTGGGGGACCCCAGGATCAGGAACCGAGGCCGAGGAGCAGGTCCAGGTCGACGTGCCCGCTGATCGCCCGGCCCAGGCGGTCGATCATGGCCTCCCGGCGCTCGGCGAACCCGGGGGCCGATGGATCGGGTTCCCAGTCGACGCCTGAGTCGGCGGCGACCTCGGTCAGCCAGGCGCGGCGGAAGTCATCGTTCTCCAGGGCCCCGTGCCAGAGCGTGCCCCAGACCGAGCCATGGCGTACGCCGTCGAGGAAGGGCTCTCCGTCGGCGGTCACCGAGCCGTGGTGGATTTCATAGCCGCTCACGTCGTGGCCCCGCCACGATCCGGTCGGCAGGCCGAGGGTCTTGTCGGCGTGGAACTCCACCCGGCCATCCAGCAGGCCGAGGCCGACGACGCGGCCGGCGCCGGATTCGAGGTCGTCGGTGATCTCGCGGCACAGCATCTGGTACCCACCGCAGATCCCCAGCACAGGCTTGCCGACTGCGGCTCGCGCCGTGATCGCGTCCGCCAGCCCCCGTTCCCGCAGCCAGCGCAGGTCCGACACCGCCGAGCGGCTGCCGGGGAGGATGACCAGATCCGCCGTCGCCACCGCCATCGGTGATGTCGTCACCGTCACCTCGACACCGGGCTCCGCGGCGAGGGCATCGACGTCGGTGGCATTCGAGACGCGCGGGAGGCGTACGACCGCGACCGTGAGGTGGTTTCGAGACGCTCCTTCGTCGCTCCTCAACCACCGGGAATCGTCAACCCACCGATCCACCCGCAGAGCATCCTCGCCGTCGAGCCAGACGTCGTCGAGCCAGGGGAGTACGCCGAGACTGCGCAGCCCCGTGCGGCGGGTGAGCTCGGCGAGGCCGGGTTCGAGTACGCCGACATCGCCGCGGAACTTGTTGATCAGATAGCCCTTGAGGCGGGCTCGATCGGAGTCGTTCACGATCGCCCAGGTGCCGAAGAGCGAGGCCAGGATGCCGCCGCGGTCGATGTCCCCCACGACGATCACGGGCAGGTCGAACCGCTCGGCGAGGCCGAAGTTCACATAGTCCCCCTCCCGCAGGTTGATCTCCGCCGGCGACCCGGCTCCCTCGCTGATGATCACGTCGACGTCGGCGGCGAGTTCTTCGTAGGCCGCGAACGCCGCCTCGGCCAGGGCGCGGCGGCCGGTGGCGTACTCACCCGCCTCCAGCGTCCCGCCCGGCTGCCCGCGGAGCACGACGAACGAGCGCCGATCCGTGCCGGGTTTGAGGAGCACCGGGTTCATCGCCGAGGTCGGTTCCACGCGCGCCGCCCGGGCCTGCGACCACTGCGCCCGGCCGATCTCGGCGAAGGTGCCGGTCGGTTCCCGCACCACCATCGAGTTGTTCGACATGTTCTGGGCCTTGAACGGCGCAACCCGCACCCCGCGGTCGGCGAGCGCGCGACAGATTCCCGCGACGACAAGGGATTTCCCGGCATCGGAGGAGGTTCCGGCGATCAGGACTCCGGGCACGGGGGCTCCTGTCTCATCTGGGTTAGGCATACCTAACTTAGGTCGGCAGTGAGGGCTAGGCTGGAGGCACTGTGTCGTTCGATTCCATTCTTGAGCTGCCGCTCGGTTGGGCGTACCTCACCCTGTTCGTCGTTGTCATGTTGCGCGCCAATGCAACCTACTGGGTGGGGCGCCTCATCGTCGCCGGCGGCAGACGGTCACCGAAGATCGAACGATTCCTCGACGGTCCGACCATGGCGCGGGCGGAGAAATTCAGCCGGCGCTGGGGCGTACTCGCGGTGCCGCTGTCGTTCCTCACCATCGGCATCCAGACCGCGGTCAACCTGAGCGCGGGAGCCCTGCGCATGCCGTTGTCGCGTTATCTGCCTGCGGTCACGCTCGGGTGCATGATCTGGGCGCTGATCTATTCGACGGTCGGGCTGGCCGCGATCCAGGCCGTGTTCCTCGCGCTCGCCGCCTCGCCCTGGGCGCTGGTGGCGCTGGCGGTCGCGGTGGCCATCCTCTTGGGGGTCCGGAGGTTCCAGAAGCGGGCCTCAGCTGCCGTCGCCCCCGAGCAGGACCGCGCCGGCCAGGGCTGACTTCACCACCGACGGCATGCCGAGCCCGTCATAGGGGGCGCCGACGAGGGCGACGCGGTGGGGCGCGAGGGTCTCGCGAATCCGGGACATGCGTTCCTGGTGGCCGACCTCGAGCTGTGGATAGGAGCCGGGCCAGCGCGCGACGAGCGAATCCTGCGGGCGCGCGTCGAGTCCGGTGATGTCGGCGAGCTCCTGGTGGATCCGGCGTACCAGCGTCTTGTCGTCCATCAGGCTCAGCGAGTCCACGCCCGCCCGGCCGGCGGAGGCGCGCACAAGGAAGAACTCGCCGTCGGCCAGGTGGGCCCATTTGCGCGTCAGGAACGTCGCGGCCTTGAGCTGGCGGCCCGTGCCCGACCGGAGGAGCAGTCCGTTGCCGTCGCGGAGGGCGGGGGTGTCCTTGGCCGATTTCGGGTACGCCAGCACGATCGTCGCGACGTCCGCCGTGCGGCCGGCGGTGAGGTCGTTGCCGATGCCGCGGACTGTCGGTTCGAGCAGTTGGGCCGCGACGACGGCCGGGACCGCGAGCACGAGGTTGTCGGTGGTGGCGGGGCCGTTGCTGGTCTCGAGGGCCCAGCCCTCGGGGGTACGCCGGGCTTCGCGGACGGTGACGCCGGTGTGCACGGTCACTTCCTTGGCCAGCGCATCGATCAGCGTCGAGAGGCCACCGGTGAACGAAGCAAACGGTGGCACCCGGGGGCCATCGGACGGGGGCGGCGGGGTCTTGGCGTTCTTGATCAGGGACCGGCCCTCGCGGGCGGCAGGGACCAGTTGGGGTGCGGTCGACAGCAGGCTGAGGCGATAGACGTCCCCGGCGTGGAGATTGCCCAGGAGGGGATCGACGAACGTGTCGACGACGGCCTTGCCGAAGCGGCCCGCGACGAAGTCGCCGACGGAGATGTCGCCGGTGATCGGCTTGGTGCGCATGGGTTCCATGCCGGCGCGCGCGAGGGCCGTGGCCGAGAGGAGTCCCGACTTGATCACGGGGTCGAGCTTGCTCGGGCCGGTGGGGCCGACGCCCTCGGGCAGGTGCACGAGCTTGCCCTTGTCGGTGCGCAGCCAGGACGAGCCGGCTTGGGGGGCGACCAGGGACTCGAGGAGGCCGAGCTCGGCCAGGAGCGGCTTCAGATGGGGCCCGCCCAGGAACATGGCTTCCGCGCCCATGTCGACGGGCATCCCGTGCCAGGTCGTGGTGTGCACCTGCCCCCCGATGCGGTCGGAGGCCTCCAGGATCGCGACCTGATGGCCGCGCTTGGCCAGTTCGCGCGCGGCCACGAGGCCACCGAGTCCGGCTCCGACGATGAGGGTGCGAGTCACGTCTGTCGACACTACCGGCCGGGTGGGACGGATTTCCGGGGTGGGAGAGTCCGCCTGCCCCGAGCGAATGCTTCCTGAAGAGGAAGTGCGGCAGACCGGAAACTTCCGGTTTGGCTGTCCAGCCCGGCGTGTTGCGTTTCCGGTCTGTCAAGGTTCCGGAGAGGACCCGACAACGGGTTCGGCCCCACCCCCAGGAGCTTTGATGACGGTCACCCATGCCCGCCCGGAAGACGAGACGGCTTTCGCGTCGACGGAGCCGGCGCCCGGCCGGCTGCGCGTGCGCCGCCAGCCGAAGTGGATCGCGGCCGGCGTGCTCGCTCTGTGTCTCGGCGGTCTGGGGGCGACGGTGCTCTATTCGACCGCCGCAGAATCGACCGATGTCATCGTTCTGACCCGCACGGTGCCCCGCGGGCAGATGATCCAGCCCGACGATCTGGTGACGACCCGGGTCGGCAACCTGGCCGGGGTGTCCTATGCCGACGCCGCCCAGCGCGAGACCCTGGTTGGTCAGCGCGCACTCATCGATCTGGCCCAGGGTTCGCTGCTGCCGAACGGAGCCGTCGGCACGCCGGAGTTGCTACCCGGCTCGACCCAGCTCGGTCTCCGGCTCGCCCCCGGCCGCATTCCGGCCGACGAGCTTCCCGCGGGTACGCCGGTCCTCCTGGTTCCGCTGGCCGATGCGCGGCTGGCGCCCGACCAGAGGCCGGCCGGCAGTTCACCCGCGCCGCAGCCCATCCGGGCCACGATCCTCCTGCCCCCGCGCCCCGGCCCCGACGGGGTGGCGATCCTGCTCGACGTGCGCGTCGAGGCGGGTCGGGCCGCCGAGGTCGCAGCCCTCGCGGCCGACGAACGGATCGCCCTGGTCCGGGAGGCCCACTCATGACGCTCATCGTCCTGGCGTCTGCTTCAGGAGCCCCGGGCGTGACGACCACCGCCGTCGGCCTGGCACGCTGCTGGCCCGGTGACACGCTGCTCGTCGACGCCGACCGCCAACCGTCCCAGTCGGTTCTGGCCGGCTTCCTCAACGGTGCCCCGGCTGGCGGTCGCGGCCTGACAGGGCTGGCTCGCGTCCATCGCGAACGCCGCTTCCTCGCCGACGAGATCCCCCGCCACTGCGTGCCGCTCGGCGACGAGGCCGATCACCGCCGGCTGTTCCTGGCCGGCTTCGCCCACCCCGGATCGGCCGGTCTCTTCGTCCCGATCTGGCCGGCCCTCACCCAGGGTCTGGAGCGGTTTCGGGCGAGTGGGTTCACTGTGATCGTCGATGCAGGCCGGATCTCCGATGGCCTGCCCGGCCCGCTCCTCGCGGCGGCCGACGTGGTCCTCCTGGTCACGCGCACTCATCTTCGAGCGCTGGCGGGCCTACGCCTGCATCTGCCCGTTGTGACCGAACGACTCGCCGCGCTTGCGACCGGCACGGAGCTGGGGCTGCTGCTGATCGGGGAGGGCCAGCCCTACAGCGGTTCCGAGATCAGCCGTCAGTTCGGGCTCGCCGTGTGGGGCACGATTCCCCACCAGCCGAAGCAGGCCGCGGTCTGGTCGGATGGCGTACCCCCGCCGTCCCGGTTTCACCGTTCCCCACTCGTGCAGGGAATCCGGGCCACCATCGCAACGCTCCGAACCGGCAGCAGCCCGGCCGTCGAGCGTCCGGAGGTGAAGCACTGATGGCCCGCCCTGTTCTCCCGCCGCCACCCCTGCAGGACGTGGGGTTGTTCGATCCGCGCGTTTCGATGGAGTACGCCGAGCCGACCGGGCCCGACCTCACCGCGCTTCGCGGGCCGGCCGGACCCGCCTCCGGCTTCGGGCCATCCGGCCACCGCCAGCCTGCCGCCCGCATCGAATGGCCCCTCGTCGTCACTCTCCGCAGCCGCGCCTCGGCAGAGATCACCGAACAGTCCGAACGAGCCGCCACCGACGGACGCCCCCTGTCGGAACAGGACCAGCGACTCCTCGGGCGGGCGGTGATCCGACGGGTGGTGCGGGCCCATGTCGACCAGCTCAGCGCCGATGGTGCGGCGCTGTGGTCGATCGACCACGAGGAGGCGTACGCCGCAGCGGTCGAGAGCGCGATCTTCGGCTATGGCCGCCTGCAACCGCTGATCGAACTCGACGATGTGGAGAACATCGAGATCCACGGCTGCGACTCCGTGGTGATCCAGCGCGGCGACGGCAGCCGTTATGTCCATCCACCCGTGGCGGACACCGATGAGGAACTGGTCGAGGCCGTCCGGTTCCTCGGGGAGCGCAACCGCCCGAGCCGTCCGTTCGACGATGCCCACCCGACCGTGACGCTCGCGCTCGGCGAACGTTTTCGACTCCATGCGATCGGCTTCGGCCTGTCCTACCGGCCCTCGGTCACGATCCGGCGGCACAATCTGGTCGACATCGGCCTGCCCGACCTGGTGAACGCAGGGATGCTGCCGGAACAGGTCGGCCGCTATCTCTATGCGGCGGTCCGCGCCCGGAAGTCCATCGTGGTGTCCGGCGACCAGGGCGCGGGCAAGACGACCCTCCTGCGCGCGCTCATCGCGGCCATTCCCGACAGCGAACGCTTCGGCACGATCGAGACCGACTATGAGCTGCTGACCCACCTGCAGCCCAACCGTCGCAACA
This sequence comes from Propionibacteriaceae bacterium ZF39, assembly GCA_039565995.1. Taxonomy (GTDB): domain Bacteria; phylum Actinomycetota; class Actinomycetes; order Propionibacteriales; family Propionibacteriaceae; genus Enemella; species Enemella fulvus. Next base: position 3,731,269 of record CP154795.1, on the reverse strand, counting down.
TCCTCGCGCTCCAGGCGCGGGTGGGTCAGGGCGAGCGCCAGGACGGTCGGCCCATCGGTGAGGTGACCGTCGCCGACCTCATCCCGGAAGCCCTCCGGCAGAACCTGAGCCGATTGGTCGTCGGCGAGGTCCGCGGGGCCGAGGCCGCCGCGATGTTCGAGGCGATGCAGACCGGTGCGGGGAGTTTGAGTACGACACACTCCCACTCCTCGTCCGCCACCATGGACCGCCTCGCCTCGCGGGTGGCCCAGGGCGGGACACTCGGCATCGATGAGGCCTATCGGCAGATCGCCCACAACATCGACCTGCTCGTCCACGTCACCCTGGTCGACGACACGTGGCGCGGAGGCGTACGCCGGCGCTATGTCTCCGAGATCCGCGAGCTCACGGGGGCGATCGAGGGCAGCCGCCCGGTCACCCATCTGACCTTCCTTGCCGAGGCGGACGGTGTCAACGAGCCGGGGTTCCGTCCCGATCCACGCACCGCGCGCGAGCTGTCGCGCTATCTCGCGGGGTGGCGCGCATGACGGCGCTGTTCGCGGGCCTCTGCGGCGTACTCCTGGTGGGTGGGCTCCTCGCCCTCGTCCACGGGTTCCGGCGTACGCCCGTCACCCGATCCCGTAGGGCCCCCGAATCGCCGGCGGCGACGTGGGCACGAATCACTCGGCGGCCCCCGGGCCGGCGCGGTCGTCGCCGCGACCTGTTCCTGGCGATCGGGCTCGTGGTCGGAGTGCTGGCCTACCTGGTGACCGGCTGGGCCGTGCTCGTCGTCGTGGTGCCGGTCGCGGTCGGGCTCGTGCCCTATCTGCTCGGCGACCCACCCAACAACGAGATCGACATGCTGTCGGCGCTGGACCGCTGGATCCGGGGGATGGCGGCGACCATCCAGACCGGTCACTCCATCACCGATGCGCTGCGCGCGTCGGCGCGGAATGCGCCGCCGCTGCTGGAGGAGTCGGTACGCCGGCTCGCCGCGCGGATCGGGCATCGCTGGTCGGTGCCGGAGGCGGTCGCGGCCATGGCGGATGAACTCGATACTCCGGACGCGGATGCTGTCCTCGCGGCACTGGGACTGGCGGCAGGCCGGGGTGGCACGGGCGCCACCGCCACCCTGAATGCCCTCACGGATTCCATCACCGACCGGCTCCGGGCCCTGCGCGACATCGAGGCCGAACGGGCCAAACCACGCGTCGTGGTGCGGCAGGTCACGATCATCAGCCTGGTCGTGCTGGGCCTGGCCTTCCTCGCCGGGCGGGAATTCTTCGCGCCCTATGCCACGCCGATCGGCCAGATCATCCTGGTCGCCCTGATCGCCGCCTATTTCGCGTCGCTCTTCGCGATGCGCCGACTCACCGCACCGCCGCGGCGGCAGCGGATCCTGCAGGGAGCGGCGGCATGATCGGCCAGGCGTTCGCGGGGCTCGTCATCCTGACCGGGATGCTGCTGGTCGGTGGGCTGGTGGCGGTGGCGTACGGCCTCGTCCGCGCCCATCCGGCCCTCGCCGACGGTCTCGCGCAACTCGACCCGAGCGGGCCGGGGCAGCAGCACCGGTCGGTGCCGACGGCGACCTCCACCAGTGAGCGGGCCGGGCTCTGGCTCTATCGGCGTACGCCGGTCCCGCTGTCGACGCGGCAGCTGCGGCTGCTCGAGCTGCGCAACAAGCCGATCGCCGAGTTCTTCGCCGACAAGCTGGTGCTGGCTCTCATCGGGCTGTTGCTGCCGGGCCTGGTCGGATTCATGGTGATGCTCGTGACAGGGCTGCCAGTGGGTGTCCCCGTCCTGGCCGGCCTTCTCGGCCTGGTCGCCGGCTACTTCGTGCCCGACCTGCAGCTCGCCAGGGGCGGTGAGCAGACCCGCACCGACGCGCGCGAGGCGCTGTTCACGTTCTTCGACCTGGTCTCGCTCGAGCGCATGGCCAACCTGTCGGCCACGCAGGCGCTCGAGTCTGCGGCGGCGATCAGCGACAGCCCGTTGTTCGTCAGCATCCGGGGCGCACTGCTGCGAGCCCGGTTGGAACAGCGGCCGCCGTACGCGGAACTGCGCCGCCTTGCCGAGCGCCTCCAGCTGCCGCAGCTGGCCGACATCGCCGATGTGATGCAGCTCGACGAGACCGGGGCGGCCGTGACGACGACCCTCCGCGCCCGCGTCCGCGAACTCCGCGACGCCCACCTCGCCGAGGCCAAGGTTGCGGCGCACGCCATCAGCGAGCGCATGACGATCTTCATGGCCATCCCCGCGATGGTCTTCGGCCTGATCTTCCTCACCCCGCCGCTGCTGCGGCTCATCGGAACCTGACTTCCCAGGTTCCACCCACCCCACAGAAGGAGTTCTCATGTCCCGTCACTTCCACCGCGCTCTCGGCGTACTCATCACCCTCGTCACCCTCCGCGCCCCCGAGCGTGACGAGCGGGGTCTCAGCCAGAGCACGGAAAATGCGATCCTCCTGGCCGGCGCTGTGACGGTCGCCGGTGCTGTGATCACGGCCGTGACCCTGTTCGTCCAGGGCCGCATGCCGCGGTGAGGCAGCGATGAAAGGGCCGGTCCGCGATGAGCGGGGATACAGCGAATCCGTGCAGTGGGCCATGCTCACTCCGCTGGTGATGCTGCTCCTGCTGGGCGCCCTGCAGGTCGCGATGGTCTGGCACGGGCGCAACACGGTGCAGCACGCCGCTGCCGCTGCGGCCGAAGCCGAGTCCGTGTTCCGGGCGCCCGCCGGCTCCGGCCAGCGGGCCGCCGAGACGATCGCCAGCGCGGGCGGTGTCACGGGCGTGGCGGTCCGTGTCAACCGCACACCCAACCGCGTGCACGTCGAGGTGTCGGGTCAGGTCCCGGTCCTCATCGATCTCGGAATGGGCCAGGTCAGCCAACGCGCCGATGCACCCGTGGAGCGGGACCGATGACGCGCCCGGATCCTGAGTCGGGCACACCGGGCGGCCACCGTGACCGCGGGGCCGCGGCGATCGAGTTGGTGCTGCTGGCTCCGGTGATCCTGCTGGTGATGGCGGTCATGGTCGGCGGTGCCCGCGTCTGGTTGGCGCGGGCCGCGGTCGCCGACGCCGCCCAGTCGGCGGCCCGGGCGGCCTCCCTCGAATATGCGGCCGGCCCTGCCGGCGCCCAGGGCCGGGAGATCGGGCTGGCCGCCCTGACCGACGTCCCGTGTGCCCGCCGGGCAGTGGTGATCGATACGGCGGGGTTCGGCGTCGCTGTTGGGGTACCCGCGACCGTCTCGGCACAGGTCACCTGTGCCGTGGACCTGGGAGATCTGCTCGGATTCGGTCTTCCCGGAACGATCACCGTCCAGGCCGAAGGGCATGCCGCACTCGACACCTATCGGAGGCGACGATGATGCCGTTCCGCATACTTCGGGGGCTCGCGGCCCTGATCGTGACGCTCGCCCTGGTGGTGGGGACGCCCTGGCTGCTGGTGCTGATCGGGCGCCGGCCCGACCTGACGCCGTTCCCGGAGGTCCTGTTCCGTCCGGACCAGGGGCAGCTGCTGCTCGGTTTCATGACCTTGGCGGGCTGGCTCGCCTGGGCGGCCTTCACGGTCTCGATCGTCGCCGAACTGATCGCCCTGCTCTCGGGGCAGCGACTGCGCGTACACCTCCCCGGACTCGGCGCGCCCCGCTCACTGGCCGCTGGGCTGCTGGTCGCGATCGCCGCGATGGTGCCGATGTCGGCGGCTCATGCCGAGCCCGCGCCACCGGCGGCTGCGGCCCCCGTCGAGGCCAAGGGGCTCGGCGAAATCCGGGCTGCCGTGGATTCGGGGGAGGACCAGCAGGCGTGGCTGCGCTACACCGTCGAGCGCGGCGACGATCTCTGGTCGATCGCGGAGAGGTTCTATGGCGATGGACTGGCCTGGTCGCGCATCGTCGCGGCCAATCCCCAGGTCACCAGCCCGGATCAGATCGACGTCGGCTGGGTGCTCGTCCTGCCGGACATCCCGGACCCGAACGTTGCGCGCGAGCCGGACCTGCCGCCGACACCCGAACCCTCTGCACCCGAGGCACGGCCCGATCCCGCCGTGGCCCCGGCGAGTCCCGGCCCTGCCCGTGCACCGGCGCCCACGGCATCGACTTCGGCGGCCGAGCGACCTGTCGAATCTGTGGAACACGTCGGGGCCGGAAATGCGACCCCAGCTGATCGCATCGCTTATGCCACCGCCGGGATCAGTTCCCTCACCGCCGCGGCGCTGCTCGGTCTTTTGGCAGCGCGCCGGTTGACCCAGCTGGCGAACCGGCCGCAGGGTCGTCGGATTCTGCATCCGTCGGCACCGGCCCAACACTTCGAGAATGCCCTGGATCAGGCGCAGGACCCGCTCACGCTGCGTACCCTCGACCTCGCGCTCCGCGCCCTCGCCCGCCACTATCGGGATGCGGGGGAGGCCCTCCCGCGACTCGGCGCCGTGCTGGTCGCCGATGACCGGATCACGCTGGAGGTGGATCGCATCCCGGCCAGGCTGCCCGTGGGCTTCCACGCCGACAGCCGTCATCTGTGGGTCGGCATCCCCGATGCGGATGAGATGGCCGAGGAATGGGAGGCGCTTGCGGACGAGCCGGCCCCCTATCCGACACTCGTCGGGTTCGGCGAAACCGAGGCGGGAGAGTTGCTGCTCCAGGATCTGGAATCGCTGGGGGCGCTGGGGATGGAGGGTACGCCCGAGTTGGTCACCCAGGCCCTCAACGCATTCGTCATCGAGCTCTGCTCGTCGCCCTGGAACAGCGGGCAATCGGTGTTGGTCGTGGATGGGGACGCCGAACTGGCCGAGGCGCTGGGCAGCCCGTTGATCGAAATCCGCGATTCCGTGGAGGACGTGCTCGTCGAGCTGGAAGCGGAGACGCAGCCCCGGCGGGCCATCGGTGGGGAGGAGCATCCGCGCGATCTGCGCATCCGTCCCGAATTCACCGAGGCCTGGAGCCCGCGGGTTCTCGTGATCGGATCGGCGCTCACGGATGGGCAACGCCGTCGCCTTCTCCGGCTGACGTGGGACTCACACCTCGTCGTGATTGCCGCCGACGAGGAGTTGCCGACCCTGCGCGTGCAGGCGTCACCCGAGCTGTCCGACCTGCCGAACGCGCGGACGTTCCATGCCCAGCTGCTGGCAGCCGAGACCCGAAAGCACCTGCTCGAGGTGCTCACCGTCACCGACAGCACCGAGACGACCCCCGCTCCCTGGTGGGCTGAGACCAACGGAGCCACCGTTCATTCCCTGGCAGCCCGGCGGGCAGCAGGCGTTACAGAGGAGCCCGCCGTGGATTCACATGAACCAGTTCTCCACCCGGAGCAGCCGGAAATTCTCCTGGTCGGCCCGGTCGAGCTGGTCGGGGCCCGTGGTGAGCGTCCGGCTCGAGCCGTGCGGCAGTGCGTGGAGTACGCCGCCTGGCTCCTCGAGAACCCCCGCGCGACCGCGACGTCGATGGGGTCTGCGTTGCTGGTGGCGGAGGGTACGCGGCGGTCGAACATGAGCCGATTGCGCAGTTGGCTCGGTGCCGATGAGGAGGGTGACCGTTATCTGCCGGAGGCCTATTCCGGCCGGATCGCGCTCCATCCCGATGTGACGTCCGACTGGCAGCGGATGCAGCTGCTCACGGTCGGGGGGATCAATCGTTCGTCGGACGCCAACCTGATCCAGGTGCTGGATCTGGTGCGGGGTGCGCCCCTTGCCGATGCCGCGCCCGGCCAATGGGGCTGGGCGGAGGAACTGCGGACCGACATCAGTTCGTTCGTCAGGGATGTCGCGCTGGTGGTGGCCGAACGTGCCCTGGCCCGGGGCGAGGTCGACCTCGCGCGCTGGGCCGTGAACCGCGCACTCAATGCCGCCCCCGAGGACGAGCAACTGCTGGTCGCCCGCGTACGCGCCGAGCACCTGGCCGGCAACCGCAGCGAGGTCGAGCGCCTGTCGCTGCGACTGGCCCGGTCGGCACGACAGCTCAACATCGACCTCGCCGCGGACACAGTGACCCTGTTGCAGGAGGTCCTGGAGGGCAGCCCTCGCGCTCGCGGGCTGGGGTGACTGAATCCGCGGTCGCAGTGCCCGCAAAATATGGCAGAGATGAATTCCTGCGGAGCAGGAATCGCTGACCGAATGGTTGGTTGCAGTATAGGTAGTTATTGAAGAGCGATGCGTTTCTTCACAAGGGGCGAGATCTGGAATCTCAGAGAAATCCCGAAATCCGGGCTGATGGCAAAACCACCCTAATCTTCTGCTTATCACTAGAGCAGGAGTTAGGAGTCGGCATGAGCGATGGGAATTTCCCAAGCTATCCGTCCCGCCCCCAGGGGCACCCCCCGCAAGGGGGCTGGGTCCCGCAGGGAAATCAGCCCGGAGGTCAAGGAGGCTTTCCTCCTCCGCCGCCGCCAAATTCTCCTGGGTGGGCTGCCGCTCCTGGGCAGATTCCTCAGCAGCGGCCCAAGAAGAAGGGTGGCTGTCTCAAAGTGCTGGGCATTGGACTGGGGGCCATCTTCGGCCTTGGCATGCTCTCCACGTGTATTGGCGGTGGGAGTTCCACAACCTCTGTGCCAGTGGCGTCGACCAGCATCCCGGCTTCCGCTCCAGCCTCGGTTCCGGCCACCACGCCGGCCGCAGCAGCCAGTACGCCGGCTCCGGTAGCTCCAACTACGCAGGCACCGGCTCCAACCACGCAGGCTGCGGCGCCCACGACACAGGCGGCGCCGAGTACGCAGAGCATGACTGTCTCCCAGCGGCAGGCCGTCCGTAAAGCCAATGACTATCTGGATTACTCAGCTTTTTCTCGCAAGGGGCTGATTGACCAGCTGGAGTATGAAGGTTTTTCCACAGCGGACGCCACATTCGCTGTGGATAACATCAAGGTCGACTGGAACGAGCAGGCGGCGAAGAAGGCGCAAGACTATCTTGACTACTCAGCCTTTTCTCGCCAGAGCCTGATAGACCAGTTGGAGTACGAAGGATTTACGACGAAGCAGGCAGAGCACGGCGTGAAGGCGGTAGGGCTCTGAAGTTTGGATCGGCGTGTTCGCGGCCCCGCTCGCCCCATTTTGGGTACGCGAACACATGCGCCGGGAAGAGTCTGATCAAATGGAAGGAGCTCGGGAGTGGATTACCACTCCCGAGCTCATTCTCTGAGTCTCGGTCAGCTCCGGGGAGCCGAACTGATCAGGCCTGCTTGACGGCCGAGACGTCGAGGTTGAGCTTGATCTTCTCGGAGACGAGCACGCCACCCGTCTCGAGCGCGGCGTTCCAGGTCAGCCCGAAGTCCTTGCGGTTGACGGTCACTTCGCCCTCGAAGCCGATGCGGTCCTGGCCGAAGGGATCGGTGGCTGCGCCGGTGAACTCCATCGGCAGGGTCACGCTCTGGGTGACGTCCTTGATGGTCAGGTCGCCGGTGACCTCGAAGGTCTCGCCCTTGACCTTGACGTCGGTCGACTTGAAGGTCATGGTCGGGAACTGCTCGGCATCGAAGAAGTCAGCGCTGCGGAGGTGGTTGTCGCGGTCGTCGTTGTTGGTGTCGACCGAGGCGATCTGGGCGACAACCTCGACGGAGGAGTTCTCCGGGTTGGCGCCGTCGGCAACGATGGTGCCGGTGAAGTCATCGAACGTGCCGCGTACCTTGGTGATCATCGCGTGACGAGCGGTGAAGCTCAGCGAGGTGTGGGTGGGGTCGAACGCGTAGGTGCCGGTGAGGTTCTGCAGGTTGGTCATCGTTGCTCCTGTGGAAGTGTTTGTGGTTTATCCTTCAACTAAATAATCGCACGAAGATGTTGATGAGTCAACTACTTTGAGTGTGATCCCAATCACATGGGTGTTGGGCTTGGGTTCTGCTTTCGTGGTGCAGCGCTTCTCGAGCGGATCCGATCCACTCCGGCGACACCGTCAGGCGGCGACACGCCGATGTGTGACCCGAGTTCCACAATGTCGCCCGAAATTAGTGCCCTGCGAGGTCGGGAATCTTATCCAGGATGGCGGTGGCCTCGGCGGTCAGGCGGGGGTGAGCGGTGACTTGTTCGCCGGCGATGGTGATGGTCACACTTTGCAGGGGCCGCAGGATCTGGACGAGGCGTTTGATGGTGACTCCGGTGCGGTCTTGGAGGTAGCGGGCAACAGCGAGCGCAGCGAAGACCACGGTCAGGTGCGCTTCGATGGAGTCCTTCTTGCGATGGAAGATCGGTCGGGCCTGAAGGTCGTTCTTGGCCATCCGGAATGACTCTTCGACGTGCCACAGGTCGTGATAAGCCGCGACAACAGCGGCCCCGTCCATGATCGCGGTGGGGATGTTGGTGACATAGCCTTTCAGGCCAGCGGCGGCGCGGGCGCGGTCGATGACGTCCCAGTTCACCTCGGCCTTCTTGCCCTCGGCATCGGTAGTGACTTTCACGAACCGGTCGCGGGCCACTGGGCGTTGACCGGCGGCGGCCTTCTCGGCCTTGGTGATTTGCGCGTTGATGGTCCGGTCGTCGCGTTTGTGCCGTGCGAATGAGTAGTGGTAAACCACCCGCCGGCTGCGTTTGGCCTTGCCGGTGCCCATGTCCCGGGAGATCTCCACGGTGGAGCCGTCGGGGATGTAGTTGCCGTGCTTGGCGAAGTGGGGCTCCAGGTCGTAGGGGGCGCGGGACTGGCGCGAGCCCACGATAAACCGGCAACCGGCGTCTTCCAGGGCGTTCAGGTTAGCCGCCGAGAGCATCCCGGCATCGGCCACGACGACCAGGTCGGTGAGGCCGTGGCGGGTCTTGAACTGCTCGATGACAGGGATCAAGGTCTTGGTTTCGGCGTGATTGCCTTCGAACATCGCAATCTCCAGCGGGAACCCGGCCGCGGTGACCAGCAGCCCCACGGTGACTTGTGGATCGACCCGGCGTTCTTTGGACATCCCCACTTTGCGGAGGCGGTCCTCGTCGGTGATCTCGAAGTGCAGCGTCGTCAAGTCGTACATCACCAGCGCCACTGGCCCCGTGGCCAGGACATGGGCCCAGCAGGCGGCGGCGATCTGGCTGCGGTAGTCCGAGCGCACGCACCGGCCCAGGCAGTTATACAAGGTGTTCACGTGTGGGACCCGAACGCCGAGATCACCCAACACCCGCAAGGTGTCGACCTTGGAGGTCGGCTCGATGATCCGAGCGCCGACCAGGGCGGTGAATACCTCATCCTCGACCGCGTCGAACCCCAGCTGGGCAAACGCACGGGTCAGCACGCTCCACAACAGCTGACTGGCCGCGTGCTCGACCACGGGAGCGGCAGGGTCACGCCGAAGCGTCTCCAAAGGCAACATCTCGTCTTGATGACCATGCAGACGCTGCTGGGCCGCGCTGATCAACACCGCCAACTCGGTGTCGTTGTGGGCGGAGCCGATGTGCTCAAGGATCCGGCGACGGCCATTGCGCTTCTCCACGATCTGTACCGCCGTCGCCCCTGACGCCGTCTTCACCTTCCGCAGAAACGGACTCACCCCAGCACTCTACCTGCCCGTTAGTGCCCAAGCTCACTTGATGAAAACGCTGCGACTAGGCGCGATACCACTGGTCAGCCAGAAACCCGAGCGACGCTGTGGAACTCAGGTGTGAGGTCGGGCGTGGCAGATGGCACAACTTCCATCACGACACCGCGCGCGCTACGCGAACTCGTGCCATTTGGCGCATCACACAGCCCCGCTTGGCGCGTTGCAGGTAACCCCGGTCAGCGAGGGTCGCGCAACACGGACCGGCTGGGATAGTCCGAGGCGAAGTTGAGGGGCAGCGGTGCGACGAAGACATTCTCGGTCCGAGTCCTGGTGATGCGCCAAGCGCCGTCGTCCTCCCTGCGGAAGGCGTTGAACAGCCGACTCGACCGTAGCAGCGCGGTGCCGTCGGAGAACAGCCACGGCTGCATGTGGATCCACAGCCCCTCGGCGGTGTCGCCGTCGACGACGATCTGCTCCGATGTCAGATAGTGCGCATTCAGCACCAGCAACGGATCACTCCGCTCGCCCCAGAATCGCTGGAAGTGCTCGCGGATCGCCTGCTTGCCCTCGGCCCGGCCGAATTGCCCGTCGTAGTATTCGCCGACGCCCTCCCAGACGGCGCCCTCGGCATACAACCCAACGACCTTCTCGATGCGTTCGGCGTCATCCTTCACGCCGGGCTCGGGGCACGGGGTGTCGCACAGCATCATGTAGCGCGCCTGAACCCGGCGTACCTCCGCCTCGGCCTCCAGCCTCTCCACCCGCCGGAGCAGGGTCTCGATGTCGACGGGGTCGGTCACGGCATTCTCCCTTGCTCTGGGCGTACGCCTCGACGCTAGCCCGCGACCTGCCTCGCGACCATTGGTGATTCCTTCAGCCGCTCAGGGCAGGAACATCGATGCGTCGACCTCGTCGGGGACGACCCGCCCGACCACCTCGCCGAGCCCCACGCCGGATCCTTCCGGCCCGAACCTGCCGCGGATCAGGACCTCGTCACCGTCCAGCAACCATGACCGTTCCGACCCATCCGCCAGCTTCACCGGATTGGCCCCCCGCCAGGCGGCCTCGATCAACGAGCCGCGCTCGGTCTCGCCCGGGCCGGACACAGTCCCGGTCGCATAGAAGTCCCCCGGCCCGATCAGCGATCCATTGCTGGTGAGGTGGGCGAGCTGCTGCGCAAACGTCCAGTACAGCCCGGCCGCATTCGTCGCGCCCACCGTGGTCCCATTCACCGACACGTCCAGAGCCAGGTCCAGGACCCACGGCCGCGTACCCCGCAAGACCGAATCCGGCTCCGGCTCCTGGCGCGGTTGCTGAAGCAGATAGGGCTTCACCGCCTCGAGCGGCACGACCCACGGCGACACGGACGTCGCGAACGACTTGCCGAGCATGGGCCCCAGGGGCTGATACTCGAAGGCCTGAATGTCCCGCGCTGACCAGTCGTTCACGAGCACGACCCCGAATACGTGCGAATCCGCCGAGTCCACGCCCACCGGCCGGCCGTGGTTCGACCCGCCGATCACGAACCCGACTTCGACCTCATAGTCGAGCTGCGCGCAGGGCCGGCGTACCACCTCGTCACCCGCCCGAACCAGACCCGCCGGCCGCACGACCCGCGTCCCCGACACGACGATCCCGCGGGAACGCCCGTGATAACCCACCGGCAACCTCCGCCAGTTCGGCAGCAACGGCTCCGAATCGGGGCGGAACAGCCGACCGAGATTCGTCGCATGATCGAGCGACGCATAGAAGTCGACGTAGTCCCCGACCGTGAACGGCAGCACCAGCCGCAGCCCCGAGACCGGGATCAGTTCCCGTGCCTGACCCTTGTCGAGGAAGAAGCGGCGGAGTTCGGCGCGTACGCCCGCCCAGGTCTCCGGCCCCGTGGCCAGGAAGCGGTCCAGGTTGCCGTCGGCGAACAAGTCGGCCCACTCAGGCCGCCCGGCCAGGGCGTACGCCACCGGCAGAACCCCATCGCCGACCCGAGTCACCACCATCGGCCGGTCATCGATCACCGCCACCCCATAGGGCAGGTTGGCCAACCCGAAATGGGACCCCCGAGGGATGGGCGCCCACGTCGCACCTGTGGAGGATTCGTGAGCTGCGTCATTGATGCTCATGCCTACGATTGTCCCAGTCGGCGCGCAAAAGGCGACGGGAGCCGAAAGCTGAGGTGAAGCTGTGGGATTGTCAGCCTCTGGAATCGTGTGAGACCTTATGCGCGGAAAAGCTCCTCGTCGGTGACCCCGGCTCGCTGAACTCGCAGAAGAAGAAGGACTGACATGAGGATTCTCCGCTGGACGGCCGCCTGCGCCGCGGGAGTGATGGCCAGCTCCCTGCTGTTGACGCAGCCTGCGTCCGCCGCGCCCGAGGTCACGCCTCCGCCCGTCGGCGCCCGCTTCGACTATCAGATCGGTGGGGCCTATGACGTCCCCAACGGCGTACGAGTCGTGTCGCGCGACTGGCAGGCCGACCCGGCTCGCGGTCTCTACAACATCGCCTATGTCAACGCGATGCAGGCACAGCCCGGCCGCGGCGTCGGCAGCCATCCGTGGTTCGCCCGGCAGGCGCCCGAACTGTTCCTCAAGCGCAACGGCCAGTTCGTGGTCGACGGCGGCTGGGGCGAGACGCTCCTCGACATTTCCACCCCGGCCAAGCGCCAGTGCCTCGTGGACCTTCAGAAGCCGTGGCTGGATGAGATCGCCAAGCGCGGTTTCCAGGCCGTCGAGCCCGACAACCAGGACAGCTTCCTGCGGTCGCGCGGACGCCTCAGCAAGTCCGACGCCTGGGCCTATCTGACGCTCTTCACCCAGGCTGCCCACGAGCGCGGGCTCGCCGTCGCCCAGAAGAACAACGCCGAATACACCGATATCGGCAAGAACCAGATCGGCTTCGACTTCGCCATCGCCGAAGAGTGCGCGATCTGGAACGAATGCGGTGACTACATCGATGCCTATGGCCGCAATGTGATCTCGATCGAATATCGGGATCAATCGGCGTCGGCCTTCCGCCGCAGCGTCAGCCGCTATGGCGACCAGATCTCCCTGGTCCGGCGCGACCGGGGTGTCTCGCCGCGCGGTGCCGGCGGCTACTTCTATCAGACCGGCAACAACTGAGCCTGATCGCCCGGTCACGCCCGACCCGACCGGTCGCGGTTCCGGCAGTTCGAACGCCGACGCTCGATGGAGTCGGCGCGCGACCGCGCCCAGCATCAGGTCGGTGAACGGCAGCGCGTTCATGACGCGCAGCGCGGTCAGCGTCTGCTTCACGGCCCGGTCGCTCGGCAGGACCATCCGCTTCAGGTTGGCGGGGCCGAGTTTCTGGTTGCGTTCGACGAAGGTACGCAGAGACTGCTCGGCGCGCGTGAGCGCTCCGGGCACGTTCTCGGGCGTCCGGGTCAGCTCCGCACAGGTGGTCCACGCCGTCACCAGCGCGAGCGTCGTGCCCTGCCCCGAGGCCGGTGAGGCGCACGCGGCGGCGTCGCCGAGCAGCCCGATCCGCCCCTCCGACCACGTATCGAGTTCCACCTGGGCGATCGAATCGACATAGATGTCATCGGCGGTATCGAGCGCGGCCAGAACCTCCGGCACGCGCCAACCGATGCCTGCGAAGCCGCAGCGAGGGCACGGGCGCATGGAGACTCCTACACAAACACGGGACCACTCCAGTCTTGTCTATAGGTTGCCGCGCCGCTCCTGATCCCGCTCAATGGCCTCGAACAGGGCCTTGAAATTGCCCTCGCCGAAGCCGGTCGCGCCATGGCGCTGGATGATCTCGAAGAACACGGTCGGGCGGTCCATGACGGTCTCGGTGAAGATTTGCAACAGATAACCGCGCTCGTCGCGATCGACCAGGATGTTCTGGCGCTCGAGGTCACCCCAGGGCAGGTCGATATCGGCGAGGCGCTGCTTGGCATCGTCATAGTAGGCAGCCGGCACCGTCATGAACCGGACCCCGCGATCTCGCAGCGCCTGCACCGTCGCCACGATGTCGTCAGTCGCCATTGCGATGTGCTGGACGCCGGGGCCGCCATAGGCCTCGACATATTCCTGGATCTGGCTCTTCTTCAACCCGTCGGCGGGTTCGTTGATCGGCATGACGATGTCGTGCCCATCCCACACAACCGTCGACATCAGCGCGGAGAACTCGGTCGAGATCTGGTCGTCGTCGAAATGCGTCAGCTGACGGAAGCCCATCACCTGCTCATAGAAGTCGACCCAGTTCTCGAGCTTGCCCTGCTCGACATTGCCGACGACATGGTCGACGCGGGTCAGCCCGACCTCGGGCCCGACGGGCACGGGGAGCAGGTCGTCTGCGGCGTACCCCGGCGCGAGCGATGGCCCGTGATAGCCCGACCGGTCGACGAACGTGTGCTGCGTTTCGCCATAGGTCGCGACCGTCGCGAGCGAGAGGGTGCCGTGCTCGTCGGTCTCGGTCCAGGGCTCCCGGATCGAGCGGGCGCCGCGCGCGATCGCCGAGGCGTACGCCGCAGGGGCGTCGTCCACAAGCCAGGCGAGATCGTGAACACCGTCACCGTGCTGGGCGACATGGCGGGTGATGGGGGAGTCGGCCGACAGCGAGCCGGTCACGACGAAACGGATGCCGCCCTGTTCGAGGACATAGCTCACGGAGTCCTTCCGGCCGGTCTCGGGGCCGGCGTACCCCGTCGAACGGAAGCCGAACGCCGACACCAGGAAGCCCGCGGTGGAGCGGGCGTTGCCGACCCAGAGTTCGATCGAGTCCCAGCCGCGCAGATGAGCGGCCGGCAGGTCGGCACTGGTGGAGTCAACGGGGCGGACAGCAGTCGTGGTCATCGGGAGATCCTTTCGGGTGTCTCGTCGTCGAAGTCGGCGAAGAAGGCGTGGAGGTCAGCGAGCAGGCGCTCGGTGGAATCGGCCCGGAAGAGCACGGGCTGATATTGCGTGATGTCGTAGTCGTGCGAACCCATCGCGGCCAGGTCGAAGGGGCGGTGGGTGACCAGCAGCGGGTCGGCGTACGTATGAATCTCCCCGAACGACGAGAGAATCCCCGCGCCGAAAGCTCGCGGCCACCCGTCCTCGGTAACGACGCCGAATTCGAGGGTGAACCAGAAGACGCGCGAGAAGAATTCGAGGGCCTCGGGGGTCCGCGCGCGCTGCGATGCGTGCCCGGCGGCCTCATAGAGATCGGCCAGTTCCGGGTCGGCCAGCATGTTGGCGTGGCCGATGATCTCGTGGATGATGTCGGGCTCGGGCGTGTAGTGCGGCACGGAATGATGCCGGATGTATTGCGTCGCCAGGAACCGCCGCTCCGCCAGCGCGCCATAGAACGTGCGCGTGTCGACGAGGCCCGGCACGGGGTCGATGTGAAATCCGGTCAGCGCGTGGACGCGCTCGTCAACCTCGCGCAGTTGGGGGACTCGATCGGTGGGGAGGACGAGGGCGTCGGAGCCGCGGAGGTAGGCCCGGCAGGCATGCGTGCGGTGCAGTGCCCCGAGCTCGGCCTGGACCCGTGCCCAGACCGCGTGCTCCTCGTCGGTGTATTCGACATCGGGGATCGGGTCTCCCCGTCGATAGGCCGCGCCCACACGGGCGATGGTGTCGCGGCGCGCGCGGTACGCCGGATCGTGCGCGCCCGGGTGATCCGCGGGCAGCGACACGTCAAAGGCCGTGACGTCAGCGACAGTGCTCATGATTCGAGTGTGACTCGGGCCACACGAGATGTCAGTATGGCTGGAAGAAGTCCGGACTTCTGGCGATCGTGACCGGGCATGCTTGGCAATCTGTCTGAATCAGTCAAGGAGGACTGCGTGATGGCTGGACGAATTGCATTGGACGATATCGACCTGCGCATCATCTCCGAGCTGCGGGCCGATGGTCGACTGTCGGTGAACGAGCTCGCGCAGCGGGTGAATGTTTCGCGAGCGACGGCGTACGCCCGGCTGGACCGCCTGCGATCCGAAGGGGCGATCAAGGGCTTCACGGTGGTGCTGGATCCGGAAGTGATCGGCCTCAGTGTCTCGGCGATCGTGTTCGTGAATGTCGAGCAGCGGACCTGGGAGGAGAGTGTCGCGGAGCTGGGCGGGCTGCCCGGCGTCGAGCGCGTGCTGCTCACGAGCGGGGAGTTCGACTTCGCCCTGCTCGTGCGGTTCCGCGATCTCGGCGACCTCCGCGACGTTCTCCTCGGTCAGCTGCAGACGATGCCGCACGTGCGCGGCACGCAGACGTTGTTCGTGCTCCAGGAACACGACAACGGCCTGGACCTGTCGTTGCTGGGTTGATTGTTATCGGAGTGAGTCTTGTCTCGAATCCCAGCCCGGGGGCTCCTTTGCGTGCCTCCGGTGGGCAGCCCTTCCCGAGGGGGGTGTCTCGGTATTGGGGTTCGGGCCGTATGTAATTGCTTCCGCAGCGGAAGCACTCCGAATCGGTCCGCACGTGAGTGGCCACGGCCAGTGCGGCTTTCAGCTTGCCTTGCGTCCTTGAGCTTCCGTTTCGCTCTTCAGCTCTCGCTCACGTCTTGGGCTTGCGCCCCATCGCAATCAGCTTGCCCTCGCGTCTCCAGCGCCCCGTGCACCGGGGGCGGAGTCGGCGAGGGCAAGCTGGGTGGAATTCGGGCCTTAGGGAGTGCAAGCTCAAGCGGGAAAGGGGCGCTGACTACCGGGAACGCAAGCTGAACAACGGCTTTTCGCCAGCGATTTCACATTTTCGGCCGATTCGCCAGTGCTGGTACGCCTGCGCAGCGGGAGGGCAAGCTGAATGACCCCGGCGCACCGCCCGCGAGTCGGTGCGCAGGGAAAGGCTCAGCTGGGCTCGACGGCCGAGACGACAGGCTCGGCGGCGGGCTCGGCCGGCTTCTTCCCGGCCAGGGGCCAGAGCTGGAAGAAGTCGCCATAGAACGCGAGGAACGGAAAGGTCACGGCCAGCAGGGCGTTGGCGAGCCAGAGTTCGGCGGCGAAGTTGCCCTCGGGCCCGGCCGGCATCGCGCCGCTCACGAGCGGCATCAGCGCGGAATAACCCAGGGCCAGGAGCTTGCCGACGATCGCGGCGAGCACGACGCTGACGATGCCGCCGACGACGGGCGACAGCTTCGCGGTGATCGAACCACCGAGCATGTTGAGCATCACGATCGATCCGAAGAGGAACGGGATCGACACCTGGACCATGAAGGTCGGTGCCTCCATGCCAGCGACCTGCGTACCCAGCAGAAACACCAGATAGCCCACCACGAAGCACGCAACGGTCCACACGAGGCCGCGGAGCGGATCGGACTTGATGTTGGTGAAGGGCTTGCCGCCCTGGAAGTGGAGGGTCAGGAACATGACCGACAACGCGGTGACCATCACGACCACGACGGTCCAGGCGCTGATCGGGCCACCGGGCTCAAGGGCGTCCGAATAGAAAGGCGCCCCTTGTGCGAACGAGAAGTTCATCAGCTGGAAAATCAGGGCGTTGATCACATAAGCGCCGACCAGGACCACGATGCCGGCGACGAGCTTGTTCCTGATCAGCGAGAACGGCCAGCCGCCCCACACGATCACGAGGAAGAACGTCACGACCACCGAGGTGATGATCGTCATCACGGCCATGGGAATGGGGTTGCCGGGAAGGGCGCCACCGCGCGTGGCCCAGTGGATCACGGAGACGACAGCCGCAACCAGAGCGGCGAGCACGAGATAAGCCACCCCACGCACGGGCTGGCCGAGGTTGGCGATGGCCGCCGGCTCCTTGCCCTGCCAGAACGCGCCGACGACGATCGCGAAGGGAATCGCGCCCATCAGGGCATACGACGCCCAGTTCATGAACAGCTCCGGACCCAGCGCAAAGATCGTCAGGAACGAGATCAGGATGATCCCGAGCGTTGCTGTCACGCCCAACGCAGGTTGCTTCATGTCCACTCCGCATCGATATTGTTTTAAATTTCAACAATCATCTCATAACGCAATCGGGTTGCTGAAATCCTCGTCCCGAAGGCGTCAGGAATTGTGGGAAACGTCAACCCGCGCGGCGTGTCTTGCGCCATTCGCACATACTGGGTCGATACCCAGGCCAGCCCGGGCGCAACGGAGCTCCCGGCGACGATGAGACAAGGGAGTCCCGATGCCTGCTTACAGCCATCCCGGATCCGACGGCGCGCTCGTGGAGCTGCAGAGCCGCTATGACCACTGGATCAACAACGAGTTCGTGGCCCCGGTCAAGGGGCAGTACTTCGAGAATCCCTCCCCGGTGACCGGCCAGGTCTATTGCGAAGTCGCCCGCGGCACGGCCGAGGACATCGAGGCCGCGCTCGATGCCGCCCATGCGGCCGCTCCGGCCTGGAACTCCACCTCGGTCGCCGAGCGGGCCGTCATCCTCAACAAGATCGCCGATCGCATCGAGGAGAACCTCGAGAAGATCGCCATCATCGAGACGTGGGACAACGGCAAGGCCGTACGCGAGCCCCTCAACGCCGATATCCCCCTGGCGATCGACCACTTCCGCTATTTCGCCGGTGCGATCCGCGCCCAGGAGGGCGGCATCTCCGAGATCGACGCCAACACCATCGCCTATCACTTCCACGAGCCGTTGGGCGTGGTCGGCCAGATCATCCCGTGGAACTTCCCGATCCTCATGGCGGTCTGGAAGCTCGCTCCGGCGCTCGCGGCCGGCAACTGTGTCGTGCTGAAGCCCGCCGAGCAGACCCCGGTGTCGATTCTCGAGCTGTTCAAGATCATCGGCGACCTGCTGCCCCCGGGTGTGGTCAACATCGTCAACGGCTTCGGCACCGAGGCCGGCAAACCGCTCGCCTCGTCCGATCGCATCGCCAAGATCGCCTTCACCGGCGAGACCACCACGGGCCGACTGATCATGCAGTACGCCTCGCAGAACCTCATTCCCGTCACCCTCGAACTCGGCGGCAAGAGCCCCAACATCTTCTTCGCCGATGTGCTGGCCGAGGACGATGCGTTCCGCGACAAGGCGCTGGAGGGCTTCGCGCTGTTCGCGTTCAACCAGGGCGAGGTCTGCACGTGTCCGTCGCGGGCCCTCGTGGATGCGTCGATCTATGACGAGTTCATGGACCTGGCGGTGGAGCGTACGAAGAAAATCGTCCAGGGCGATCCCCTCGACCCGGCCACCCAGGTCGGCGCGCAGGCCAGCAACGACCAGCTCGAGAAGATCCTGTCCTATCTCAAGATCGGCAAGGACGAGGGCGCCAAGGTGCTCGTCGGTGGCGAGCAGGCACAGCTCGAGGGCGCGTTGTCGGGCGGTTACTACGTCCAGCCGACCATCTTTGCCGGCGACAACCAGATGCGGGTCTTCCAGGAGGAGATCTTCGGCCCGGTGGTGTCGGTGGCGAAGTTCAGCGGCTTCGACGACGCGATGAAGATCGCCAATGACACGCTCTATGGCCTCGGTGCCGGGGTCTGGTCGCGCAGCGGATCGACGGTCTTCCGGGCCGGGCGGACGATCAAGGCCGGTCGGGTGTGGTGCAACAACTACCACGCCTATCCCGCGCATGCGGCGTTCGGCGGCTACAAGCAGTCCGGCATCGGCCGCGAGAACCACCGCATGATGCTCGACCACTACCAGCAGACCAAGAACATGCTCGTGTCCTATTCCGACGACGCGCTCGGCTTCTTCTGATGGCCGGGGGCCCGGCGAGTACGCCGACCTGGCAGACCCGGGCCCTGGTCACGGTGGAGGCTGCGGAACTGCTTCGCAGCCTCCACGCCGACCATGGGCCGCTGATGTTCCACCAGTCCGGTGGCTGCTGTGACGGGTCGGCGCCGATGTGTTATCCGGACGGGGAGTTCATCGTCGGCGACCGGGATGTGTTGCTGGGTCGGCTCGAGGTGGGGGAGGGCGTACCTGCGATTCCGGTCTGGATCTCCGGCAGTCAGTTCAACGCCTGGAAGCACACCCAGCTGATCGTCGATGTCGTTCCGGGGCGCGGTGGGGGCTTCTCGCTCGAGGCGCCGACGGGCAAGCGATTCCTGACCCGATCCCGCGTGTTTCCCGCCGACGTTTTCGAGGCGCTGCCCAAGCCGTTGACCGGTGCGGATGTCGAAGGTCGTGCCGAGCTGCCGGAGGCGTACGCCCCTGTCGAGGTGGCCGCGCTCGACGGTGAGGAAGTGTGTGAGGTGGTCACCGCGGACTGAGGCGTAAGCTCACCCGCCCGCGATCACGAAGACCAGCAGGCCGATGCCGCCGACCAGCATGACGAGGCCCACGACGAACAGTCGCGCCGCGTGCCTCGGAGCCACGGTCGAGCGCTGCGACAGGGCGTGCCAGAGGAGTACGCCGCCGAGGACCGGGACGGCCAGGAATGCCAGGAGAGTCAGGAGCCCGATCAGGAGCTGTACGCCGGTGTCGACCTTGGGGATCAGCTCCTCGACCCACGCGATGGGCCGGCCCTGCCAGGCCTCGCGGGCGTTCCACGCCATGAGCCACGCCAACCCGGCCGTGAGGGCGAGGGCGACAGTGCCGCGCGCGGTCGGGGGTTGCCCCCGGACGTAGGCGCGGGTGGGCTTGTCCGGGTCGACAAAAGCCTGGAGCCGGTCGCCGGTCAGGTTGCGATGCAGCGAGACGACGGCCTCGTGCCAGGAGCCGTGGAGCTGGAACCCGATCCGGCCGTCGGCGTGGACGGACTCGGAGTCCGGGTCGTGCTGCAGGACCGTGGCCTCGACGGGCATCGTGCAGCGGCGTCGGCGTACCCTCGCGGTGACCCGCGCCGCCAACCACAGCGTCAGGATGAGCGCGACCCCGGCGAACATGAACATCGATCCCTGGTCCTGCATCAGAACCCCGCGGGCAGGAGCCGGCCGCCGCCGAGCGGCAGGGGTACGACCCCGAGCAGTCCGGCGATGAAATAGGCGTTCGCCAACAGGATTCCCGTTCCGGTCAGCAGGCCCCACCAGCGGCGTTCTTTGATCCCGATCCAGAGGAAGGGGGCCGCCAGGGCGATGACGCCGGCGACATAAAGCACGCCGAACGCGATGAGAACAAGAGCAACAACAGGCTGAGGCGAGGGGGTCGCATCCATCACTTTCAGGCTAGGTCGCGCACGGGTCGTCACGGCCTGAACCATGAAGCAACAGTCGAGGTTGACTGTTGCAGGTGTGGCAAATGGGTTTATAGGGTCCAGCGCATCGGCCCCCATTCCCGTAGGAGACGACGATGCGCAGGCCTTGGAGCGTGTTGGCGGCGCTATCGGCGCTGGCAGTAGTCGCCGTTGTGCTCGCAGGGCTGGCCCTGTGGCGAGTGAGGACCCCGCCGGCCGAGGCGGTCGCTGCGATCCCGATGGGGACGCCGCCAGTCGCGACCACGGAGCAGCAGACTCCACCTCCGAATGCCGCCCGATCGGCACCCACTGCGACCGTCACGCCAAGCCGGACTGCTACGCCGGGAGCGCCCGCGACGCCCATGAGCGGGGGAACGATGGTCGTGATCGGGGACGGCTATGCCGCAGAGGCCTCCTGGCCAGATTCGGTGGCCGCCGAGTTCGGCATGCGCGTCCACAACATGGCCCAAGGCGGCATGGGCTATCGGACGGCTCCGCGCTGGTGCGATGTGGCACCGTGCACCTCGATCCGGGGCTCGGTCACCAAGATCGCGGCGTCCGCCCCGAGTCTGGTCGTCCTCGCTGCCGGAGAGGCGGACGGGGACCAAGGACTAGCAGAGAGCGCGGCGGCAACCCTGGAGGAACTGCACGCGGCCCTGCCCACCGCAACCATCGTGGTGATGTCGCCCACCACTGATCGAGCTACGACGCCCGCGTGGCTGGAGCGGCACGCCGAACAACTCAAGGAAGCTGCCTCCGAATCGGGGGCGACCTGGCTGGATGTCACTCCCATTACCTCGGGTTCAGCGGCGTTTGAGGCTGGCAGCCTGACTCCGCGTGCCAATGTGCAGGTAGCCGCAGCTCTGGAGCGCGCCCTTCGATGAGCCACCCGAGCGCGCAGCCGTATACGCAGTTTGGCTGGGCGTACCCCCGGCGGATAGAGTGCTTCCTTGGTCCGTGAGGACCCGGCGTACCCTCCGCAGGGCACGCCGTGCACACGCCCTCCTGCCATGGGACATCCCCATGGCCGCCGAGACCAGAGGAGGTGGAGTACGCGTATGCGCAAGTACGAAATCATGGTCATCGTCTCGCCCGAGATGGATGAGCGCCAGGTGACTCCCATGTTGGAGCGCTACCTGAAGGTCATCACCGACAACGGTGGAACCATCGACGAGCTCGATTTCTGGGGCAAGCGTCGTCTCGCCTATGAGATCAACAAGAAGCCCGAGGGCATCTACACCGTCATCAACGTGACCGCCCGGCCCGAGGATGTGAAGGAACTGGATCGCCAGTTCGGCATCAACGAGTCGATCATGCGAACCAAGGTGCTGCGTCCCGAGCTCCACTGAGCTCACGCACATCACTGATCCAACGCCCGACGCCAAAACTGTCGGACCCGGCTGGCAGGCTGGACTCCGACATCCCCACTCGAGGAGCTCTTCATGGCAGGCGAAACCATCATCACCCTCGTCGGCAATCTGACCGGCGATCCCGAGCTGCGCTTCACCCCGTCGGGTGCAGCGGTGGCGAACTTCACCGTGGCGTCCACGCCGCGCAACTTCGACCGTCAGACCAATGAATGGAAAGACGGCGAAGCGATGTTCATCAACTGCTCGGTGTGGCGCCAGGCGGCCGAAAACGTCGCCGAATCGCTGCAGAAGGGCACGCGTGTCATCGTCCAGGGCCGGCTCAAATCGCGGTCATATGAGACGCGCGAAGGTGAGCGCCGCACGGTCTTCGAGATCGATGTGGACGAGGTGGGTCCGTCGCTCCGTTATGCCTCTGCCAAGGTCACCAAGACCGGTGGCGGCGGCGGGCAGGGTGGCGGCGGTTATGGCGGCCAGCAGTCCGGTGGGGGTTATGGCGGTGGCGGCGGAGGCCGTCAGGGCCAGCCGCCCGCGCAGGATCCCTGGCAGAGCCAGGGTGGCGGCGGTGGCAACCGCTCGCAGGGGCAGGATCCCTGGGCCCAGGGTCAGAACGACGATCCGCCGTTCTGATCACGCCCAACACATTTTCCAGGCACATTCCGGCACGACTGCCGGGCTCTAAAGAAACAGGAGCACCACAATGGCCGCACCATCGCGCAAGCCGATGAAGCCCAAGAAGGCCGTCCCGGTCAAGTCGACCAAGATCGACAAGGTCGACTACAAGGACATCAACACTCTCCGTCGATTCATCTCCGAGCGGGGCAAGATCCGCGCTCGCCGTGTGACCGGCCTGTCCGTCCAGGATCAGCGTCGCGTCGCCATCGCCATCAAGAATGCGCGCGAAGTCGCGCTGCTGCCCTACGCCTCGACGGCTCGCTGAGAAAGGACACCGGCATGAAGCTCATTCTCACCGCCGCCGTGGACAACCTCGGCATCGCCGGCGACATTGTCGAGGTCAAGGACGGCTATGGCCGCAACTACCTCCTGCCCCGTGGTTTCGCCATCCGGTGGACCCGTGGCGCGGAGAAGCAGATCGACGGCATCAAGCGTGCCCGTGACGCCCGCGAGGTCCGCAACCTCGATCACGCCCAGGAACTGCGCACGCAGATCGAGGGCCTCGAGATCTCTGTTGCCGTCAACGCGTCCGACAAGGGCAAGCTGTTCGGCGCCGTGACCTCGGCCGACATCGCCCAGGCGATCAAGAAGGCCGGCGGCCCGTCCGTCGACCGTCGCTCGGTCAGCGTCGCCAAGCCCATCAAGGCGCTCGGCACCCACACCGTGGGCGTCAAGCTCCATGAGGCTGTCACCGCTCACCTGCCCCTCAACGTTGTCGCTGCTGCCAAGTGACGCGCTGATTCAGGTACGCCGAACCGGCCGGTCCCCGCGTGGGGCCGGCCGGTTTGCCTTTGTGGGGATGAACCCGTTTGTCAGTTCAACCCGTTTGTCAGGATGAGCGCATGGATTTCGATGCGTATGCCCTCGCCAAGCCCGGCGCCGTGGCCGACGAGCCCTGGGAGGGCGACCACGTTGCCAAGGTCGGCGACAAGATCTTCGCGTTCCTCGGTGCTGGCACCACGATCGGGCTGAAGTGTGGTGCTTCCCGCGAGGAGGCCGACGAGTGGCTCGCGCGCTACCCGGAGCAGGTCTCGGTCATGCCCTACATCGGCCGCCACGGCTGGAACACCATCACCCTCGGCGGCATCCCCGACGACGAGATTCTCGAGGCCATCGACGTGTCCTATGACCTGGTGGTCGCCAAGCTGCCCAAGTCGAAGCGGCCCAAGCCCGCGGAGTCGGAAGCCTGAGCCGCTGCGGCGTACGCGAAGCCGGGACTCAGCCCTCGAAGCGATGCGCTTCGGTGAACCGCTCTGCATGTGACTGCTGACGGGCCCGATGGCTGCGGGAGAGGAGGACGGCGAGCCCGGAGAGGACGTACGCCCCCACGATCACCCAGGCGAGCGCATTCGTGCCGGTCTCCGGGGACGCCAGCCTGGTGGCGACGATCGGGGCCAGTCCGGCGCCGATGAGCGACCCCAGCTGATAGGTCGCCGACACGCCCGAGTAGCGGGAGCCGGTGTCGAACAGTTCGCTGAGGAACGCGCCGATGGGTCCGAACATCGAGGCCTGGATCAGCGGATTGCCGACGAGGAAAGCCAGCCCGATCAGCGTCGTGTTGCCGGAGTTGAACATCGCGAACATCGGCCAGATCATCACGGCCGAGAAAACCGCGCCGGCGACCATGACCGGCTTGCGCCCGAAGCGGTCCGACAGCCAGGCGAAGAACGGAATCGTGAAGACGTGGACGAAGTTGGAGAGGGTCAGCCACATCAGCGCGGACGGGCGGCTCATGGCGCCGGTGCCCACGACATAGGGGACCATGAACACGGCCAGCAGGCCCTGCACGAACAGTGGTGCGGCACCGGCGATCGCGCCGAGGACGACCTCGCGCGGATACTTCGTGAAGAGGATCGCGACCGGCAGCCCGATGTGGACCTCGCCGCGGGCGCGGGCCGCCTCGAAGTCGGGTGATTCACTCACCCGGGCCCGCAGGAACAGACCCAGCATCACGACGACCACCGACAGCAGGAACGGGATACGCCAGCCCCAGGAGAGGAACTGCTCATCGGGCAGCGCGGCGAACAGGCCGAGCACCAGCGTCGCCATCACTGCGCCGAACGGTGCACCCGCCACCGCCAGGCTCGCCCCCAGGCCGCGCTTCTCCTCCTGGGAATGCTCCATCGACATGAGCATCGCACCGGCCCACTCGCCACCGACCGCGAAACCCTGCACGAGCCGCAGGACCGTGAGGAGGATGGGCGCGAAGATGCCGATCGTCGCGGCGGTCGGCATGAGCCCGACACAGATCGACACGATGCCCATCATCATCAGCGTGATGAAGAGCATCTTCTTGCGGCCGTAGCGATCACCGAAGTGGCCGAACAGCAGGCCGCCCAGCGGTCGCGACACATAGCCGGTGAACAGCGTGAGATAGGACAGCAGGAGCGCGAGGGCCGGGTCGAGACCCGAGAAGAAGAGCTTCGGGAAGACCAGGCCGGCGGCCGCGCCATAGAGCAGGAAGTCGTAGTACTCGACCGTCTGGCCGAGGAAGCTGGAGACGACCGCCCGCCGCCGTTCGGCGGGGGACGTCGGCGCAATCGGTGGCGCAGAGTGAGAAACGTTGGATGTCATCGGGGTCCTCGTCGTTGAGTGAACGGTGCTCGGGTTGACGCTTCGAATGTGCGCGCTGACCTCGCTTGCGATGAACGACCCGTGCCACAATGTGGCATGGTCAAGGACGGGGCAATGGAGCGGCAAGGGCCCAAAAGAGTTGCGTCAGTGGAGAAAGCCATCGAATTGATGCAGCTCGTCGAAAAGGACTATGACCGCGGTCTCGGCATCTCGGAGCTGGCCAGGCGGGCGGGGCTGCCGAAGTCCACGACTTATCGCCTGTTGTGCACACTCGAAGCGACCGGCGCCCTCTCGAGTGTCGATGGTCACTATCGGCCGGGGCTGCTGATGATCGACACGCTGGCCATCCCCGCCAGCGACGTCATCGACCGTGTCCAACGCGTGGTCACCCCATTTCTGGCGTCGCTTTTCGAGCGGACCCGCATGACCGTGCAGCTCGCGGCACTCGACGGTGAGGTGGTGTTCCTGAACAAGCTCCACGGGATCCATCGCGCTCCGAGCCCGTCCCGCATCGGCGGACGCGCCCCGGCGCACTGCACGAGTCTGGGCAAGGCGCTGCTGGCGTTCGACTCCGATGCTCTGGAGCGCGCCTGCGCCCGCGAGCTCGAGCGCTGGACCACCCGCACGATCACCGACCCCGATGAGCTGCGGCGTCATGTGCTGAGGATCCGGCGTACGCGGGTCGCGCGGGACGACGGCGAATATCTCGAGGAAGTGGGCAGCGTCGCGTCGGTGGTCATGGCGCCCGGCGGGGAGCCCGTGGCGGCACTGTCCGTGACCGGCCCGCGGCTGGAAATCCGCGCCGGCCGCTTCGACCCCGTCGTGCTGGAGGTCTGCGCCCGCGCCAGCGCCGCGTATCGGCGGTCGCTCGGCGCGTGACGACGTGCCACTTTGTGGCACGAGCTATCGGCGCGCAGGTTTCGCCGTTCCTACTCTCGAAGCAATCCCACGCTTCTGAAACGCCCCTCCACGCAAGGAGCAGCAATGTCGCTGACCACCGAAGTCCTGATCGCCGGCGCGGGCCCCGTCGGGCTGGCGCTGGCCAATCTCCTCGGCCAGTACGGCCGCAAGGTCGTCCTCATCGAAAGCCGCAGCGAGCTCATCGACTATCCACGCGGTGTCGGCATGGACGACGAATCGTTCCGCAGCCTCCAGACCATGGGCCTGATCGACGAGGTCACGCCCTACACCGTCCCGCACCACATCATGCGCCTGGTCAACGGCCACGGCGAGGTCATCCTCACCAACGACCCCAAGGGTGAGCCGTTCGGCTGGCCCCGCAAGCACGGCTTCATCCAGCCGCTCGTAGACAAGGTCATGCACGACGGGCTCGCCCGCTATGACAACGTCACCGTCCTGTTCGAGCACGAGCTCGCCGGCATCGAGGACGACGGCGACAAGGTGGTGGCGACCGTGCGGACCGGCCCGAACGAGGGCGATACCACCCGGATCGAGGCGGCGTACCTTGTCGGCTGCGAAGGTGGACGCTCCTTCACCCGGGGCTGGATGGGCGTCGACTTCGAGGGCAAGTCGCCCTCGACGCGCTGGGTGGTGATCGACGTCCGCAACGACCCGCTGGGCGTACCCAATGTCTATCTCGGCGCCGACCCGGCCCGGCCCTATGTCTCCATCGGCCTTCCGCACGGCGTCCGCCGCTGGGAGTTCATGCTGTTCGACCACGAGCCGAGCGAGAAGGTCGAGGACGACGGCTTTGTCGCCGACCTGCTGCGCGACCACGTCCCCGACTCGTCCCGCCTGGACGTCATCCGCCGCCGCGTCTTCACCCACCACGGTCGCATCGCGACCGGCTTCCGCAAGGGCCGGGTGCTGATCGCCGGCGACGCTGCCCATCTCATGCCCGTCTGGATGGGGCAGGGCTGGAACTCCGGCATGCGCGATGCCACCAACCTGGGCTGGAAGCTCGCCTCCGTGCTCGCCGGGAAGGCCTCAGATCACCTCCTCGACACCTATGACGTCGAGCGCCGCGACCACGCCAAGGCGATGATCGACCTCTCCATGACCTTCGGTTCGATCATCAAGCCCACCGACAAGCGCGTCGCGTTCCTGCGCGACACCGCCTCCCGCGTGCTGAACCTGTCGCCACAGGTCAAGGAGTACTTCACCGACATGCGCTTCAAGCCCATGCCCCGCTATGGCCGCGGCGTCGTCGTCGAGCCGGATTCGTTGCAGCCGGGGGAAGCGGCGGCTCGGCGTACCAGTCGTTTCGTCGCCGTCCGCAACGCCGTCGACAAGCGCTCGCCCGTCGGCCTGCAGTTCATTCAGCCCCGGGTCGCGACGGCAGAGGCGACGGGCGTACGCCTCGACGACGTCATCGGCCCCTGGTGGACCGTCGCCGCATGGGGCAACGACCCGGCCCGACTGCTCTCGCCGAGCGATCGCGCCAAGCTGGAGCGGTTGGGTGCCCGGCTCGTGGCCTTCACGAGCGAGTCGCAGCGGGGGTGGGCGGAGAAGGAGTACGCCGGCTCCGGCTCCCTGGTCGTCGGGGATCTCGACGGCAGCCTCAAAGGGTGGTTCGACACCCGCGGAATGGGCGTCGTGTTCCTGCGACCCGATCGCTTCGTGGCGGCTGCGTGCTTGGCCCAGGATGCACCGCGGGCGCTGGATTCCTTGCTGCGAGCCGCCTCGGCAACCGTGGAAAGTGTGCGATGAGCCTCGCGCTGGTGGCGATGTCCCACAGTCCGCTTCTCGATTATGTGCAGCCGGCGCCCGAGGTCACGCAGGAGCTGATCGGGGTGTTCGATCGGGCGCGGGCGTTCGTGACCGAGATCGATCCCGAGTTGGTGATCACGTTTGCGCCGGATCACTACAACGGGTTCTTCTATGAGGTCATGCCGCCGAGTTGCATCGGGACCTCGGCGTTCGGGGTGGGGGACTATGGCAGTGCCGAGGGTGCTCTGCCGGTGCGGACGGATCTGGCGCAGGATCTGGCGGCGCGCGTGCTGGAGTCCGATATCGATGTTGCGGTGTCGCATCTGATGGCCCTCGACCATGGTGCGGTGCAGCCGTTGGAGACGCTGTTCGGCGGGGTGGATGCCGTGCCGATCATTCCGGTTTTCGTCAATGGGGTGGCCCCGCCGTTCGCGCCCATGCGGCGGATGCGCCTGCTCGGGGAGGCGATCGGGCGTTGGGCGGCGGCGCGGCCGGAGCGGATCCTGCTGGTGGCCTCGGGCGGCCTGTCGCACGATCCGCCGGTGCCGCAGTGGGCGACCGCGGACGAGCGGGCGCGGGAGTTGCTGTTGGCGGGGAAGAACCCTCCCGCGGAGGTACGCGCCGCCCGCCAGCAGCGGGTCATCGACACGGCCCACGCCTTCGCGGCCGGGACCGCGACGATCCGGGATCTCAATCCTGAGTGGGATCAGGCGTTCATGGGAGACTGTGCGAGCGGGGACGTCGGTCGCTTCGATGCCTATGTCGCCGATGAGATGGCCGAGCAGGCCGGCCACTCCTCGCACGAGGTGCGCGCGTGGGTGGCGGCGTTCAGCGCGCTCGCGGCCGCTGGGGCGTACGCGATCGGGGAGCGCTTCTATCGCCCCATCCCCGAATACATCGCCGGTTTCGGCGTCATGACAGCGACAACGGAGGACTGACATGGAACTGACCTATGACTCGACCAGCCGGATGGTGCCGACCCGGAGCTGGAACATCCACACCAACCAAGCCGGACCGGCCGATGCGCCGGCGGTGATCCTGCTCCACGGGTCGGGCCCGGGGGCCACGGGCTGGTCCAACTTCCAGCACAACATCCCGGCCCTGGCGGAGCGCTATCGCGTGATCGCGGCCGACATGCCGGGCTGGGGCGAATCCGATCCCGTCACCTGGGCCGACCGCGACCACCCGACTGCGGTCGCTGACCTGATGGATGCCCTCGGCCTGGAGAAGGCCGCTCTGATCGGCAACTCCATGGGCGGCGGCACCACGATCCGGTTCGGCTATGAACATCCCGACCGGGTGACGAAGCTGATCACGATGGGCTCCTCCAACGGGGCGCCGGCGCTGTTCGGCCCAGGTGGGTTGACCGAGGGGTTGAAGATCCTGCAGAAGGGTTATCGCCGGCCGACCTTCGACACGATGCGTGAGTTGGTGGATGTGATGACGTTCGACGGGTCGTTCGCGACCGATGAGTTGATCCAGGGCCGGGCCGCCATGGTCGCGGCGCATCCGGAGCACAACCAGAACTTCATCGACGGCATCGGCAAGCGCGCGATCGTCGAGCTCGATCACGCGAAGGTCGCGACGATCCAGGCACCGACTCTGTTGTTCCACGGCCGCGATGATCGGGTCGTGCATTTCGAGAACAGCCTGCGCCTGGTCCAGCTGATCCCGGATGCGGCGCTGGTGCTGATCAATCGCTGTGGGCACTGGCTCCAGATCGAGCACGCCGACACGTTCAACCGGATGGTCCTGGAGTTCCTCGACCGCTCGTGAGGTGAAGGGAGCGACCCTGCGTCGTCATAGCGTCCTGGCATGACTTCCCCCAAGAAGAAGTGGTCCCTCGGCAAGAAGATCGGCGTGGGCGTCCTCTCGTTCTTCGGTGTCCTTGTTCTGGTGATCGGCCTGCTCGTCGTCATCAAGCCCTGGGCGCCGGAGATCGTGGTCGCCGACGCAGGCCCGACCGGTCGCCGCGTCACCGACAACGGAATGATCGCGAACTACTATCCGGCCCCGGGACCCGGGCGCCATCCGACCGTTGTCGTGGTCGGCGGGTCCGACGGTGGCATCGGCCGTCAGGTGGACCGGACGGCACAGGCGTTGCAGAAGGAGGGCTACACCGCTCTCGCCCTGTCCTATTGGGGCGCCGAGGGCCAGCCGGAGATCATGGACCGCATCCCGCTCGAGACGTTCCGGACCGCGTTCGACTGGGTCCTCGCCCAGCCGGAGGTCGACCCCGAACGCTTTGCGTTCATAGGGACGTCGAAGGGTGGGGAGGCCGCGGTGCTGTTGGCCTCGCAGACGCCCGAGTTCAAGGCTGTCGTCGGCTATGTCCCGTCCCACGTCGTCTGGGCCGGCTTCAACCTGCGCGAGCCGTGGAAGTGGAATCAGACCGGATCGACGTGGAGCTCCGGCGGGCAGGACGTGCCCTACGTGCCCTATATCCAGGACTTCCGCGGCGGCCCGATGGTCGACATGTATGTCCGCTCCTGGCACGAGAACCTGCCCCAGCACCAGGACGCAATCATCCCGATCGAGAACTCACGCGCGCCTCTGCTGCTGATCTGCGGCGAGCAGGACACCCTCTGGCCGTCGTGTGACATGTCCCGTGAGGTGCAGAAACGGGCGGCACAGCACGACGGCCCGACCGTCAGCGTCCTGGCGTACCCCGAGGCAGGCCACATGATCTCCGGACCGCCCGCCGATCCGGATCATCCCTTCGATGCGACCCAGATGGGCGGCACGAAGGAGGGCAGCGACTACGCCCTCAGCGACAGTTGGCCCAAGGTGCTGGAGTTCCTGCGCGCCGAGCTGGGGTGACCTCTGACAGGGTGAGCCCATGCGCATGTTCGGATTCGATCGCTTCGGTGGGCCCGAGGTGCAGAGGTTCTTCGACGTCGAGGACCCTGTCGTCGGCCCGGGTCAGGTGTTGATCAGCCTCGTGGCGACGGGGGTGAATCCGGCGGATGTGAAGGTACGCAGCGGCCTGCGCGCGGGGACTGTCCCGATTGACCTCCCCATGGCGATCGGTCGGGAGGCCTGCGGTCGGGTCGTGGCCTGCGGTGAGGGCATCGAGTTCGCCGAGGGTGACGTGGTGTTCGGATCGTGCGCGGCCGGAACGGGTGCCCTGGCCGAACTGGTGCTGCTCGACGGTCCGTCGGTGACGCCCGTACCGCCGGGTGTCGATCCGGCTGCCGCTGCCTGCGTGCCCGTCGCGTTGGCCACGGCCTTCGATGCCGTCCACGAGCTCGAGCTCGGCGAGGGGGAGTCCTTGCTGGTCGTCGGCGTCGGGGGAGTGGGCGAGCCGGCACTGCAGTTGGCGTCCGCAGGCGGGGCCCGCGGGATCGGCGTGGGCAGCCCCGTGAAGCGCGCCGTGGTTGAGGAGTCGGGCGGAATCCACGTGATGTCCGGCGACGGCTGGGTCGAACGCGTACGCGCAATCGCGCCCGAGGGTGTCGACGCGGTTCTGGATTGCGTCGGCGGGGCGGTGCTGGTCGAGGCGGCGGGGTTGTTGCGTACGCCCGGCCGCCTGCGCAGCGTCGCCGACTTCAACGGAGCGGCCGAACTGGGCGGATCGGCGGTGACGCGGCGTCGGGTCCGCGAGGTGTACGCCGAGGTCGCCGGCCTCGTCGCGCAGGGAGTGCTGCGGCCACGGATCACGGTGCGCGTACCCTTCGACCGCGCCGCCGACGCCGTCGCCGCCGTCGAGACGGGCCACCTCACCGGCAAGGCCGTGGTCGCGATGCCTGAGGCGGTCATTCCGCCGGGGCCGTTCTTCCATGGCACGCGAGCCGAACTCGCGACCGGCGACCTGCTCGAAACCGGGCGTACCAGCAACTATGGCTCCCGCCGCCAGGCCAACCACCTCTATTTCGCGGGGTCGATGGATGCCGCGATCTGGGGAGCGGAGCTGGCGGCGGGCGACGGTGTGGAGCGGATCTATCGTGTCGAGCCGATGGGCTCGTTCGAGGATGACCCGAACCTCACCAACGCGAAGTTCCCCGGCAACCCGACGCAGTCCTATCGCACACGCGAGCCCCTGCGGATCCTCGAGGAGGTCACCGGTTGGACGCCCCACGATCCCGCGCTGGTCAGCACCATGCGCGACAATCTCGAGCGCCTCAAGGCGCAGGGCGTCGAGGCCATCGACTGATCAGCGATTACCCGAGTTTGCGCTGTCCAACTTCGAAGCCGCGGGTGAACGAGTCCAGGAGCATGCCAGCGTGTCGGTGCTGCATATTTCGAGTGAGTTGATCGACGCGGTCCGGATTGCGGAGGACGCCAGTCACTGCGGGGGCGCGATCGTGATTGAACAGTCCCGCAGCCCTGCGTCCGACGCGAAAAGCCCCTGCCAACCAGATGTCGTGCTCGCACGCTTCGAGCGCCTCATCGTCTCCCCAAGTCTCGTCGGCATAGCACCCCTCTGACCCCGAGGAGAGAATCGTGAAGAGATCAAGCGCGTCTTTGGTGCTGTCATGTCGTCGGTCATTCCACGCGATTATCTTCAAGATGCTTTGGGCCTCAAGTGAGGCGACTGGAATCTCCCAGTGACCCGGAATGACGGCGAGGTCAGGAGCGGCGGCTGCCTCTGCAAGACCGATCACGTTCAGCACCCGGTCATCGTCGAAGGTGACATGCCCGTTGCGCTCGACCGCCCCGAACGGGACTATGTCGACCTGAACGTTCTCCACCCAGAACCGATGGAGGATCCCTCTGACGGGGATCAATCCGTCCGTAAAGGCGTTGAAGGTCGAACCCTCGGGAATCGCGACCGCGATATCGATGTCCTTGGTGGCTCGGTGGGGTGAGATTCCGAGCGGAGCATGAATGGTCAGGTCGCGTGCGGCTGCCCCGATGACGACCCATTGACTGGACTGCTTCTTGGCACGCTCGTGCAGTGAACGCAGAACCTCGAGTGGGGGAAGGAGCTCATCCGAGGAAGAAAGGTCGAAGAGTCGAGTCATGCGTTCTGAGCTCCTTGAGAAGAGAATCTGCCCGAGGGTCGTTCAAGGCTGCGATGTCGGCATAAATCACAGGAGCCGGCGCGAGTCGATTCGGCCTGTTCCTGTCAGTGGGGGCGTCCATTGTCTCCGCCCAAATAGGGGAACGGACGCTGACTGGGCCAGCGGGGTCCCGGCGAAGGCGTAGGTCCTTCACGATGGGCCCGAGCTTCCCTCGGTAGTAGAGGTCCAGTGATGCAGGGCGAATATCGAACCCCTTGACGCTGGCGGCGGCTTCCCCCGAGAGCGTTCCATCCACTCCGGCAAGGGCTTGCTTCAGCTGCCTCGGGGACAAGTCACTGCGAAAGCGCACAGCGGTCTTCGGGGCTCGCTCGATATAGGCGGCCACCCATCCCTCGAACAGTTGGCGCCACCGATCCCTGACCCCGCTGCCCGACGATTCCGTCAGGGGATCGTCGATTCCCCGTCGGCGAAGTACCTCTCGAACCTTGAAGACTGTCCCGATGGAGACCGAGGTCTGATCCTGGATTTCGCGTAGGGGTGCGGCCGCGAGTTTGGGCTCAGTCAGGATCGCCAGGATGACGGGGAGTGCTGCTGGGGTGAACAGCGAGCCTGATTGATGGGGCCGTCGATCGGCTTTCGGCCTTTTCCCTTCGATCTCGATGTGGAGACCCGGTGCAGTCAGAAACGTGTTTCCCGCCGCATCTGCGTAGTGCAGACCGCGGTCCCGGAGCAGTTGCCCGACGGTCGTCGTGATGTGTGAGCTGACGATGACTGCGCCCGACCCTGGCGCCGAACGAAGCACGGGGATCGTTGAAGGGCGCAGCTGCGACTTGCTCTCATAGGGGAACTCGGCTCGGCGACCGTCAAACTCCACGCTTACCCGGCCATCGACACCGGCATCGTCCGCAGCGGTCTCGTCCCAGCGCAAGGTCACCCCTCGGGCCGCCAGCGATTCCGAAACCCGCTCAAGCCGCTCAACGTTCATCTTATCCACGTGTTCATGATACGTGAACACGTGAGAATTATGAACAAGTGCGATCGGTAGCGACGGGCGCTTCCGCAGCGGACGCAATTACGTAGGGCCGTCCCCCTCCTACCGAGACAGGCGCTCGATCAGCCGACCGACGAACTCCTCACACGCCACGAGCTGGTCGAGCTCGATCCACTCGTTGGCCGTATGGGCCTGGGCGATGTCGCCGGGGCCACAGACGACGGCCTCCATGCCCGCCCCCGAGAACTGCCCGGCCTCGGTGCCATAGGTGACCTTGTCATCGGAAGGTACGCCCCCGAGCTCGCGTCCCAGGCTGGTCGTCTCCGCGTCCGCGGGGGTGTCCAACCCCGGCACCGCGGCCAGGACCTCGAAGTCCACCGACGCCGATTCGTGCTCGGCCTTCATGCGGACCTCGAGCTCGCGGGCGTACGCCTCGTATTCGGCCATCGTCACGTGCTGGTCGACGCCCGGCACCGTGCGGAACTCGGAGTGCACGACACAGAGCTCGGGAACCGTGTTGGAGGCGATGCCACCGTTGATCATGTTGGAGCCCGAGGTGGTGTAGGGCAGCTCGTATGCCTCGTCGAACGGCCCGTTCGCCTTCCAGTCATCGGCCCGGCCGCGGACCCAGGTGATGAACTGCGCGGCATATTCCACCGCGTTCACCCCGGCCGACGTCAGCGACGAATGCGCGGCCCGGCCGTGGAAGGTGATCTTGCAGAGGTTCACCGACTTGTGGCCGGTGATCACGCGCATAGAGCTGGGCTCGCCGATGATCGCCGCACGCGGGGTGAGGCCGAGGTTGGCGATGTCCTTGACGATCTGTTCGCCACCGATGCAGCCGATCTCCTCGTCATAGCTCAGCGCCAGATGGATCGGCTCGGTCAGGTCGGCCGCGATCATGTCGGGCAGCAGCGCCACGGCGACACCGATGAAGCCCTTCATGTCACAC
Source organism: Propionibacteriaceae bacterium ZF39 (assembly GCA_039565995.1). GTDB lineage: Bacteria > Actinomycetota > Actinomycetes > Propionibacteriales > Propionibacteriaceae > Enemella > Enemella fulvus. The sequence goes on along the minus strand of CP154795.1, from coordinate 3,696,648 downwards.
GTGCCGCGTCCATAGAGCTTGCCGTCGCGGACCTCCGGCGCGAACGGGTCCGAATGCCAGTCCTGTCCGTCGACGGGCACGACATCCGTATGCCCCGACAGCACGACCCCACCGGCGGTCGACCCGTCCGCCGCGGGGATCGTCACAAGGAGATTCGCCTTCTCCGGGTTGTCCGGCCGGGGGCAGGTCTTCGGGTCGAGACCGAGGCGCTTGGCCTCGTCGGCGACGACATCGATCACGGGCAGATTCGACAGTCGGCTCGTGCTGTCGATCGAGCACAGCCGGATCACCCAATCCAGCGAGCGGGGCAGGTCGTTCGTGGCAGAGGTCATGTCCTCTGTTGTACCTCATCGCCACTGTCATCCAGGGCCACGGTCCCCCGCGTTCCGTCGACGGTCACCACCGGCCCGTGGGCGAGGGCTTCGAAGGCCCCGCGTACGCCCATCACCGCCGGCAGGCCCAACTCGCGCGCGGTGACCGCGCCGTGCGACAACGGTCCGCCCGACTCGGTGATCACGCCCGCCGCCCGGTGGAACAGCGAGGTCCAGGCCGGCGACGTCGTGCGCGCGACCAGGATCGCCCCGCGCGGGAAGGACGGCATGTCCGCCGGTCCGTGCACCACGAACGCCGGCGCGGTCACCTGACCGGGTGAACCGGGGAGGCCGGTGAGGGGGTCTTCGGGGCTTCGAGACGCTCGTTCCTCGCTCCTCAGCCGACGGTCGTCCTCACCCCAGACCCAGGCCGGCGTACGATCCCGCGCCTCGTCGTATTCCCGCCGGTTCTCCGCGACGACCGCCGTGACCGCATCCCACTGCCCGCTGGCCGCGGCGGCGTCCATCGCCTCGGCGGTGGCGAAATAGAGGTCGTCGGTTGCGTCGAGTACGCCCCGGTCGACCAGCCGGTCACCCAGCGCTCGCAGCCCGCGGCGGAGGACCGGCGTCATGCGCGTGGTCTCGTAGTGCTCCACATCGTCCAGCTCCGTGTAGGTCCGCGCCAGCCGCACCACCTCGTCGGCCAGATGCCGCAGGTCGTCGGGCACCGCGGCCAGGAGCCGCTCACGCGCCGCGATCGCCCGGCCCCGGCCCGACACCGCGCGAGCCAAGTGGTCGACGTCGGGCGACTCTGCGAGTTGCGCGAGCTGGTCCAGCACCACGAGGGGCGACTCGCCCCAGGTCGGCTGATAGGCATCGATGTCGAGTTCGCGGTGACCGTGACGGGCGAGAAAGCGGTCGAATCGCTCGCGCAGCTCGTGGTCGAGCAGGCGCAGCGCCCGGGCCTCGTCTCCTGCGAGCACGGCCTCGCGCAGGTCGGCCGCGAGGCCCGGAACCTGAGCGAACTCCCGCCCCAGTTCGGCCAGCTCGGCGTTCACGTGCGCGGTCCGCGTGACCACACCCGCCAGCAGGTCATGGAACAGGGCATCCCCCTCGTCCTCGCTCCCGGCTGCCAGCCGAGCCAGGGCTTGCAGGCCGGCGTACAACGTCCGCTGCGCCAGCGAGATCGCGATATTGGGCCGGAAATAGGAAGTGCCCACAGCGGAAATGCGGCGTACATGTCCCCACAGCTCCGCCTCGTCCAACCGCTCGAGATCGGTCCCCTCGAGCCGGCCGAGTTCGAGGAGATAGGTGTCGAGGTCGATCCACCAGCGCTCGGGGAGCTCGAGCATCCAGCCGAACTTGTCGAGGATCCCGCCCAGCGCACCGCGCAGATCGTCAACGGAGTCGAGCGACAGCGGCATGGCGTCGGCATAGATGCGGACGGCGTTCTGGTTGCCATAGACGTACGCCCCGAAGCGTGCGAACCAGCGCCCACCGAACCGGGGCCGACCCATGAGTTCGAGCGAATGCTCGAGCGACAGGTGGAATCCGCGCTCGATCAGGTCCCAGGTGAGGGGCGTCATCACGGCGGGGAAGCGTTCGGCGGATTCGTCGCGGGTCCAGCGTTCGGGGAAGGTGGTGATCGGGCGGGATTGGAGCAGGAGGACCTGGCCGTCGACCCGCGCCCATTCGATGTCCTGGGGGAAGCCGGCGTACCGGGCGGCGGCGAGAGCCAGATCCGCGACCTCAAGCGCGGCCTCGTCGGTGAGGCAGGCGGTGTCGGGATCGGGGACGGGTACGCGCTCGGTGCCGTCGTCGGTCATGACCAGGGCGGTGGGGGTGGACTGGGGCGTGGCTTCGACCTCGGAAACGGCGGTCGAGCCGGTCGAAACCACCCGGAACTCGTCGACCGGGAACTCGCCGCTCACGACGGTCTCTCCGAGCCCGGGGGCGGCGTTGATGAGCACAGCATCGAGATCGCCCCGAATGGGGTCCGCGGAGAACGCCACCCCGGCCTGATCGGTCTGGCGCACATCGACCATGCGCTGCACGACCACGGCCATCCGGGCCTGCCGGCTGTCGAGGCCGAGACGATCGCGATAGCGGAGCGCGTGCTCGTGCCACAGCGAGGCATAACACTGGCGGATCGCCGTGAGCACCGCCTCCACCCCGCGTACCCCCAACACCGTGTCGTGCTGGCCCGCGAACGCGGCCCCGGGTAGGTCCTCCCAGATCGCGGAGGAGCGGACGGCGAGGGGGCCGTCGAGGGTACGCAGGGCTGACCGCACCGCGTCGGCGACAGCGTGGGGCAGGACCATCGAGGCGGTCAGCGCCTGGGCGCGGGCGGTCCGAGCCGATGCATCGTCTCCGGACAGGGCGAGCGCGAGAGTATCGGCGTGGGGTGCGAGGACCATCTCGTGGGCGGCGGAGGTCACGATGAACCCGTCGGGTACGGGGAGGACGCCCGCCATCCGCGCCAGGCTCGCGCCCTTGCCGCCGGTCTGCGCCGCGTTGGTGGCGCGTGGGTCGGTGAGTGCGAGGACGAAGGGCGTCCCTGCGGCCGCACTCGTCGCGCTGTTGGTCATGTCGGTCGTGTCGATCATCGGTGCCTCTCGTCATGGCGTGCTCGGGAGTTGTCTGCGGGGATGGACGGTTCGGGCGCATCGACACCGTCGTCGGCGCGGATCCACAGGTCGCGGACCGGTCCCCAGGTCCGGAAACCGATCACCGCCAATGCGTGCCCGATCAGGAGCCAGGGCCACTGGACGGCGAGGGCGAGGTGGATGGGGAGGGTCAGCGCTGCGACGGGGAGTGCGGTCAGGATGCGATGGAGCATGACGACATTGCGACCGTCGGCGGCGCGGGCGCCGATCCACCCGGCCAGGAGCGTCGGCCAGTGGAGCGCGACGAGGGCCGCCAGCGCCGGAATCGCGACGAGGGACAGGACGCGTCGTGACCAGGGCGCGGCGGGGGCGGCGGATTCGGTGGCCGGTGCCCGTTGCGTACGCAGGAACGCTGCGGCATAGGACGACTCGGGGTCAGCAGCGATCCGGGCCCGGGCTCCCCGGCGGGCAGCGGCGAAGGTCTCGGGGGTGGGGGAGTCGACGGAGAGTTCGCGTACGCGGGCCTCGATCAGCTCGGCGAGTTCGGAGAGCGTGGGTTTGGACTCACCGGGCCGGGACCCGCGGAGGGTGAGGGGCCGCCCGACCACGAGCTCGGCGCGGGACTGCCAGTCGGTGGGACGCTCATAGTGCGGGGCGACGGGGATGAGGGTCACATCGTGCCCCTCGCCCAGCACGCGGCGGAGCGCGGCGGCGGTGCCACGGTGGAACGGCTGGGGGGAGTGGGACCAGGTGGAGGTGCCTTCGGGATACATGACCAGGTCGCCACCCGACCTGAGTTGCTCGGCTGCGGCGGCCACGGCATCCGGAACCGCGCCGGAGTCCTTGCCGCGCGCCCGGTCCTGGGGGCGGGCGATCGGGATGCCGGTGAACAGCAATCGGAGATAGGGGTTCGCGACCAGCTGCGTGGACAGCAGGGTGACGGCCGTCGGATGGAAGGCCTGCACGAGCAGTCCGTCGAAGGCCCCACATCGGTGGCCCGAGACGATGAGGATCGGCGGGCGACCCGTGGCCGAGGCGGTGTCGTTGACCGAGAAGCGCGCGACGGGGCTGCCGTGCGGATCGAACAGGCGTACCCGTCGCCACGAAGCCTGACGCAGCAGCGTGAGGGCGGATCGGTGCCAGCGACCGAGGCGGGTGGTGGGTTTCATCGGTCCCTTCGGGTCGGAGGTTTGAGGGCTCTTCACAGAAGAGACGGTCTGGGCGGTTCGACGCACGCGCTCGCGGGCAGGGTTCCGGCGGCTCGGAGTCAACGTGGGGTTGAATAGGGGTCTCGACAGTGTCGTCGTGGAGGAGTGGTCGACGTGGGACTCGCGATAGCGGTCGTCGGAGCAGGTCCGAGTGGGATCTATGCCGTGCAACGGTTGCTGAGGTCGGAGGACGTCACGCGGGTCGATGTCCTCGAGTCACTGCCCGCTCCCTATGGCCTCCTGCGCTACGGCGTCGCGGCCGATCACCCGAAGACCAAGACCGTGTCGCGGGCTCTGGCGCGGGCGTTCGAGGACGAGCGGGTGAGGTTCTTCGGCAACGTGCACGTGGGCCGGGATGTCTCCCGCGAGGATCTGCTCGAGCACTATGACGCGGTCATCTATGCGACCGGCGCGCGTTATGACCGCGACCTCGGCATCCCCGGGGAGGAGCTCGCCGGGAGTCTGGGCGCGGCCCACTTCGTGGCCTGGTATTCCGGGCACCCCGACGTCCTCAAACCCGCCGACTGGCACGGCACCTCGACCCTCGTCGTGGTCGGTGCCGGCAATGTCGCGCTCGATGTCTCCCGGATTTCGCTGCAGCCGCGGAAGCTGCTCGAGAGCACCGACATGCCGCGAGAGGTGGTCGACGAGCTGGACCACGAGCTGACCGACGTACATCTCCTCTGTCGCCGCGGGCCCGAACACGTGAAGTTCACGCGCGTCGAACTCGCCGAGCTGCTCGAACTCCCCGACGTGCGGATCGTCCTCCACACCGATCCGGCCGCATTGGCCGAGCAGGAGGGCCACCCGCGCGAGGTGGCGACCAACCTCCGGTTGTTCCGCGAGGCGTACGCCCACTGGGACGGCAACAACGACCATCCCCGCAAGACAATGCACTTCCACTTCTGGACGACCCCGCAGCGGATCGAGGGGGAGATGTCGGTGACGGGCGTCGACGTGTTGACCGCGCCGCCCGGAGGCCCCGTGACCGAGGGCCGGATCGATGCCCAGGCGGTGATCCGGGCGATCGGCTATCGCGGTGAGCCGATCCCCGGTCTGCCCTTCGACCCCGATCGCTGTCTCATTCCGAACGACGAGGGGGAGGTGGCCGGAACGGCCGGCCGGGAGTACGTCACCGGCTGGATCAAGCGCGGCCCAACCGGCGTGATCGGCACCAATAAGGGCGATGCCGCCGAGACAGCCGAGCGGTTGTTGGAGAATCTGGGCTCCGCCGGATCGGGGACGCCGACCCGCCCGGACCTGGCCGACAAGCTCGAGGCCTCCGGACATCCCGCTGTCGACTGGGCCCGATGGGACCGGATCCGTGCGGCCGAAGACGCCCTGGGCGCCGAACACGGGGCGGCCACCGTCAAGCTCGCCGACCGCGAGGCCATGCTTCGCGCGGCGTTCGACACGGACTGAGGGATTCGGCGGAGCCAGCTGCAAGCCTCATGCTATTGTGTACACATAGATACACAATCAAGTGGAGGTGTGTGATGACGGTATCTGTGGGAATCCGGGAGTTCCGGGCAGGCCTCGCGGAATACATCGCATCCGAAACGCCGGTGGCAGTCACTCGGCATGGGCACACGGTTGGGTATTTCATCCCCACCAGGGGTCGCGCAGATGAAGAGATGGCGGCCTTGCGGGTCGCTGCAGCAACGCTGGATGAGCTTCTCCAGGAGAAGGGCGTTGATGTTGATGAAGTCGTAGCGGAATTCCGGGCCGCTCGGCTGGCTGGACCAGATTCGGCATGACGGCTTTCGACACGGACTGAGCGGCCTGATCCATGCCCGAGGCACCTCGGCTGGGCCTGGTCCACGCGCGAGACCCCTCGGCCTGAATCGAGACGCCTGCTGGAGCGGGCGTCTCGTTGCACTCCGGGGTGTCTCGCCGGATGGAAGCGGCGCTTCCGTACCGGAAGCAATTCCATAGGGCGCGCAGCCACTCCCGGAGCCGCCTCAGGCACCCAACCTCATCCACGCGGTGCCCCGGGCCCGGAGCCCCAGGACGATCCCACGGCCGAGCATCGAAATCCCATAGACACCCCACAACCAGACCAGGGACCTCCCGCTGACATCGACCCAGATGGCGAAGGGCAGGTACGCCAGCGTCACGAGCGCCCCGGCGATGGCGAGATACCTCGTGTCCCCGGCACCGATCAACACCCCGTCGAGGACGAAGACCACCCCGGACAGCGGCAACAGCACGATGAGGACGAACAGCACCGTCGCGACGAGCCGGCGTACCTCGGCGTCGGTCGTGAAGATCAACGGAATCCACGGCCGGGCGATCAGGAACACGACGCCCAGCACGACCCCGAACCCGACGCCCCAGCGGACCATCATGGCGGTGAGCCGGCGTATCATCCCCGCATCCCCCGCCCCCAGATAGCGCCCCACGATCGCCTGGGCCGCGATCGCGATCGCATCGAGCGCGAAGGCCAGGAACATCCACAGCGAGTTGATCACCTGGTGGGCGGCCAGCCCGACGGCTCCCAGATGCGTCGCGACCACGGTGGTGGCGGTGATGGAGACCTGGAGGGCGAGGGTACGCAGGATGAGCCAGACCCCCGAGCGAGCAGCCGCCAGCACACCTCCCGGCCGGAGCCGCACCTCGGCCCCCTCCCGCCGTGCGCCCCGAGCGACGATGATCACGAGCAACGCGGCGGCGCCGGCCTGCGACGCGACGGTCCCGAGAGCGGCGCCCGCGATGCCGAGCCCGAGGCCATAGACGAGCGTGGCGTTGAGCGCGATGTTGGTGAGGTTGAGCGCGATGGCGACCTTGAGGGGGGTCTTCGTGTCCTGGAGACCTCGAAGCACCCCCGTCGAGGCCAGCATCATCAACAGGAACGGGAACCCGAACGAAGCGATGCGCAGATAGGTCGCGGCCTGGGCGGCCACCTCGGACGAGGGCCCATAGAGCCTGATCAGCGGCTCCAACCCGAGCTGGAGCCCGATCACGATCACAACACCGAGCAACCCGCCCAGGATGATCCCGTCGATGCCGCCGGTCAGCGCCGCCCGGCGATTGCCCGCGCCGAGCTGCCGCGCGACGGTCGCGGTCGTGCCATAGGCGAGGAAGATGCACAGCCCGGCGATGATCCCGATGATGTTGCCGGCGATGCCGAGACCGGCGAGCTGGGTCGTGCCGAGATGCCCGATGAACGCCGAGTCCGCGAGCAGCAGCAGCGGCTCCGACACCAGCGTCGCGAACGCCGGGATCGCCAGGGCCAACACCTCGCGGCGGTGATCACGGTGATCGCGGTGATCCCGGGACTCCGGATTGGGGGCCTGCATGGGGCCACCCTAGGGGGCCGTTCCGACCCTTTGGATTCCTAGCCTGAATAGGTGGCCCGTCGCTTCTTCGTCGGCCTGCTGGCCGCCTTCATGCTCCTCCTGCCCGGCTGTGGCAGGAGCTCCGACCCGGACAAGGTCGTGATGCAGACCCTGCGCGACATCGATGGCGTCCGCAAGGTCTGGACGATGCCCTGGCTGCTGCGCCAACCGGACCACATGTTCGTGGTCGAACTGGAGAAGGATCCGTCGGCGGACCTGCTGAGCGAGGTGATCCGGGCTTACGGCTCCGCGGTGCGTCGGCTGCCCGCAGACGAGGTCGCGCTCTATCTGCGGTGGAAGAGCGGGGACCAGGACCGGGAGATCACCGGCTTCGGCATCTCCATGCCGTCGGACGATCAGGTCCGGGCGGTGGCAGATTGGCCTACCGACCTCACGATGCGCGCGGGCTTCTATCCCGCTCAGGGGCTGGTCGTATCCGTCAAGGTCGCCGACGCCGATTTCCCCGCGCAGCTCCACCGCGTAGCCGGCCTTCGGCTGAAGGCCGATCAGGCCGGCGTCTCTTCCGACCGTTATCAGGTGGGTTGGGACTCCACGCCGCCCGTTGCCCGCTTCGATGCAGCGTTCGCCGCGGCACCGACTGTGTCGCAGCTGAGGGTGTCCCAGAGCAACCACGAGGTTGTCATCGACTCCATCACCGCGAAATGGGAGCAGCCGTCGGATGCGGTCCGGCCCGAGATGGAGGCGCTCGTCGACGTGTGGGCCGCGTCGCCGACGCCCCTGGCGCTGACCCTGCGTGTCGGCCCGGACACGCAGGCGGCGCTCGACAACCGCACCTGCCCCGATCCGGAGTCGAAACTGCCGCTGACCCAGGAACTCTGGGAGTACGCAGAGCGCCCCGGGCACCGGATCGTCCTCGCCCCGGACTGCTGAGTCAACCGGTCACTCCGCTTCCATCGCCTTCTGCTGGCGCTCGTGCAGGCGCCAGACCATGGGCGTGAGGATGAGCTGCATCGCCAGCTCCATCTTGCCGCCCGGGCACACGATGGTGTTGGGCCGCGACATGAACGAGTCGTGGAGCATCGACAGCAGATAGGGGAAATCGATGCCCCGCGGGTTGTTGAACCGGATGACCAGCATCGACTCATCGGCCGTCGGCACGGTCCGCGCGATGAACGGATTGGACGTGTCGACCACGGGCACGCGCTGGAAGTTGATGTGGGTCTTGGAAAACTGCGGACACATGTACGCCAGGTAGTCCGGCATCCGCCGCAGGATCGTCTCGGTCACGGCCTCGGTCGAATAGCCCCGCATGGACTTGTCGCGGTGCAGTTTCTGGATCCACTCGAGGTTGATCACCGGCACGACCCCGATGAGCAGGTCGGCATGCCGGGCAAGGTTGATGCCCTCCGCCTCGACCGCGCCGTGCAGCCCCTCATAGAAGAGGAAGTCAGTGCCCTGCTCGATGTCCTCCCACGGCGTGAACGTGCCGGGCGGCTGCTTGTAGGGCGCGGCCTCGACCTCGTCGTGGAGGTATTTCCGGGTGCGTCCGGAGCCGGTGCGGGCGTACGAGTCGAAGAGCGCGTCCAGCTCACCGAAGAGATTGGCCTCGGGGCCGAAGTGGCTGAGCATCCGGTGCTCGGCCTGGGCCTTGGCCATCTCCACCTTCATCTCGGCCCGGTCCCAGCGATGGAACGAGTCCCCTTCGACGGTGGCCGCGACGATGCCCTCGCGGTGGAAGATCTGCTGGAACGTGCGGCTGACCGTGCTCGTGCCGGCGCCCGACGAACCGGTCGCGACGATGATCGGATGGCGCTGGGACATGGGCGTACTCCTTGAAAACTCAGGCCGTGCGGAACAGCCCGCGGGTGCCATAGAGCGGCAGGTCGGTCTCGGTGGGGGTGGAGTCGAGGACGGGCTCGCGGTGGTATGCCTCGATGCGCTCCACCTCGTCCGCATCACCGAAGATCAGCCCGACGCGCTGGTGGATGTCGTCCGGCTGCACGTCGAGGATGCGGCGGCAGCCGTTGGAGGCGCGGCCACCTGCCTGTTCGATGAGGTACGCCAGCGGGTTGGCCTCATAGAGCAACCGCAGCCGACCGCCCTCGGCGGCGTTCTTGCGGTCCTGGGGATAGAGATAGACGCCACCCCGCATCAGGATGCGATGCGCCTCGCCCACGGGGGCGGCGGTCCAGCGCATGTTGAAGTTGGTGCGGCGCGGGCCGCTCGCCCCGGCCAGGCATTCCTCGACATAGCGGCGGACGGCCGGCTGCCAATAGCGAGCGTTGGACGAGTTGATCGCGAACTCGTTCGGCGAGGCCGGGATGCGGATATCGGGGTGCGTGAGGATGAACTCACCCAGGGTGGGTTCGAGGGTGAAGCCGTGCACCCCCCGCCCGACACTGAGGACGATCATGGTGGCGGGGCCATAGACGGCGTACCCCGTGCACACCTGCTCCGAACCCGCCTGCAGGAAATCCTCCGGGGTGGGGCGCTCGCCCGGATTCGGGGCGCGCAGGATCGAGAACACCGACCCGACGGTGCTGTTGATGTCGATATTGCAGGAGCCGTTGAGCGGGTCGAAGCACAGCAGGTACTTCCCGCGCGGACAGGCGTCCGGGATTGCGTACGGCTCGGGGAGCTCCTCGGTCACCATGCCGGCGACCTCGCCGCCCCACTCGGTCGCGCGCAGCACCAGGCCGGTCGCATCGGTGTCGAGACGGTGGCGGGCATCCTCGGGCGCGGCCGGAGTGCCGGGGGCATCGGGGTCGCCGTCGAAGGGCGCCCGCGCCAGGCGTACGCCGATCTGCTTGACCGACAGCGCAAGGTCGATGATCAGGCTGTTGAGGTCGCCCACGGCCGTGGGGTGGCTGCGGCGCTCTTCGATGAGGAACTGGGTGAGGGTGGTTTTCTTCGTCAGCACGGGAACCTCCCTGGATGGTTGCGTGCTCGGGGGATTCCAGAAAACCTCGTGGGCCCGGGGGATGCTTCACCCGTGCGGGTGGTTGAGGGGTGAAATTCGTCACCACCCTTCTGCCGGACAAACAGCCAGCGTCCACCCCGGCTGGTTAGCCTTTCGCCATGACTGAGGCCCCAGGCCCGGCGGCCGAGTCGGGGGAGCACGCGCCGCGTGCGATTCGCACCATTCTCGTGGACGACCACGAGATGGTGCTCTATGGGCTGCAGGCGATGCTGACGCACTTTCCCGAGGATGTGCGTGTCGTTGCGACGGCGACGAGTGAGAAGAAGGCTCTCGCCGCGGTCACCGAACACGAGCCCGACCTCGTCCTGTGTGACGTCCGCATCGGGCGCGGCAGCGGGATCGACCTGGTCGCGGCGTGGCAGAAGGAGCGGCCCGAACTCAAGGTCGTGCTCCTGACGGCGTACGAGGACGAGCACTATCTGTTCCAGGCCCTGCGGGCGGGGGCGGCGGGATACATCCTCAAGCGGATCGACGCGCATGAACTCGTGCGGCACCTCCATCGGGTCATGGAGGGCGACGTCGTGATCGACCCGGCGCTCGCCGGCCGGGTCGCGATGTCGGCGGCGCGGATGACCGCGGGGGAGTATTGGCCCGGTTCCGATCGCGGCCTCACCCAGCGGGAGTCCGAGGTTCTGCAGCTCCTCGTCGACGGGCTCTCCAACAAGGCCATCGCCCAGCGTCTGGTGATCAGTGAGGACACGGTCAAAACCCACATCCGCGGGCTCTATCGCAAGCTCGAGGTTTCCGATCGCGGGGGCGCCGTGGCGGTGGCCCTGCGGGAGGGGCTGTTCCGATGAGGTACGCCGGGGTCCTCGGATCGCTGACCAACAAGAGTCGGAGCGGATCGTGGTGAACACGCTGCCCCTGGTCCAACTCCTGACCGGGGCGGCGACCCCGGTGTGGGGTGTCGTCGCGCGGGAATGGGCGCGGGCGCTGGACGCGACAGGGGCGATCGTGTTCCTGTTCGACCAGCCGGAGCTCCGGGTCGGTGGGGCGTTTCCGAGCCGGGCGGTTCCCGAGAAGCGGTTGCGTGTCCCCGCCGGCCAGGGCCTCGTCGGCCAGGTCGCGGTCATGGGCCACGCGATTCACATGGCCGCGGACTCCCCGCGCAGCCCGGACCTGCGCCAGTTGCTGGGGCTGGGGGAAACCGGCTCGGTGGCCCGGCTGTGTTTGCCCGCGCGGTCGTTGGACGGCCAGACGCGCGCGGTCGTGGCCGTGCACCGCAAGGAACCGTTCTCCGGGGAGGACCTCAGCCGCTGGCAACCCGTGGCCGACCTGATCGGGCTGCGCCTCCACGCCGAGCAGCTGCGTGATGCTGTCGATGCCCATCATGGTGAGCGCGATCGGCTCATCGCCCAGGCCATCTCCGCGCAGGAGGCCGAGCGCCGGCGGATCGCGTTCGATCTCCACGACGGGGTGACCACCGCGCTCGCGTCGATGTCGTTCCACCTCAACGCGGCGGAGTTGTCGCCGGGTCGCGGGCAGGCAGCGTGCGAGGGCGGCTCGGCGCTCGAGCAGGTCGGCGTACAGATCGGGGCCGCCCAGGCCCTCCTCGACCTGGCGTACGCCCAGACGCGCGCCGCGATCACGGGTCTGCACTCCCTGGTGCTCGACGATCACGGGCTCGTGGCGGCGGTGGAGACGCTGGTGGAGACCGCGCCCGACACGGTGATCGAACTGCGCGCGGACGACGAGTCGGCGTTCGCGGACGTGTCGAACCATGCGGCCGCGGCGCTGTTCCGCATCGCGCAGGAGACCATCAGCAACGCGATCCGGCATGCGGAGGCCGCCAAGGTCGTCGTCACGCTCGAGCGCACCGAGCACGCGGTCGTGCTGTCGACCACCGACGACGGCATCGGGTTCGATCCACGGGCCAAGCTCCCGGGCACCGAGGAATGGGCGGCCTCCCAGCCCGATCACTTCGGGCTGACCTCGATCGCCGAGCGGTGTGCGCTCATCGGCGCCTCCCTGCAGATCGACTCCGACCCCGGGCGCGGGACCTCCGTCACGGTCGAGTTGCCCATGCCGCAGGGGTCCTGAGGCGGGGCTCCGCGTTCGCGTGGTGACACGTTCCGTGTGACCTCTTGCCAAGGGCGCAGGCACCCTCGATCCTTGGATAATCACGGTGGATTCGTGACAATGATGTCTGTTTCTAGGAGTGTCGATGACTGCTGACGTACGGGTTGCCCTCTTCGGACCGGCCGCCGATTTCTGGCGTGGTGCCCTGCCCCACCGAATCGTGATGGAGAACCTCACCGAGGGTGACGAGGCCAATGTCTGGGTCGTCAATGCGGACGAGGTGCCGGACGAGGTGCCGGACGGTTGTCACGTGATCGTGTTCGCCCTCGGTGCCGCCTACGAGAGCGATCTGCCGAACCTGTGGGAGACGGTCGAGACTCCCGAGCGCTGGGTGCCGGCGATGTACGCCGCCCTGGCCGAGGGCCGCGATCTCGTCTCGGCGCTCAAGATCGGTGGACCGACCCCGATCCGCCTCGACGGCAAGGACCCCCAGCTCAAGAAGATCGTCACCCCGCGCAATGTGGCGGCCAACCCCAACGCGAAGCGGGGCCCGGGCCTGAGGCCGAAGGTGGCGGCCGCAGAAGAAGCCCCCGCCGCAGCAAAGAAGGCTCCGGCGAAGAAGGCCACAGCCAAGAAGGCAGCGGCGAAGAAGGCTCCCGCCAAGAAGGCTGCGGCCAAGAAGACCGCCAAGTAGGTCAGCCCACTAGGTCAGCCACGGCCCGGAAGGCATGTTCGCCGGCCATTCCGGGCTCGGTGACGTGGGCCAGCAGCAGCTCGGCAACGCGGCTGGGCTGGGTGCCGGTGCACAGGTGCCACGGGCGCCGCATGGGCGTACCCCGCTGGCGAATCTCCACCAGATCGCCCCGCGCGAGGTCACGGCGGACGGCGTCGAGATGCACCAGCGTCACGCCCAGCCCTGACCGCGCGGCGGCGAGGCACGCACCCTGCGTTCCCAGCGTGAGTACGCCCGGGTGCGGCTCCAATCTGGTCAGCAATCCCAATGCGGTTTCGCGTGTCCCCGAGCCGTGGCCCCGCAGGAGCCAGACGGCATCGTTGCGGGCTCCCGGGGCGCCGACGAGAACCAGTGAGTTCTCCCGCGTCGCGCGACTCACGAAACCGGAGCCGCGCGGCGGGCGCCCGGCGAGCACGACATCGAGCTCGTGATGCCCCAGGCGCACGAACAGCTCGTCGCGTGGCTCGACGAGGATCGCGAGCTCCACGCCCGGGTGGGCCCGGGTGAACGAGGCCAGTAGTCCCGGCAAGAGCGTCTCGGCCGCAGTCTCGACCACGCCCAGGCGCACGCGCGAGGTCTCGGCGTCCCGCACGGCCTCCCGCGCGGTGGTCACGAGCCCCAGCAGCGTCCGGCAGTGCTCGGCGAACACCAACCCCGCCTCGGTCGGCACGACCCCGCGCCCGGCCTTGCTGAACAGCTTCGTCCCGAGCTCGTTCTCCAGCACCGAGACCGCGGCCGACACAGCCGGCGCCGTGACATGCAGCAGGTCCGCCGCCGCAGCGACACCCCCGAATTCGACGACCGCCAGGAAGGTCCGCAGACGCGACCAGGTGAGCGCGGCCGGCACATCGGGCGGGCCGGCGTACTCGTCGAGAAAGTCGGGGAGCATGCCGCAAGCGAACCACACCCTTAACCGATCGCTGAAGCATTCCAACAATTCATTCCATTGTCGGTTGATCGCGCTGCCCGCACGATGGTCCCAACGCACGAACCACACGAGGGGATCACCACCATGGCGAACACCGAATCGGGACCGGGCCGCTGGGATCCGGGAGTCCAGAGCTATGCGGGCATGGGCTACTGGAATCCGGACTATGTGCCGAAGGACACCGACGTGCTCGCGGTTTTCCGCGTCACCCCGCAGGACGGCGTCGACCCGATCGAGGCGGCGGCCGCCGTCGCCGGTGAGTCGTCGACCGCCACCTGGACCGTGGTCTGGACCGACCGATTGACGGCCAACTCGCACTATCAGGCGAAGGCCTACAAGTGCGAGGAAGTCCCGGGTCGCCCGGGCGAATACTTCGCGTACATCGCCTATGACATCGACCTGTTCGAGGAGGCGTCGATCGCCAACCTCACGTCGTCGATCATCGGCAACGTGTTCGGCTTCAAGCCGCTCAAGGCACTGCGCCTGGAGGACATGCGCATCCCGGTGGCCTATGTGAAGACCTTCCAGGGCCCGGCCCATGGCATCGTGATGGAGCGGGAGCACCTCAACAAATACGGTCGCCCGATCCTCGGCGCCACCGTCAAGCCCAAGCTCGGCCTGTCGGCCCGCAACTATGGCCGCGTGATCTATGAGGCCTGCAAGGGCGGCCTCGACTTCACCAAGGACGACGAGAACATCAACTCTCAGCCGTTCATGCGCTGGCGCGATCGCTTCCTCTTCTCCATGGAGGGCGTCAACAAGGCGATGGCTGAGACGGGCGAGATCAAGGGGCACTACCTCAACATCACCGCCGGGACCATGGAGGAGATGTATGAGCGCGCCGAGTTCGCCCGCGACCTCGGCTCCGTCATCGTGATGATCGACCTGACCATCGGCTACACGGCGATCCAGTCGATGGCGAACTGGTGTCGCAAGAACGGCGTACTCCTCCATCTCCACCGCGCCGGCCACTCCACCTATACGCGCCAGAAGACCCATGGCGTGAGCTTCCGGGTGATTTCCAAGTGGGTACGCCTCATGGGCGTCGACCATGTCCACGCCGGCACGGTCGTCGGCAAGCTCGAGGGCGATCCCGCCACCACGCGAGGCTTCTATGACACCCTGCGCCTCGACCATGTGCCGACCAACCCCGCCAACGGCATCTTCTTCGACCAGGACTGGGCGAGCATGCCGGGCGTCATGCCCGTCGCGTCCGGTGGCATCCATGCCGGCCAGATGCACCAGCTCATCGACCTGTTCGGCGACGACGTGATCCTGCAGTTCGGTGGCGGCACCATCGGTCACCCGCTCGGCATCGCCGCCGGCGCCGAGGCCAACCGCGTCGCCTGCGAGGTCATGGTCAAGGCCCGTAACGAGGGTCGCGACTTCCTCAACGAGGGCCCGGACATCCTCAAGGCCGCCGCCAAGTGGAACCGCCCGCTCGACGTCGCGCTCACGACCTGGGGCGACATCACCTTCGACTACACGTCCACCGACGCCCCCGACGTCGCGCCGCTCGCGACCGCCAGCGTCTGATCTCGCTGCTCGGAAAGG
The DNA here is from genome assembly GCA_039565995.1 of Propionibacteriaceae bacterium ZF39. Lineage (GTDB taxonomy): Bacteria > Actinomycetota > Actinomycetes > Propionibacteriales > Propionibacteriaceae > Enemella > Enemella fulvus. The sequence goes on along the minus strand of CP154795.1, from coordinate 3,681,010 downwards.
AACACAGACATGATCCTGCGTCACGGCACCTTCGCCCACCTGCCCGACCTGACCGACGAGGAGATCGCGCTCCAGGTCAAGTACGCCCTCGACAACGAGTGGCCCGTGTCGGTCGAATACACCGACGACCCCCATCCGCGGAACGTCTATTGGGAGATGTGGGGCCTGCCCCTGTTCGACCTGGACGAGCCGGACGGTGTGATGGCCGAGATCAACGAATGCCGCGCGGCGTTCCCGAACCATTATGTTCGCGTCAATGCCTATGATGCCTCGCTCGGCCGCCAGACCACGGCGCTGTCGTTTCTCGTGCAGCGCCCGGCCAACGAGCCCGGCTTCATCCTCGCCCGCACCGAGCTCGGTGGGCGCGCCCAGAACTACGGCGTCCAGTCGTACGCCACCACCAGGCCCTCCGACGCCCGTTATGGCTCCAACGGGAACGGGTCGAACGGCAACGGCAACGGGTCGCACGCGTGACCCAGAAATCCGGCTTCGGTTTCTATCGGCCCGGCGCTCCTGCTTCGGCAGGGGCGCCGGGTTCGGGTACGCCGGCAGCTCCGCAGCCCGAGCCCGAAACCGCCGAGCCGGCGTACCTCTCCGCCGACGCCGAGATCGACCTGGCCCACGACGACGTCGCGACGAAGGTCAACGAGACGCTCGCGCGACTGGACAATGAGCTGATCGGGCTCGCCTCGGTGAAGCAGCGCGTACGCGAGATCGCGTCGCTGTTGCTCGTCGACCGGGCGCGCGAGCGGTTCGGTCTGTCGACGTCGAAGCCGACGCTGCACATGTCGTTCACCGGTGGCCCGGGCACGGGCA